>JASMHM010000009.1 GCA_030750765.1 Candidatus Woesearchaeota archaeon | reverse complement strand
AACTGAAGAAACAAACATTTCCGGACACGCATCCTTCTACATACCCTACGATGCAGCGGAAGAAATTATCGTCGAAGCAAGCGCATTAGGAGACACCGCCGCGCCAATAACCGTAGAGACTTTTGCCAACAATGACGTTGTCGTAGCAAACATACACCCACCACGTGAAGTCACGGTAAACACCTTCGGACCAAAAGGCCCTGTAGAAGCGCTCGTAGCCGTGCTAAACAACAAAGTAAGACTGACCGAGTTCCATTCCAATGGACAAGTCGTGCTACCAGAAAAAGAATTAACCTTCACCACACAAGTAGACGGGTACAACCCCTTCAAAGAAACACTCAACCTAGCAACGTTCGATGACACCATAAACTTTGACCTGACAACGCAACAAGTCGATTACACAGTAACCGGAGTGGGTGGTAGAGTTGGCGAAGAAAACGTAGAAGTAGTCATCACAGAAGACGGACAAACGATCGCAGCAGGAGTCACAGACAAAGAAGGACAGTTCAGCACACCCGTGATCCCCAGCATCCTACCCATAACACTTATCGCCTCATTCACCAAAACAGGATTTGTAACGAAAGATATAGATTTTAGCCTCATAGAAGGCGACACGATAAGCACCCAAATCCCACTAGAACTAAAACAAAGCCAAGAAGAACAAATAGGAGACGGATTCGATCTTGATTTTGATTCAGACATCGCTGACGTAGGAGACCTCGGGGACGGTGTAGAGTTTGAAAGCCTAACAGTACAGGTAACCGTAAAAGACGACTTCGGAGATGCCGTCGAAAACGCAAAAATAAAAGCTTTGCTAGGAGAAGACATAGTAGGAGAAACCACCACCGGATCTAACGGAGAGGCAACCCTCGAGCTTCTCAAAGGATTCTACACCATCAAAGTCGATCAAGAAGTAACAGAACCGTACAGCAAAGTACTCCTCGTATCAGAAGAGCCATTAGTCATCCCAATAGTAAAAGAGAAAGTAAGAATAAACCTAGCACCCACCGCCGAAGAGGAAATCGTAGACGCCAACATCAAAGTCACCTTCAACGGCCATAATATCGAAGGAGAAACCACCTTCAACATGCCACTAGGCACAAACAAAGTAGTCGTGACAAAAAAAGATTATGACGGATTCACCGGCACCTTCAACATAGACAAAACACAACAAGACGCCACAAAGAAACTAACCATCGTCCCGCATAAAGGAACACTAGAACTAAACATCGTTGACAAGTCTGACACGAAAATAACCAACGGATTCATAACCCTAACACATCAAGCAACCAAAGAAGAGACAACCACAGACACCAACACAGACCTCAAAGTGGGAACATACGACATCGTCATCGAAGACGAAAGCAACATCTACATCACACAAGAAGACACCCTTGAGATAAGTAAAGACGGCACTGTACAAAAAAAATACACCCTAGAACTCAAACCATCAAAACTCATCACAAACATAGTGTTTGATCACAACGACGAAAACGTCCCTGTAGGACGCATACTGGTTGACGATGAAGAATTTAGCTTCGTAGACGGAGAATACGTAATACCCGAAATACCCTCAGGCACCCACACCATAAAAGTAACCGGCAAAATGTTCAAAGAAACAAGCGAGACCGTCAAACTCACACCCGGAGACACAACCCAACACACCTTCCAAGTAAAAAGCAAGGTAGGAAACATAGCAATACACGTTACAAACAAAGAAAACCAGCAACGACTAGCACAAGCCACCATACTCCTACTACAAGGAGACGATGTAATGGCCACCACCAATACAGACGATGAAGGACAAGCTCTCCTCACCCACATCGTAGAAGGAACATACACAATAAGCATCGAAAAAGAAGGCGCAATAGAAGAAACAGGCGAGATAGAGGTGAAAGCAACAAAAACCACCGAAGTAAGCCACACCTTCACCACCCTCAACACGCGAGAACAGAACAGAGCCGCAATCAACGCACTCAACTCACGCATACCCGGCCTAGAAGGCCGACTCGAACACTTAGACGAAAGCTTCACAAACATATTCAAAGACAACAAAGCAACAGACGCCCAGCAAGCAAGTGCACGCCTGCAAATACAAGAGACAAACGAACAACTAGAAGCCTTTAAGGAAGAACTCGAGAACTTCAAACTTGAAAGCGCCAAAGCAGAATTAGACGAACTAGTAGTATCCTACAAAGCACTAACCAAAAAAATCGTAAAAACACTAACACTCGAAAAACTAAACATCATAGTAAACCAAAAAGTACTCCTCAAAATTGATCCCATATACACCAAAATGATGACGATCACACAAAAACTCACCCAAGTATCCAAACAACTACCCGTGGCAAGACTCAAAGAAGAAGCAGCAAGAATCAACCAAAACGGAGAGAGAATGGTACAAACCCGAGACAACATCCAAGAAGCAGCCATGAACGGAGACATACCCGCCACCAAGAAAGCGTTTGCAGAACTCGCAAAACAAATCAACGAAGAACAAATGCTAACAAAAATGAAACAAGATCTTGGAAAGCTAAACAACGACATCCGACAAACCATCACACAACTAAGAGGCTCATAACGTTCTCGCTACGCTAATATTCTTTAGCACCATAAACTCGCACCACAAGGGTACCGTCATCTAAGACTTGACCCCTACGAAATCGCACGCCAACATAATCTCCAGGATCAAAAAGATCGTCCAAACTTTTCAACGCCCCTGGAGAGTCTACAAACGCAAAAGGAAATTCTTGAGATTTCCCTTGAAAAGACGATAGCACAGACGCAGTATACGTCCTTCCCACACCCCCAACGTCCTTCCAGCCATCCTTCACCACTCTACCAACCACCTGCGCAGTTCTATTCTTAACAGAAAACTTGGGATCAGGTAAAAGAGAAAATCTCAATATCGCGTTTAACAAACCACCCAAGATAAGGGTGGCTAAGGTCATTAGATATCCACAGCCGTGTTGCAGGGATGACCTTCCTACATTTTTGCCTGCCTGTACAGCATCAGGCGGACCGTCATCCTGTTCGTACCACTTATCTTGAGACATACCCTAAGCAGGTGTAAGAGCTAATATAAAGGTTGTGAAAGTTTACCGCATGCCGTGAGCCTTCTTGTAATCTTGCAACTGACGAACTTGCTTCGGAGCAGCTACAAACCCCACAGGATGGTTAAGAGTTGCATTCTCATAACTCATGAAGTTCGTCACGCCATTCACCGTGTTCGCCAATTCATCGTCTTCAAAAGTGTGGATTAATCTCAGAAAATGGCCAGTTTCGTGCGCTACGACAAGAGCGCCTTCTCTTTCTGCCCAATTGCTGGTTTTTTTGCCTGCAGATATACTAAAAAGATCGGAAATGTTAGCATGGATCTCCCTAAGTTGCAGGATGGTAGGATCAAGAAGGTAGCCCGTGCCTGTTTCCACATTGGCACCCCCCTCAGTCGTGTGTGCTAGTCGGTAGTTGTAGTCCTCCAGGTCTCCTAGTTGAGCCCTTATCTCAACCATTCTTCTGGTCACCGCATGTATGGCATCGTAGTAAGCACTAGACTCCTTTCCTTTCCCCATTTTCTCTATACGGTCATATGCCTTTGCTAGTTCATTGTATTGTTGGGTCAATTTCTCCTTTGCAGGTACGATTATCTTGTCATACGCTTCCTGTGAGTTGAGCTCTTGCAGCACAAACTGGTTCTTCGTGTTTCTGTCTTTAGGAACCGTAGCCATGCTCTCGTGTAATTGCACGTCCAGGGCAATTCCTTGTTGTTTGTAAAAATCTTCTACACGCCTGACAATATCGTCCTCATCATTGCGTCTGTAAAAACCCTTAGGTTTGAGCACAACATGACATTCGAAGTCATAGGCAGGAACAAGGGAAACACTCGTGGGAGGTGAGAATGTTGAGGGTACCTCCTGCGCCACTGGCTGGCGAGGCTTCGGAGGAGGGGCCGGTGCGGGGCTCTTTACAGTCAGTGCAGCAATGATGGCAGCTAACGCTACTGAAACCACTCCTACCGTAATCCACCTATCCCCCTTACTGAGGTCTTTACTCATACTCTTAAAAGTGCGGGTTGAGTTATAAAGCTGGAGCAAGCTTTAAAAAGGCAGCAAGCACCTTACAAGAATACGCGCTGATGGTTAAGTGGCATAATAGAGCCTTGCCAAGGCTCAGTCCCGGGTTCGATTCCCGGTCGGCGCATGGTGGAGGAACAAAATGAGTGACGAAGAACTTGGCGAATTATTCATGGAAGAAACATCAGAGGGCATGGAACAAGAAGATATCAGTACAAAATGTGCTGAACGGCATACTGGCCCGTTGATTATGGGCTAATTTCTGTGCATCCTAAAACCACAAAGCTTTTATACTTTGGTATACGGAGGTATACTCATGGCCACAACTATAAAACTCCAAGAGGACACTAAAGGAGAACTTGACCAGTTCCGAGAATACAAAAACGAGAGTTATGACGAAGTAATCAAGAAAGTAGTGTTCATTGCAAAAAACGCCAGCAAGCAGCCAAAACTAAGCAAAGAAGCAGTGCAGGCGATAGAAAAAGCCAGGGAAAGAATTAAAGCCGGCAAGTTTCTTACCGAAGAACAAGCACGGAAGAGGCTAGGCCTGTAAATGTATGATTTAGGCTTTGATGAACCAGCAATAGATTTTCTCAACAAATTAGAACATCCCCTTACGTCAACAACTTTTCTCTGTGCTTGAACAAACTCCTAAAAAAGAAGTACATAGCATACAGTTCGAATGCAAAAAAGATATACCCAAAATATCCTAAAATGGGCATCTCAAAGATCTTAAAAAATCCTAAGTACGGAATGTTGTAGAACCATTTAGTGGCAGGAGGAGCCCAGTAATTCCAGAACTCCCACAAGAATCCTAACGTAAGACCCGTGCACACTAACACTAACGGAATGGCAAGCCTCCTATCCCTCCAATGCTGGATGATGCTTGGCTCTTTATTCAAAAAGTTAATTGGGTCTAGCAACAAGAAAAACGTCAGCCACACTAAAGGAAAGAACACCGAAGGCCACACTAAAGGAAGGATTAAGCACAACAAGCCACCCAACATCATGGCGTGCAAGCCCTTCTTAGTGATCTTGTGCTTATGGCGAAGTTTTTTGTCATCAAACAAGTGTAAAGTTCTGAACAATTCTACAGTCTCAAAGAATGAAGGAAGCATCGTGGCAAACATGACTGTCTTGTACGCAACACTACCTACTGCAGCTATGCCGACCTCGCCATGGTAGCCCCAGTTAGCAACACGAAGGTTGACCAACTCGAAAAGCCACCAGATAGCAACAGAAGTAATAGCAATACCTACTAACGTTTTTGGTCGTTTGGTAAGTAAGCTGCTATGATGGAGTTGGTAGATGATTGCGTCCACCAAAAGAATGTAGCCCACCCAGACGATAAGAAAATACCATCTAGCGAACGGTTGGATGCCCAGAACGTAGTTCACATGGACAAACAACATCATAAGCAAGCCCACTACACCATACCATTTGAACATAGAACGGGCCAGATTTGCCTATATAAAAATGTTTTTGATCACTAGCCCGATAACAAAGCCTGCTAGAGCGGCCAGCATGCCGATGATCAGCAACTCAACGCCTGCGCGGGTGGTGTCCCTTTTGGCGAGCTTTCCTTCATAGGATCCAAGTATGAAGAGTATGACAGCACACAGGCCCGCAGACCCATACATGGCTTGCTGAACAGGCATGAAGAAGAAAGGTATTAGCGGAATGAGGCTTCCGATCAACGACGCAAGACCTACCAAAACTGCGCTGTGAACAGGGTGGCCGTATTCTTTGAGCATGAACTTTCTCACTCTTCCCCTTGCAGAGCGATTGACGTCCTTTGCTGCCTTAAAGCCCGTATACGCAACTGCCGCCATGCTGATACTTTCGGCAAACGTTCCCACCAACCCAGAGACGAGCACCATTTGAGTAGTCTGGGTAGCCACCGCCACGCCAAGAGCTAGGCCGAGCACATTGACTAACCCATCTTGTCCACCAAGAATGATATCTCTGATGACGTCGCCCATGAAGGGAAGAGCATAGCACCCCTATATTAAAGCAGCGTTGCTGGAGGGTGTTGTGCCAGCGCTTTGTCCGCAGTTATTAAAGAACAACCCAGGTTGCGAGCGGTAGCGAGATATAGTGCGTCGTACACGCTAAGCGATAACTCCTCAGCAATCGCGACCGTTCTGGCCATGGTTTCTTTGGATAGGGTAGGCACGACAAGGGATAGATCCCACAGATCAGCACTATGTTTTTGTAAGCTTCCGGTGCGATGGCGAGCGTACCTTAACCCATTCATTACCTCCAGGAACGCGAGAGAGGTAGTCACGAGAACTATTTCACCAGCAACATGTTTTGCGCGTAAATCTCGCGCACTATTAGTTCCTTCTTCTTTGGCAAAGAGCTTCACCAAAACCGAAGCGTCCACTACCTTCTTTTCCTTCGCCATTCCTTGATTACCTCCAGGCTACCTTTTTCGAAGACGAATGTGTTGCTCCGCAAAGCACAGTCCATTCTGCTGACGGCTTGCTTTGCCTTATCTCGGTCAACGTGATGATGTTCGATCAGTTTTTCTTCTATAGAATTTCTGATGACCTCACTCCAATTGATCTCTTTCCTTCCTCGCATCCTACGCTTGAGTGCGGTGTCGACGCGCACGCTCAACATAGTGTTTGTCATTACATGTATATACACGGGAATTCTTTATATGTCTTTCGGTTCTTTTTTCGGAAAATCTCCGAGATAGCTTTAAATACAGTAGAAAGCGTTCTCCTTACCATGCCCCTGTAGCTCAGCTTGGTGAGAGCGACGGTCTTATATGGCCGCCGACGGTTTAGGATAGCCGTAGGTCGAGAGTTCAAATCTCTCCAGGGGCATCGAGCAAATCTGATCGGTTCCCCCAGATCAACACCAAACGGGGAACCGGTCCTTATCCTCCAGGAAGAGTAGGGATCCTTAAGAAAAGTGTAACAATCACACTTGATTGTTTAGTTGAGAGGTATGGAAAATTCTACTGCAAGAAGTCCTCTAGTCTATCCGAAAGGATCTCTTTCGTACTGGTAGGCAACAGGGCCTCCCTCTTGTTCATGGCAATTCATTTCGACAATCTCGAAACCCTTTTTTGGATCGCCAAGTTGTGCGTCCTTACACACATATCCACTTACGTGCCACCCATTAAGAAGCGGCGGAGTTGTTCCCTTCATTAGAAAGAGGATATCCTCCTGTCCCTCAACTAAGAAGGTAATGCTATTTCCGCTGTAAGCAACGCGGCGCACAGTTCCATTCACATGGTTTGTGTTATCAGGTACCATACCCTCAATAAGTGGCTCTTGCTTTAAGAATATGCGCATCAAAAAGACCCAAACAATCCTCTGATTATTCACGTATGAAATCCCAAGACTAAACAACGCCTCTTTTCAGGGGGCGTATTATTTATGGGAAGAATTTAATAAACATGAATTCTTGCAGCCTTCATGGTGCGCGTTTTTTCTACGAAAGAGTATGACACGTGGGAAAGAATTCTCCAAAAAGAGTATGGCGATGAAATGAATGACATTGTCAAGCAGTTGAAGGAATCTTGGAAGGTTGGGCGACCTCTAGGCTATCCTTTTTTCCGGGAGAAAAAGTTTGGCAAGTATCGAGCATTCTTTTTAGTGTATGAAAAACTTGATGCGGTTTTGCTTGTGACGATTAGCGATAAGAAGGCACAACAAGATACGATTGATCAAATAAAGGACGATCTTGATAAGTATAAAGAAATCATTAGGCAAAAGCTTAGCGCTCTCTGATTTTTCCCTTTGCTCCGTCTTCCAAGCCTCTCTTGACGCTTAGCAAGAGTTCTTCCTGGGCAGCCTGCTCCAATCTTTTGAAGTATTCGTACTCGTCTTCGGTAATAGTGACTGTTTTCGTTGCCATATCCTTATCAAGCGCTTGCTCATTATTAAAGCTATCGTCAATCTGGGGAACCGGTCCTTATCATCCAGGAAAACAAAGATAGGTCCTTAAGAAAACGAGTACGTAATCACTGGATTGTTTACTTTGGTCAGGATCTACCGGGAGGTTTGAACTTCATTAACTATTGGATCCCCTAATCCCTCAAAGAAATCATCAAGGTCCCCTAGTAGCTCATCGTCTTTTTGGGATTCTTCAAAATCTATACTTCCAAAAAACAATTTTTGGTCCAAATCAACAGCTGCGAGAACGCGAGTTCCCTTGACCATATATGCTTGATTTAGTACGTGCTGGTTATTTCTGAAGGCGACGGGGGTTGATAGTGAAATAGGTACAGGCTGCCCGCCGAATTTTGTACATAGGTGTCTAAATGGAGTCATGAGGGCGACTGCAGTAGCCATATTCACATCGGGAACCGCGCTTGTAGGGATTTCCCTCTTAACCGATTAGGGTTTCGGGAGCTACCTTCATCTTGTCAAGAATATGACCAAAATCACCCAATTATTCACCTAAGAAGTTCTGATGCCAGCACCCTGATCCCAACGGGGTAAATTATTTACTAACTAAAGAGAGCCCTAACGAGAAAGTATTATTCTTCCTCAAGTATTTGAAGGATATCATCGAGTTTGTCAGGGTTGAGACTAATGTGAAGGCCGTACCCCGTCGGCTTCTTTTTTATCAAATCTTTCTTGATGAGTTTTTCCGCATCCTTTTTCGCGTCCTTATGGAGATTCTTAGGGATTGAAGCAGTAACATGTTCCAAGGCCGTATGCTTTCCCCCAATGATTCGCCTACGAAAGAGTTTTCGAAGAATGATCTTTTCTAGATTCACGCACCTCTGTAAGCAAAACAACTACAAAAACCTTTGTCCTTTTTCAAGAGCTTAAAATACCGCAAAGTATATAAATAAGCTCTCCATAATGAACAATATGGAAAAGAGCTCATTTAGTTTGGTATTTGGGGACGCGCCTGTTTTGAGAGTAGTCGACTTTCTCCTAGACAACCAAGAATTTGATTACAGCTTGACAGACATTGCCAAAGGAGCAAGCGTTGGCTGGACCACCATCCACCAGTTCTGGCCACACGTCACCAAGATCGGCTTGGTAAGGAAAACAAGAAGGGTAGGAAGAGCAGAACTTTACAAGCTCAACCAGGACAGCCCCATCGTGCAAAAACTTATCGATGTGGACATGGCAGTCTCCAAGGCATTGCTGCAAAAAAAGAAAGTAGTCGCATAACCCGGACCCGTTCTTGACATCACCATTCCTGGGGAACCGAACAAATCTGACCGGTTCCCTCCAGGGGCACCTTACCCTCCCTAACACTTTTAAAAGAGTTACCAATAGTAAGACTATGAGTGAAGACGAGAACGATTTCGATCTAGATGACTGGACAGTCATTGTCAGCTTGGAGTATCTTGCGCGCAATCATGATGTCATTTTCGACACATCCATGCTTGATGCCACCAACGCTCCACAACCAGTTATGCTGCACTACCAACGTACCCTGTTAGAAACTCTTGAGTATCGAAAAAGCATGCACTCCGCGGGTAACGTACTCGTAGAAGCCAGAAGTTTGTTGGACTATGTGGAACCCGCAAGGCTGGGCCGGATGCTTCGTCACATCTCTCGGCGAGTTGACAACAACGTTCCTTTGGAGTATTACCGTCTTATTGAACACTTGTACACATATGCGAAGAAGGCAGGGGTTGTTCTCCCTAACAGTTTCAATCACTGGACCGATCTTGAGGTCGCAGCACTAGGCATCATTGGCAATGACCTTAAATCGCCTGTTTTAGTGTCTGGAGATAAAAAATTGTGCCAGACTTTGGTAGAGTTCAACAAAGATTTTTTGGAGGGCAATGCCCCGGACTACGTCTTAAGTATGGGAAGAGCGGTGCAACCGTGGTATTTTGAGCAAGAAATGGCAGCCTTTGTTCCCTTCATCGGAAAAACCGACTGTAAACAACGTCGGAGATTCCTTAAAAGCAAAGGAACCTTTGATCTTGAGGAAAGAAAACACGGCGTAACCTACCTCAAAATGGACGACTTTCTCGATGACGGAAAGAATGATGGATAATGGAAAGACCTTATCAGAGTGGGCTACGTACAAGGACGATGGACAGAAAAAGACCTACGTCAAGAGTGATACTTATCTTAGAATATTAGCAACGCTTTCTGAAAACACCCCCGCATACTTTTAAGTCTCCCCCGCATATACGCTCTATGAGTGGGTGGAGGCCAAACTGGACAGTAAAAAGAGAGAAATCGGTGTACGAGCTCGGAAGACACTACATTTTTTCTGAACTGGTAGAACGGTATGATGTTGTTTTTGACACCAGCATACTCGATATCCAGTACGGCGATCCGGCCCAAAAAAGTGCGCACCGTGAGGACTTAGTACTAAGTCTTGAGAAAGGAATGGCAGTCACTGATGACGCAGTAGCCTCCGAAATGTGGGGAATCAATGCTTTATACAATGACAAGACTCTCACGGGCTTGGTAAAGAGTAGTATAAGAGCGTACCCTGTAGATTTTGATGAAGCATACGAATACATTCACCACATGGCTATACAACACGGCGTGGCGGGCAATAAATTCAGCGACCGAACCGATGTAAAGATCGCAACTCGGGCCTACCTCCTGGGTAAGTATTTCCCGGTACTAGCAACGGCCGATCACAAACTGTGCGACATGATACTAGGAATCAATAAACAAGTAAAGGATTGGATAGCACCTGAATGTATCAACCCTCCAAGACGGCTAGTGGAACCATGGTGCATGCACAAAAGAGTAGGAATTTTCATCCCGTGGTATGGGAAGAAAGACTATACTAAGAGGGTAAGTCATCTCAAAGATAAAGGAATTATATCCCCTCCTGAGTAAAGTCAAAACTAATACGCAACGTTACCATACAGAGGATGCACATCCTTTTAAGCAAAACCTCTATCGAAATTAGAATGAGTGAAGATAGGGAGCCATGAGTCAAATACTTCTGATAGCAGGCCTACTGGCCACGCTAGGTTGTCAGCACGTACCAGAAAAAGCTCCACGACTAGAACAACGCATACTCGCCCAAGAAACAGTTCTTGGCAAGTCCATCACGTACGGCGTTGTTGCCTCAACAAACCTCCAAAAATATAACACCTGGACAGAACGTAATGCAGCATCTAGCAATGATGGACACCTAGTATTCTTCAACTTGAGAGTTCTGCAAGAATCCGCAGAACGATTGTTTTCCCAAGGAGAAAGACTACAAAAGGAAAGCAAGAACTCCCGAACAAAACTCAACAGATTGGCCAATGCTGCCAGAAAAGATGAGCTCCAAGCCGATGCCTTCTACCAAGAAGCAGGAAAAATTCTATACTGGAACGCGTGGAAGGCGTTCTACAAAAAACACAAAGATTCACCAGATAAAGAGCAGTGGTTCTCTCATCACGCGAAAAGAGCCCTGCTGCACCGAGAGCTAGCCCAAATCTCCCAATTTCCACGAAGAATAGACAGGCTTGGCCCACATACTGCCCGGAAGGATTGGCATTATATCCTGAGAAAAGACCCCGTCATCGCGTACGTGAAACAAAAAAACAGAGCGTTAGTGTATGCAGGAACCCAAACAAACCCTGAAATAAACATGCCCAGTCTGGCACTTTCACAAATGTGCACCCATCTCGATAGGAGACATTGGGCCTTCGGTGCAGAAGAAGACCCACAATGGATAGGTGCTAACACCCTCCTCACCCAGCTAGACAAACAACTAAAAGGAGACAGGTACGACGCAGTCATACAGTTAACACAAAAGTCAGAAAAAAAGCAGCGAAAACTCCTGACCCAGATAGCTTCTCAATACATGGCCCTAACCGGCATCTAGCGGAAGCATTAATAAGCCTGCAATACACCTTCTTTGGATGGTGAGTTTTAAGAACAATAAAGGAGAGCTCTTGCAGGGCGTGGTGCACGAACCAAAAAAATACACCACCGCCATAGTGTTCTTGCATGGGTTTCCTGGCGGCATGGAAGGCACGGCCAAACGCGTTTGTACTGCCATGGCCAAAAAAGGATTCTTATGCCTGCGCTTTGCCTTTAGCGGCGTACCTCCAAGTGAAGGCAAGTTTTCTGACAAACTCATGAGTCAAGAAGTTAAAGAGGTAAAGTACGCCATAAACTTCTTGGAAAAAAACTATTCCTACAAAAAATTGGTTTTGGTAGGACACAGCACAGGAGCGATAGACGCAGCACTCTACGCACACAAGGATAGGAGAGTAAGCAAACTAGTATTACTAGGCATGATCAATGAGTTGGACACCGGCGTTAACTATGACTTCACCGCACGCCAGGTGAAGAGCTTCTGGGAGAACAAACACATCACGTACTCTCGGCCAGGAGAGTGGGTACACAAGAAAAAACTCAGGAAAGCATTCTATGACGAGTTCTTCTCGCTAAGCGTGAAAAGATCTTTAAAAAAATACAGAAAACCTGTGTTCATCATCCACGGAAGCAAGGATAGCGCCATCCCGTATACGGATGCTAAAGAGTTGGCCAAGGAAATTAAAGCAAAGTTCATCCTCATCCAAGGAGCAGGACACAATTTCAAGCCAAAAACCAAAGAACTTATTGCGCGGCTTTCTTCTGTTTCTCGATAGCCCTATTGTGGGCCTTGATGGCAGCGTTCAACCTACTAATCAAAGACTTAATCTTTGATCCCGTACCCCTCACCAAAGAGCGAACACTTGCCGCTTCCTTTTTCAACGTAGGATCTTGGCTCAGGATCAGCGCAGGGAAGGATGTTTGCGCAGCCTTCATCTCTTGAATTTTCAGATTGATATCATCAATAGTTTTTTGAAAACTTTCATTGAAACTCTTCTTCAACACCACGACCGCCTGGATCTTCCCCACAACCTCTTCATACTTGGCCACACGCGCAGCGATGGCCTGGGTGGCTACCGCCGCCTGGGATTCAAGGTTAATCGCATTCAACTCTACCACACCATCAGCAAGCGCTTTGTTGATGGCTACAACATCCTCAGCAGGAGCAGTGAGTGGAAGGTCTTCTGCCAGTTTGCGATTGGCCCTCACTGTAACGAGCAACGTCTCCACGCGTTGAGCAAACGAAGCCTTTGCAGCAGCTCCTAATGTTAATTTATCAACACGCACCTTGAGTTGTCCAAGAACGGTTTCAGCCTTTGCTGCGTATCCCGCAAGATACGCTTTCTTGGCATTCTTTGATTTTGTGACCGCAGCATCACAGAGCGTGCCTGCTTTCACGCATCGCCGGATAGAATTCTCATTAGCACTCTGGGCCGCTCGTTTCAACGTGCTTAACGATTTTGTTGAGGCAACAGCCGCACCAACAATTCTTCCGCGAGTGTCACGATTGCCGCCACACGCTACTGGAGCGAAATCAACGCCTGCACTCTTAGCCTGGCAGGCGTTAGCATATGTTCTTCCATCCTCACCACACACAGCACTCCCACCTGAAGGACAGGCAGCGTACACCATGCTTGCTAGTAATAGAAAAACAAGACTTAGAGCAGCTTTCATACACTGCACCCAACACTTGGAGTATAAAAATGTTTATGACAGGTCAGAATCTACGCCAGTGTTAGATCTGTAAAAAGTAGCCACCAAACCCGCAAAAACAACCTGCTGATCGTGGCGCGTACTTCCCACAGACAAAGTACCCGTCAGTCCGTCATGGCTGGCCACACTCGTACCGTCTGGAGTGCTGAATTTGGTTACCTTGGAAAATGGGTCGGGAGGTGAGGCGGTGAAGTCTGTTTGGACTGCTTTCTTCAGATCACCAAGCTCTTCAGAAGTCATATGATATCGTCTTGGCAACTCACGCATAAAGAAAAAAAAAAGGTACCTTAAAAGGGTGCTGCCTTACGGCAGCTACCTGAGGCGTTGGATGAATAGAGCTTCCTCGATGGTTATCTGCCCTGTCTCTAATAGTTGCCGTACTGCATGTTTTTCGCTTAGTTTTCGTGGTTCAGTCATACTAACCACCTCCTAAGGCATGGCAATCGTTTGCTTAAATATAGCTTGTTAAATCCTGATACGGACCCAATCTCACGACACTCTGTCGTGACAACACTTTCATGCATTGTTAAGTTAACGGGAGTTTTGATTTTAGGAACGAGTAAGTTCCTGGATTAAGGTTTAAGATTTATAACAATTCTGCTAAATTTTTTATATCTTTATTAGCTACATGAGTATAAATTTGGGTTGTTTTCAAGTCTTTATGTCCAAGTAGCTGCTGAATATACCTAATATCTGCTCCCGATTCAAGTAAATGTGTAGCGAAACTGTGTCTCAAAGTGTGAGGTGTAATGTTTTTCTTTATTCCAACTTTTCTAGAAGCATTTTTTACAATTTGTTGAATTGTTCTTTTATTGTATTTGCTTCCTCTTTGTGAAAAAAATATCCAACCACTTTCTTTTATTCCAATACTTTCAAGAGTCTCGATTAATCGTTTATGTAAAAAGACTCTTCTTTCCTTGTCTCCCTTTGCGGTTTTAAGATGAATAATCTCTCTATCAAAATCAATATCGCTCCATTTGATGTTTCTTGTCTCGTCCAAACGAAGACCTGCATAATACAAAA
>JASMHM010000008.1 GCA_030750765.1 Candidatus Woesearchaeota archaeon | reverse complement strand
AAATGAGAGACCAACAAGAGACACAAAAAGTGTTACTCAAGCATATGGTTAGAGAGCTTAGTCGCTTGAAGAGTTAAATTGGTGCGTGGGATGATCGAACGAGTATCGCGATTTTGTTTTCACTTGAAAGCTAAACGGCGGGTATGAATACGGACAAACCTTGGCCATCTGTTGTATGGGGAGGCGAATCTCGCCAACCCAAACATTTGGTCTGCTCTCTCTTATTGATTGGTGTTTTTCCTGAAGGTCCATTTCCCAAACGATGTTCATGCTCCTTCTAAGCTGACTCGCCTCTTTCAAGACAAGATCTTCGGTAGGTTGCTTGAGAAATGTTACCACGTAAGCCCCTTCTTCTTTTTTTCTTCTGCACCGCGTCCACGCCATACACAAGTTTCTCATATACTGTTTGGCTACTTTTTTATCCACGACCCCAAGATAGGGGTAATTGTCGATGATTGTGGAAAGAAAACGAGGGAGTTCTGAACCGTTCTTTCCTCGTGTGCTACGTTTGTCCCTAGTTTGGGGTTGGTCGTTTACGTAAAATCCCATTGTCGCTAGCAGCCGCGCGTAGAACGCACTGCCTTTGTTATCTTGGGGATTTTTCTTGGATGATTCCCATCCTAAATGCGTTTTTAATTTTGCTTCAAGATCGGGGTCCATGTGTTCTCCCCAGTTTGCGTTTGCTTGCGATTTATGAAAAAATATTTGATTGTCAAAATACGCGTACAACCCTGCTGTTGTTACGAGTTGTATCTTTGGATTACCATACGTGGCAGGAAAAACGTCATGGTCTTGAAGAAACTCTACTGCCCATTTTGCACGGTGTGGTTGGTGGTAGGTACCTTTCACAGAGTCTTCTGACGTTATTACTGTATTGGCTAAAGACATCCTTTTGTGAGCCTCATATCCCTTATAAACCTGACCTGTTTTCACTGTTAAATGACGAAACATTTAAATACTCGCGAGACTATCTTATAGTCGAGGGGTAGATGGATTCTTTACGCATATTAGCCGGATTGCAGCACAAAACAGGGCTTTTCAGTGCTGCGCCATCCAAGCATACAGGGTATCATAGAGCATGGATCCGAGACACAGTATACGCTAGTTTAGGCCTAGAACAAAGTGGCAACGTCAAAGCAACAGTCCACGCCATCCAAGCATTACTAGATATTTTACACAAACACCGATACAAGATATTATGGATGATTAAAGAACCAGAACCCAAACACCGCTATCGTTACATCCACGCAAGATACGACCCATTAACTGGTGAAGAAATCCAGGGCGAATGGGGCAACAAACAAAACGACGCAGTAGGTGCCCTACTTTTTAGGGTTGGCGAGTTAGAAGAAAAAAACATCACTGTCTTGAGAGGCCAATCAGACATTGATCTCATCCAAGACCTTGTACAATACCTCCACGCCATCCAGTACTGGAAGGATCCAGACAACGGCATGTGGGAAGAGAAAGAAGAACTCCACGCATCAAGCATCGGGGCGTGCGTTGCAGGACTACAAAAAGTTGCTAGCATTGTTGACGTTCCTGACGCACTCATCGAACACGGCAAGGATGCCCTAGCAAAACTCTTACCCAAAGAATCTCCCACGCGCGAGACCGATCTTGCTTTGTTAAGCCTGATCTGGCCGTACAAAGTGGTAGACGAAAGCATGGCACGCACCATACTCCACAACGTGGAAACCCAATTAGTTCGCGAACGCGGCGTCATCCGATACGAAGGAGACGCCTACTACAATACTGGTGGGGAGGCCTGTTGGACCCAAGGTCTGAGTTGGCTAGCCATCATATACAAAAACATCCCACACAAGCATCGATTTTATCTAGAAAAGGCTGGCGCTGCCCTAAATCATAAGGGAGAAATGCCTGAGCTGTACTATGCTAACACCACCATCCACAACGAAAACACACCTTTGGGATGGGCACAATCACTCTACATTGTTGCGCAGAGCGCTAACCGCGTGGAGACAGCATGAGTCCTCCCTTCCATAGCGCGGTAGACGCGTTATACAACGTAGCGGCTAACATCAAACCCAATTTTATGAGTCCAGAATTGTTCGCTTTCAGCATCGCAGCGGGAACTGCGGCAGGCATCGTGAAAACCATCCAGGTTGCGGCGGACTACTTCACACCCAAGCTCGCAAACACCGTCATGCCTTTTTGTGAGGCCGCCTGCATTACTGGCTTGGTAACGTATCCGTTAGTGGGAGAGCTTGCAGAGCCCGGCATGATAAAAGCAGCGATGCAAGACCCGCCAACCTATGTCTCTGGATTTTTAGGCATCGCCACACCCCGCATCCCTATGGCGTGGATGGATGTTAAACAAAGATGGTTCTCTAGCAAGCCACTTGAAGACGTTGTTGCGTAACTCGATTACACGCCTAACGCTTTTACTACTGCCTCAAACGCTTGATCCGCATCCAGATGTGTGGTGTCAACAACGATGACACCCTCATCAAATTCTTGATCAAAATAGTCAAAGCCGTAAATACGCTGCCATTCTTTGCGTTCGCTAGCCTCACGTTCGAGAACCGTTTTCTTGGCGGTCTCTACATCGACCTTGTCCTTTTTGGCGGTTCTTACGGCCCGAGCGTCAAGATCTGCCTTGATCCACACTCTTCTTGCAGAAGGCATCATACTCAAGCCAAGTTTGGCATCCATCACGATGTCTCCTTTCGCAGCAAGCACCTTGCTTAGCTCATCAATAACGTTATGCAATTCTTTGCTTTTGCCTAGGTCGGTTTGCCAAAAATCTCTCAACCCTTCTGTATCATTGTCATTTTTCATGTCAGGAATCACGATACCTTTAGCATCGCACAACTGTTTGAATTCAGGATAGTAGTGTTGCTTTTTTACCGTACCGTTAGGAATGTCCTTGAACAGCTGGCCTGCGCTGTAATGTGGCACCTTGAGTAGGCCGGCCAATCGTCTTGCGATCGTCGTTCCCCCCGCTCCGGGCATTCCTGCAACAACAATCGCGTCCATGGTTGGGCGGTGAAGTTGTTCTTTAAAAAAGTGCGGGTGCCTTAGACGGCTTATCCTGTCCTCGAAAACTCGATAGCTAGAGAAATACACTTAAATACTCGGTATCCTCCGCAGGAGTATGAGATGGTATTTTTCGGCAGTGTTGCTTTTAGCCTTGGCTTGTTTGGTCGTGGCACAGTTTGAAAGCACCTCAAACTCGGATGTGGATTCCTGGAGCATGGCCGGTCGCTACCTAAATAATACGGGATACACTCACGCAAATTTTCCTTCAAATGTTTCCTTAACCAATGTCACGTCCGTGGATATTGGGTCGGGCGGTCCTTCCACCCCTTTGCTCATCCTCAATGAGTCCCTCTACGTTGGTGGAACAGACTCAAAAATTCACCAGTTGAATGCCTCAAATGCCTCCCATGAGTTCGCAACGTTCTCGGCTGGGTTGTTTATTGCCTCTGCACTGTTGTATAATGGATCTTTTTACGCAGGAAGTGATGATAATCGTATCTATCAGCTGAACGCCTCAAACGTCTCCCACCAGATAGCTAACTTTACGGGAATTCGATCGGCGCGATCCAATGGAGCCGTGAGAGGTGCGTTCTTATACATTGGCGGTGGGGCCGAGGTCTACCGGCTCAATGCCACGAATGTTTCTCACCAGCTTGATAACTTCTCGACATCTGCTGATATCGAGGGCGGAGTGTCAGTGAATGAGCAGTACGTTTACACAACCAACAGAAATGGGCGGATTTACCAACTCAACGTTTCCAACGTCTCCCAGCTCATCGCTCTGAATGAGGGTTTGGGGGCAGAGGTTAGTTACGCAACTCCTGTTATCTATGAGGACTCGGTGTACGTAGGTAGCGATAGCAACAACCTGTACCAGTTTAACGCAAGCAACGTCAGCCAACTATTCAACCGGTTTGATACCTCTCAGGATATCACCGCGTCTGTTGCAGCCGCCCACGGCTACATCTATATGGGCAGCCACGACAACATCCTCTATCAGCTCAACGCTTCCAACATTAGCGTGCAACACGCCAATCTGACCGTGGGTGGGGATATTGACAACCAGCCCATGGTGAACGATCATTATGTCGTCATACACAGCGACGATGGAAAGCTGTGGCAGGTCAACGCAAGCAACGTCAGCCAAGTAATCGGCACCCGATTGTTAAAGACGAACACTGGCAGTCAGATTACTTCACCCATAGCTGCAAACGGAAGACTATATGTGGCGGATGATTCGTACAATATTCATATCGTAGGCGATCTGGCACCGATTAATGACACGCCACAAGACACAACGCCGCCTAACGTTACTAATCTCAATGTCACCCAGCCTGGTGGACCAAACCAGGGCGGCATGGTGAACATCACTGTGAATATTACTTCCAACGCCACCACGAACCTTGACGTCTCTCAAGTGCTAGCAAACATCACCTTCCCTAATGCCTCTAACGCCATACTCACCATGACCAACGACAGCAATGGGGGGCAGACGTACAACGTGTCTTTTAACACCACGCTACGAGACACGGCCGGATTGTGGAACGTCACCATCTACGCCAATGACACCAAGAACAACATCAATCACACCGAATATGCGGAGTTCACAGTGCGCGACATTTTCTTCCCCAATGTTACGGGGTTGAACATGACTCAGCCAGAAGGCACGCTGGCAGGCAGCAGGGTCAACATCTCGGTGAACGTAACAGACAACGGCTTTGCTGATAACTTACAAGTAGACCAAGTGCTGGTCAACATCACGTACCCTAACGCGAGCAGCGACGTGTTTACCATGACGAATGGAAGTGGAAACACGTACAACTTCACATTCAACCTTTCTTCCTTCCACTTGGGAGGGTTGCACAACGTCACTATACTTGCTAATGATTCGTTCGATAACTTGAACAACACGCTCAAAACAAACTTTACCGTGACGGCTATACCCGACACCACTCCCTCTAATGTCACCTTGCTAAGCATAGACCAGCCAAGCGGCACCGGACACAACGGCCTCGTTAATATCACCGTAAACATCACCGACAACAAGGCGGATGCTGTCGAGACTGTGCTTGCCCAGATCACTCCGCCGAATGGTACTGCGAATAGCTACAATCTCACCATGACCAATGGTAGCAATGGTGGCATGACCTTTAACGTTAGCTTCATTCTCACAGACATTGACGCGGATGGTAACTACACCGTACTTATCATTGCTAATGATACGAATGACAACATCAACAACACCATAAGCGCCCAGTTCAGGGTGGCCATAACGCCGAGCGTGAATTTTACCAGCGTACTCCAGCCAAATGGCACAGTAGTCGGAGGTCTGGTCAACCTCTCTGTGAACGTCACAGACAACCAACGAGCCGACAACCACCATGTTGACGTTGTTTTGGCAAACATCACGCCTCCTAATGGCTCTGCAAGCGCGTACACGCTCACTATGACTAATGGGAGTGAGGGGGGTAATCGGTACAACGTCACCTTCATCATCCCAAACACGGACAGGGACGGTAACTACACCGTAACCTTTCTCGCAAATGACACGGGGGGCAACCTCAATAGCACTATTTCCACATCCTTTGTTCTAGCCACCGTGCCCAACGTCACCGTAGCTAACGTTACTTTGCCCGAAGGAGGCCAGGCAGGCGCCACGATTAACATCACGGTAAACGTCACTGATCAGGCCTCGGCCACAAACAACTTTGTGGATGTTGTCCGGGTCAACCTAACCTACCCTAACGCGAGCAGCGATGTCTTCACCATGACCAACGTAAGCAACACGTACAACTACACATTCAACCTCACCACCTTCCAAACCCATGGCCTCCACAACATCACCATTCTTGCCAACGACACGGCAGGCAATCTCAACAACAGCATTCGTGCGAACTTTACGGTGAGCGCAATCTTAGATATCGTCGTGCCTAACGTGACCATCAACTCACCGCAAGACAGACCATATCTTTCACGAAATGTTACTTTCAACGTGAGCTTGAACGAAAACGGCAGCGTTAGGTTTAGTGTTGATGGTGGCGCAACCAATCTGTCCATGGATGGCACGCTTAATGGTGAGTTTGGAACGTCCTTCAATTATTCCTACGTAAACCTTGCAGACGGGAGCTATACGTTCCTAGCGTACGCAAATGACACGTCAGACAACCAAAATTTCACGGTGAACGTCTCTTTCACGGTGAACGCCTCTGACAGAGATAATGATGGGGTCTTAGACATTAATGATACTGTGGAGGGAAACATTTCCAACGTGAGCCTGATCGGCGTCACAGATCTGAATATTACTATAGGTGGGAACACCACGCAAGGAAACTATACTGGCTTGTGGCATACGGCATTCTATGACGGTGATGTGTTGATAATGAACTTCACCCACAACTATACTGCCAGAGAGCTTGATCTCAAAAGAATACGGTTAGAAAAAACAACGACGTCTTTGCTCGTGAACACCTCGGGTCAGGTTCTGAGCGAGTTTAACAAGACCATATGGATGGATGATAACGAGTTCGTGACGTTGTGTTTGAAAGACGAGGAGTTAGCCAGCGTGGACGACATCAGCCCGGGATGCGCAGGTTCCAATGAAACCGACTTTACCAGCTGTCTCGGCCAGGGTGGTGGCACAACCATTGATGGCAAAACATGCTATGACCAAGGTGCAAGATTGCGCATTGAAAACGTGGGTAATACTGCAGCGCGAGGCACAACTGGAGGAAGCTCTGGCGGCACAACCGGTGGTGGCGGTGGTGGTGGTGGCGGCTACTATTCTTACCGCAAGGAATGTGACGATCGTAGAGACAACGATGGTGATGGTCTAGTGGACCTGCGAGACCCAGACTGCAATGGAAGGGATGATGATTCTGAGCAAGGTCCTCTGTTTAACAAGAGCCAGATCACGTATAGCACACCTAACGGTACGCCCTCGCCTTTGGCACCTCTACTTGAACAAACACCTAACCCTCCACAACCTTACGAGCAGATCCAGACCGCTTCTGAGGTGGTGGCGCTGTCTCGGGGCCAATCCTTGCTTGGTGATGCTATTAAGAACGTGCGCGCACCAAAGAACTTCTCCTGGATCACCGTGCTTGTCTTACTCGCGATTGGCGTTTTCATGTACAAGAAAGTAAGCCCGCCAAAACATCCTCCACTCAACAAAACCAACGCTCACTCACGGCACAAGCGATAGCCGATAAGCCTTAACACTTAAATACCTCTACACGTGACTTCGCGCATGCAACAGCGTGCTTTCTCAGTGCTCGCACTCGTGACCCTGGTCGCAGTAGGATTACTCAACCTTAATTTGGGTATGACTGGACACGCCACGGTGGAGGACAAGGTGGTGGAGGTAGAAGAAAGAATCCTGTCTTACACTAATGCCGCGAATGCAAGAGTGTCCAATTCTAGGTTAACCCAATCCCAAAAAGACACGCTTGTTTTGGAAATCAATAAAGTCCACGCCCAGGCCGTGAGGATTCCTGAAGAGAAAGATTTCTAGTCAGTGTCAACATGGTTTACCCGCTAAGCAGAGTGTTTATTTACGTTTTATTTTGAAAGGTGGCTCATCTTTTCGGTGAGCTCTTCAGGAGTTTCATAGAAAATGACTTCTTTAGCAATTCCTCTGAGAGTGTTTGAAATCTCTGAGTTTTCCTTTGCGATTACGATGACGGGGATGTTCTTTGCGTGCGCATACCCTGCTTCGATGCCTAGGCCTACGCCTTTTTCTGAGAATTCCACCATCACCATGTCTGACCTGTCGATTATGCTGAAGGCCAGTTTCATAAGCTCGTTAGGAGAAAACTTTACTTCTCCCCACTTTTCGTGATCTCGAACCATAACGGTTGTAGTTATGCCTGCTTTGTTCAATGCCTCAGACAAGCCTTCTATGAGCGCTTTGTTTCTGTCTTCGTGAAACTTTACCGCCAGATATGCTTTCATGGTTAGAAGAAATAGTTATAGCTTAAGAGCATTCCGCTAATGAGGGCGCAGGGATTTGGGCACATTTTCCGCAAAGTTTATATATAACAAAAACATCACAAATAGTGTGATAAATGTATGGACACAAAAGGGTACAACATCCGGCCAAGTAAGCATTTCATCACCAAATGGATGAGAAATTGGGATTGTGACGTCCAAAAACTCAGACAATCTCTTGAGGAGGCACATAAGGTGGATAAAGTTGGAAAAACAAAATATGAAGCGTATAGCAGAATTGGAGGAAAAAGCCGCAAGATTATCTTTGTTAAGGACGATGAGTTCAAAGATATTTTCATAATAACCGGAGCAGAAGGAAAATGAGAAAATGCCCAATTTGTGAGAAAAGTTTGGCCAAAGTTAACGACATAGCGTTAGAGATGGAGGGCTATGTCCTTATCGTTAAAGGAGAGCGATGCGAAGCTTGCGGAGAGGAGTTCCCATTGGAGGCAGAAACTCAACGAGCTATTGAAACCGCCCGCAAACTAGGGGTCTGGCCTGAACCCCTAAAGCTGCAACGGCATCTGTCTAAGAGTGGAGGTGGGCTCATCCTTCGCATCCCTAGTGATATTGAGAAGCAGTTGGATCTCAAAGAAAAATCTGAAATCACCATTTCCAAAGTAGGCAACAAGATAGTGATAGAACCTCAAACTGCATAATGGGGGCGCAGGGATTTGAACCCCGATCTACCGCTCTGGAGGCGGCTATAATGCCAGGTTATACTACACCCCCTGGTGGTTTAAGGAATACTGGCAAGTTTTTAAGTGTTCCGTACGGAGGGCATTTCCTAACCACGGTGGGGCGGTGAAGAATAAAGCGAGGTCTCTATGAAACTGTACCTAACAGGATCGTCACCTCTACGTATGATATCTACTGCAGGATCGCCACAGTGTGTTGTGGGTATACACTCTTCTTGGTGTGTATCTATCACTTTTGCATCGGGAGTGTGTGGGTTGTGATGGCCCAATCGTACCTGGATTACTTCTCCCCATACCTCCTCTTCTCCATCTTTATACACTGGCCCTCTACCAAGAAATTTGATGTCTACCTGCGCAGGAGTATCTTGGGTTTCACTCTGAGGATCTGCACCGATAACAACGGGTAACTCATCAACTCTTTTTTGCAAATGCGCTTTGCTACAGTGTGCTTTAATACTCGCAAGAGAAATATACGCATCTACTTTACAAAATCTCATAACCTGCCAGACACATTAGGGTTTATAAAATTTTCTATGGGTGTGTAAAGGAGAACATGGAGGACGCAAACGTTTTTATGGAAGGTTTTTTTTGTCTGAGTGTATGCATTTTCGTGAGATTTCCAAAGAAGCACATGCTTTTGTGAACTCACAGTCTTGGTTTGCGTTGTATGGCAAGAACTTGCTCATCCACGCCACCCGTTTTCTCTTGTTGGTGGCAGGCTTTTTTGTTTTCGCATTACATGGTGTACTTTTCAAGATTGTTGGCTTAACCATGATTTCTTACGCTACGTTTGGCCTAGCAATTACGTTATCGCACGACACCAGCCATTATAGTGTGGTGAGGAGTAGAAAGATTAACAAGCTCTTGGCGTATGTTGTTTCCGACTTTTTTGCTGGACAGTCCAACAAGTGGTGGATGCATCGTCACGTCACCATACATCATATTCACACGAACATGGATAACAAGGTGGGCAGTGTTTTTGCCTTCCACAAAATGCATCCTTTCTTTTTCTTCTTCGTTCTTCCCTATGCAGCACTATTTTATCTTGTTGGCTTTAGCTTTCATTTTTTGTGGGGAAAGTGGAAGGACCTTGCATTGTACGCCGTGCTCATGATTGCCGGTGTCGCTCTTGAGACCTGGTTGTTTGCTTTGTTCGTGCCCTGGTATTACGCGTTGCTGAGCGTGTTGATAGCTCGCTCTTCAACCCGATCGTGCTCCATCTGGGTGTTTTCCACCATGCAGGCATGGAGCAGTTCAAGAAACGTCCTGATTGGTTCACGCAGCAGTCTAAAGCAACGTTCAACATTCGTCCTAGTCCTTTCTTGTGGGGGCTGGTGGGTAACGCGCTCACTGATTGTCATTTAGAACATCATTTACTGCCTAACATGCCAGATCTAGCCTTGAGAAAGATCAAGCCGCTTGTGATGAAGAACTTGGACAAGGCAGGATTGCAATACATCGAAAAGGGTTATATGGAGACGTTGCGGTTGTGCTATAAGAATTATGAAAAGTTTTTTGTCCAGTCTTCATAGGGAGTTCCTGCGGGTAATTCTAGGATGAATCTTGCTTTAGTTTTTGGCTTGTAATACTTCCATGGTTGCAGGGTTGCTTTTTCCAAAACGTTCTTGTTTTCATCTAGATAGTATACATCTATCACGCCTCGCATGAACCAGGTGTGGATAGGCACTAGCTTGTCTTGTTTGAAGACCATAAGTAATGGCTTTGGCTTTTGGAACATCAAGCCTAGGGAGCACGTTATGAAATTCTTGCAAATCTTGGGTTGCATGGTGGTATGAAGAACTAAGAGTTTTAATCAGTTGCGTTCAGCTTTGCTTGTAAGCTGCGATAGTCGTAGTGCCAGTCTGCGTTGTGCGCTCTTCTGACTGCGCCGTTGACGTAGTGTACTGTGCCGTTTTCGCGTACACCGAACATGGGCACTTGTAATTCTGAACCGTCTACTTGTGGTACGATGCCAATAGCGTCTGTGACGTCGTCCCCCTCATAATCCGTGTCGTGTGGGGTAACGCTAGTGATGGCTGTTGCTCTTTCTCGGAGTCTGTTCTCGTAAGACCTTTTATTACTTGACGTAATAGCCCGCGATGCTCCCACAACCGCCAGGATTGCTACTCCACATAAGGTTACTAGCTGGAGAGTGGTGCCGCCTCTCTTGTTTGTTCTTGATACCAAACGCATAAGAAAGAAAAAAAGAAAGAGAATAGAAAAAATTTACGCTAGTACATCACTTCAGGTCCTCGGCTGTTGCCTTCTGGGAAGGTGACCTTGCCCTGGCGTTCTAGACTTCCTAGATCGTTCTTTTGCAGCCTCGTGTCCGAAAGCGTGTACAAGGTATCGTGGATGTACAAGCTTCTTTTGATTGCAGAGTCGCCTCTGAAGTAGAAGCCACTCTTTTTGAACACTTCATCAGAGTCGTAGTGGGTTACTTTTCCTCTCAAGGAGAATCCGTCCTTGACGTTGAGGTTGTACACGTAGGCTCCTTGGAAGACGTAGTCTCCGTATGCGTTGTCCGCAGACTGTTCCCCTTTAATTTCGGCTAGTGTTATCGGCAACACTAAGAGTTCTCGTGCTTCATCAAACAAGACTGCCTTGTGGTTGTGTAACGCTTCAGAGTCTGTGCCTCTGTCCCCAATGATTTCTTTGTGCAACTCGATGGGGTTTTCCACGTCTGACACGTCAAACACGGCCAACTTCACACCTTGATACCACGCAAAGTCGGTCCCTCTTCTCTGGGTGAGCTCTTGCTCTGCTTCTACCGTGTCTTTACCCATGCCTAGGAGGTAGTTTTCTCCTATCGGGTGTAGGTAGTCTGAGTAGCCCGGAATCTTCAGCTTGCCTAGTACTGAAGGGTTTCGCGGGTCTGATAGGTCTAACACAAACAAAGGATCCACTTTCTTGAAGGTTACTATGTATCCTTTATCTCCCATAAATCGTGCGGAGTAGATTCTTTCTCCTGGAGCAAGATCTTCCACCGCGCCTACTTGCGTAAGTGTTTTGTCAAGCACGTAGATGTTGTTTGAGCTTTTTTCTTTCTCATCCCAAACGTTTCCTACTGTGGTTGCGATTCTGAAGTGGTCTTTGTGTTCGTCCATGGAGAACTGGTTGAGTATTATTCCAGGGACGCTTCCTGATCCTACAAACGTCACTTTTCCTTTGTCCAGGTCGAACTTGCTAACCACTGTTTGTTCTGGTTGTGGCTTGATGGGCTCGCCTAGCCACCCATAACTTGGGTGTTGCGATTGTGCGATGTAGATGCTGTTCTTGCTTGCGTAGATGTTTTGGCCAGAGCCAACGATGACTTCCTTTTGCAAGTCTCCGCTTCGCAGGTTGATGCTTCCTATGGTGAAGAACTGTTCTGCTCTGACGTTAGGAATGTATCCCACTCGGGTGCAAGGCACGACAGGAGCCCATTCGTCTGCTTCCTTCATCATGGGTAATATGGAGACGCAATCATCCCACTCTCCCCATTGTGGATGGGAGTTAACAACAAAGTACACATCGTCCCCAATTCTTCGGGAGCTGGCGTAGTTGGCGTTAAACTTTACTTCTTTGATTGTTTCTGGATCTTTCTTGTCGCTAATGTCCAGTATGCTGACGCTCACGTAGTTTCTTCCACCATACGGGTAGCGGGGTTCGATCATTTTTTCGGTGACGGCAGGTTCTATTCTGATGTCTTCATAGCCGTCTGCGAACACGAGGAGTCTGTCTTTTTGTATGAACAATTCTATGGGGTTGTTGCCGATGTCTGTGGTGCTTATGAGCTCGGAAGTTGCTACTTTTACGATGTGGAGTCTGCCCTGGGCAATCGCGTAGATATAGTTTCCATCCGTTTTGATGATGTCTGCTTCGTCCACCCCTTTTACTTGGACGTTGGTGTCTGAGTATGCTGGTGAGGTGGGTGCTGCATCAAAAGACGCAGATTCTGCCACCGCGGTGGTTTTCATCATTAAGTTCATGGAAAACTCTTGATTTGATCTTTGGTGTTCAAACGCTTTTAGTAATGCTTCTCCTGAAGCGAAGCGTTCTAACTGTACGCCTTCTTGTGGAACGTTTTCCACGGTGCAGGCAATCATTGCTAGCAATCCAATCATCATGAGTGTGGTGGTTTTCATACTGATAGGTAGAGCAATGTTCTATATATGCTGTCTGAATTACTTAGGCGGATGCCTTCGTAAGTACAGCATGGCTAGTAATAAGAATAACAACCAACCAAGGTAGATACCTAACCCTAATCCTGAGACGCCAGGTTGTGCTACCTCTCGTACTGCTTCATCTGCCATCGGGGCTGCCATTGCTGAGGATTTTGCCATCTCTGCCACAGCAGGCATGGGTTGGGAGACGTCTGGCAGGTACATTTTCAGGCCGCCAAAGCCTCCTACTATTACTGAGAAAATGAACGTGGTTATCACGATGAGTAAGCGGAAATCTTGCGGGTGTAAAACTGCCTTCCCTTTTTGGGTGAGCTGGAAGTACTTCCACTTCCTTCCTTCTTCCAACTTTTCTATCAATCCCGCCTTGACCAACCCTTCTACGTGTTCTTTCACAGAAGGTGCGCTCATCTCTAGCGCTTCAGCAATCTCGGTTTGGGTGTGGTTGCGCTCGTCCAAGAGTTTCATAATCTCCACTCTCGTATCCTGGCTTAGGGCCTTCATACTCCGCCTTCCCAGCTTGACTGTTTTCATTGAGAGAGGGAAGATTAACAACACTTATAAATGAGTGCGCTTTTTAGTAGTGTTTAGATGAGACCTGCAGTGTTGTCTAAGGGGTCAGTGACCCTGACAACCGCAGTCCAAGACGGTTTCTGGGAGCAGCAAAGAACATTTGCGCAACGTGACTATCCTGACGGCCCAAACGCAGACTTGCTAGACATTAGCTGGGAGGCCAGGGTCGCAGCAACTCCTCTCGCGCTTGGAGGCTATACTGATGCTGCCTTGTTTGACCGGCACAACATTCACAAAGAGAACCCTGTCCGCAGAGAGCACGGCAAACAATTGCTGCAAGCACTTGACAACGTGGGAGAGGAACCCTTGTTGTTGAACGCGCTTCTTGTGACTGCTAACGACGTTCGAGGATTACCAAAAGGCGACTATCTCCTCCAACCTTTTCCCGAAGATCTTTCAGCCAATAGTATCTTAGAAGCCATCCATGGTGGTCATCATGTTAGTCTGCCTGATGCCACCATGTTTGGGCTTATGGGCTATCGAGCGATGTCGTCCGGCGAGCGATTTAGAAATATTGATGTTGAGGAGGTTGTTAGAGGCACCCCTGCTCTTTTTGAGGATGCGCAAATGATCCTTAAAGTTCCCTATCTGCAGAAAGAAGAAGACCCAGAATCCGAGGGGCCTGCGCGCTGGAATACTTACGTCCGATGGGGCGAGGTGGGCATGGAAGGCCACGTGCTGGGAATTGAGAATGAGCATCTCGCACTAAGACTTGGTGTCTCAAGATTGATGGACGAGAATATGCAGCTCCATATGCTGAATGCTGAGATAGGAACTGGTGCAGACTTAGGTTATATTCGCAGGCTTGCTGAGGCTCTCTACCACGCGCACATCGTGCATATGAAGGATGTTCCGGATCTTGACTGGGGTGCTCTCAGCACCGAACAGATTCGGGAGTATGTGCTCTTAGTGCTAGCTGCCATTGAGCCACCAGTTGACGACTCCCTTCCTTTGTTTGATGGGATCGTGCAAGACCAGATCTTTCCGGGTAACGTAGCAGTCCAGGTTGCTGGAACTGGAGAAGGGCCTGTGAAAGAGTCCCTGCCACCGGATGTTGCCTTCGCGAGAGAGTATGGTTACGAGCCTTCTCAATGCTGAGCTAGCCTCCATTCGTAAGTTCTAAGAACATCGCGCTGCTCCACGCTTGGGAGGGGCATCCTTGACTGGTTTGTTTTTTTGCTGAGGAAACTTCTGCATGGTGGCCGATGGCGCCCATGCTTGTTATTTCAATCTCAGAAGCTTTCTTGATTTTGCGCACATAAGTTTCAAAGCCGCCATGGGTTTGCAACACTTTGGCTGCCAAGTTATTCACCCAGTACCAGCTGTCGCCGTTGTGGTAGCTTGAAGGATCCTCCCCCGTATGCGTGTCCACGAACGCTTGGTTGGTCTTGTCCAAGGTACTCAACCCGCCCCATTCCAGCCAGAGCTTGTCCAATGCCAACTTGAAACAGCTCGTCCATTCTGACTTGCTGAGAAGATCTGGATAAGCGTATGCTGCTAAGAAAATATTAGGGCGGATGGCAGGATCATGTCTCCCATCCCAAAGGCATCGTCCGTGCCACAATTCTTGGCGTGTTCTTTCTTTGAGTTTGGCTTCATCTGGTAGGGGTTGGCCGAGCTTGTCGCTGAGTTTCATGGCTGCCAAAGTGAGCGCTTGGATCTCTAACCTGCAGCCATCGCGGGGGATGCTGTCCATCCATGTTTCTTTGGCTTCGTTTCTCACCAACCCATCTTCCCATTGTAGCGTGCTCAGGTGTGATTGGATGGCTTGCCGAACTCTTTTGGTGTCGGCGCCTGACACGACCCCTTTCATGAGTTCTTGCCATCTCAAGAACAACCATCCGGGTGCGTCTGCGGCAATAATGTTTCCGTCTTGTTTGTGGAGGATGGGGAAGGTTTTGTATTTTTTTACGATGGCAGAAATATTTCCTGCTGCCTTGCAACTGATTAATTCATCCCTGCTCCAGTACTCGGTGAACCAGGGGATGCCTGCGCGAATACCTTCTTTGGTGGTTAGCCCGTGCAGGCTGGCGCGTGCGCATTGTGCTGACAAACTATTGTCTTTGTTGATCAACCCCACCACGGTCTTTTCTTGTTGTTGTTTGGTTTTGTCGTGGTTTTGGAGTAATCTTTTGGCGTGGGCTATGGCTTGCTTTTTGTCAAAGCCATACCCTACTCCGATGGTGCTCTTGAAACGCAACGCTTGGTAGACCCATCTGCTGTCAGGGTTAGAATGTCTTTGGGTGTCGTAGGGGTAGGCTTGCTCTACCCATTTCTTGACGGGTTTGTATTGGAGATTTGGTGCGCACACAGCCACCACGAAGGAGTATTCTTCGCCTTGCTCTTCTGCAGTATTTTGTTTGTTGAACGTTACCACCACGCACCCCTGGCTGTGTGCAAGGGTATAGTTTCTTCCCCAACTGCTTAAATCATCTTGTGCTCTACAATCCAAAACTAGCGTACATTCTTGCCCTTGTGGGTTTTCGTACACAAACCCTTTGCCGTGCAAATAGTAGCTTTCTGTGCCGCCGGGAAACTCTCGGTGGGCGCTAAACAAGGTGTTAGTGCTTTCCACCACTTCTCCTTTGGGGTAGATGCCCTCCACAGCCTTGTAGGGTCTGCCTTGATGGTAGAAGGTGGATCCTTGGAAGCGGGTGCTGGCTGTCTGTGCTAACAACAGGAATCCTTCTTCGTTGGTGAGGATGATCATCGGTAGTACTTGGCTGCTTCTTCTGGAGTTACACTGGTGATGATGATGTCTGAACCTAGCTCAAAGCCTGCCCAGGTTGCCAGTCTTGGGCACAGTTCTATATGGGAGTGGAGGTCTTCTCCTTTTGGAGAGTAGAAAAATAGCATGTTGTAGCTGCCTAATTTGTGCACTTTGGGTAGGGCTTGGTGCAAGGCTTTGGCCATTTCTTTGAGGTCTAGATCTTCTATACTAGTGACGTGCTTTTTGGGGTACAACCATAGCTCATACTTGAATCTTGGAGCAAAAGGACAGAAAGCTACCCAGTCTTCTGTACTGAAGACATGTCTTTCGCTCTTGCTTTCTATGTCGATAATCTTACAGTGAGGGCATTCGATGAACTTGTTTCTTGCCTCTACCTTTTCTTGCACCAAAGGTGGTATGTTTGGCGTAGTAATGAGTTGGGTGTGGGAGTGCACGATGCTGGTGCCTGCTTCTGGGCCGGAATTCTTGAATAAGGTGACGTACGCCACATTCTTGTCTTTTTGTAGGTTTGTCAACCTGTCTTTGTAGGCAGTAAGTACTTTTTCGATCTCTTTCTCAGAAAGCTGTCCGAGTTGCTTGTTTCCAGGTGTTTCAACAATGACTTCGTGGTGGCCTACTGCATCGCTTTTTTGGAAGAAATCTTGTTTTTCTAGCTTGGGATTACCTTCTGGTGAGACCGCTGCGAACTTGTTTTGGAACCATCTGACCTCCCATGGATCTCCTATACTTCCTATGGTTTCAGGTGTTTCCTTTTCATTGCCTGGAGAAAACGGATCATCTTTCTTTGTAATCTTTGGCAGGGTGAATTCGTGGGGGCGTTTCCCTCGAGCTTCGGACACGATTACCCATCTTTCTAGCAAATAATCTTTGCGTAATTGTGGCTTCCTCATCTTGTTTTGCTCGTCGTAGAACTATATAAGTGCTTGGTTTTTCATTCCTTGAAATCAAAACATTTATATACGAGATGATCTGACCCTCGTTCGTTGTGAGCATGGACCTTAGATCCCGAACAAGAATACTGGAATTACTGATTATTGCAGCTATGATGCTGTGCCTTGCTCCGTTTGTTTTAGGACAGAATATCTCCATACAGGAAGTAAATAACACGGCATACCCAAACAGTACGTTTCCGAACAACAACATCGGAACCATCTTCCAAGGAGATCAGATAAACTTCAGCGCCAACATAACATCTAACAATTCCCTTGACCGAGTTTTCATCAACATCACAGCCCCTAACGGATCCTTCTTCGAACTTGACTTATCTAACCACACAGCAAACGATGACGAGAACGTCAGCCTCTGGAACGTGAGCTATGTAACCTCTGTATTCGATGAAGAAGGTTTCTATAATGTGACGTTCTTTGCCAACATGACTGGCGGTAATGGTACAGGTAATTACACCATATTTACCAACTTCACCTTGAACGATACCACGGCACCTGCTATAGATAACGAAACGAGCAATGTTGCGGAACTCACCCCACAAGGAACCTTAGTGAACTTCACCATCAATGTAACAGATAACCTACGAAATACGAACGAACGAGTGGGTGTTGTGAACATCAACATCACCGCACCCAACCAGACGGGATGGATTTACTCTGTCATGACTAACGGCAGTAATGGAGGCATGACCTACAATTTCAGCTTCCTCACCACCCTAAACGACTCAGAAGGTCTCTATACGGTGTACATCGTAGCAAATGATAGCAGCACACAAGGTGGCGATACTGTCAATCTTTCGACCAACTTCACCTTCAACATCACAGATGTCACCGTACCTTCGGTTACTGTGTTGAACGTGACCCAGCCTAACGGCTCCAACCAAGATAACACCATCATCAACATCACGGCAAACATAACCGATAACTTGCAGGATTCCAACGAACGAGTCAGCCAAGTGCTAGCAAACATCACCTACCCTAACGGGTCCAGCGCACTCTTATCCATGACCAACGGTACGGATGGAGCACAAGGAGACCATGGAACCGTGTATAATACAAGCTTCCAGATCACCCAACAGGATGACGCAGGTCTGTACAGAGTACAAATCCTAGCAAATGACACTTCAAACAACTTAAACACCACGCTAAACGTTAGCTTTGTCGTCACAGACGACAACGAGCCAAACGTGACCGTGCTCAACCTCTCGCCTGACGTGCTCAGCGCAAACCTGTCCGTGCCTGTTAACATCACCGTAAACATCACGGACAACGTCGATGATACCTCCCGGGTGGACACTGTTCGGGTGAACGTAACCATAAACGATTCCCTGTCTCGAATCTACACACTTACCAATGGCACAGGAACCACTTACAACGTAACCGTGTTCCTCCCCGTAACTGATGGTGTGGGCTTGAAGAACTTTACCATACTCGTGAATGACACTGCTGGCAATCTTAACGACACGATCAAGCTTAACTTTACGTTTGATGATAACACGCCACCAAGCGTGACAGATATCTCCATCCCAAGCAGTGACGATCCATTACCTGGTGAGGTCATCATGATCCAGACGGTGGTTTCAGATAACAGCGCAGTAGATAGAGTGTTTGCTAACATCACCATTGCTGGTGGCGTTACAGAACAGCAGCAGATCGAACTGTTCTTGCAAGGGGGCACCACGACCATCTACAACAACACGTTCGCAAACACGAGCACTGACGGAAGTTATGACATCCGAATCACGGCAAATGATACTTACATTGCCACGCCAGAATTCACCAAGATTACTGGTAACACTAATGCTTCGATTAACATCAGCCTGGCCATCAACGCCCTTGTAGTATCAAAGGGTGGCGGTGGTAGCGCAGGCGGCGGTGGCGGCGGTGGCGGCGGAGCCATCCGACGAGCACAGAATGTAGGCACCTTGAACCCACTAGGTACCCAAACTGTTGTCAAAGCACGACAGCCAATAACCTTCCTAGCCAACGGTAAGAGTTTCAAGCTAGAAGTAGCAACCATCTTCAGCAAGTCGGTTGTTGTCAGAATCTTCACCAGACCTGAACAGAGATACTCTGTAGAAGAGGGTCAGACCATTAACCTAGACATCGATGGAAACGGTCCAGACTTCAGTGTAACGTATGATTCCAGGAACAGTAACCTGATCACACTGACCTTGGCACCGTTCTCTGACAGTCCTGTGCTGAGAGAATCAGCCACGACACCTTTGGAAAGCGTCGCAGCACCACAAGTGGTGGACGAGACTGACGAGGGTACTGAAGATCTCGCAACAACGAGTTCTGAAGGCGGAAGCGCAAGCAGCGGAGTTAGTAGTGACGGTGCAGCAGACACCGTGGGCAGCTCTGGAAGCAGTAGCTCAGGACTCAAAGGACTAGCAGTACTCTTAGTATTGGGCGTCATTGCCGTAGGAGCGTACTTGTACAACCGTGATGGTGGTCTGAAGGGTTGGAAGCCAGCCTACGCCGGCAGCGTGAGCGAAGGACACAAGGACATGTTCAAGAAGCTCATCGACAAGGTCCGAAAGTAAACCTTTTTATCTTTCTTTAACCTTATTTTAGCATGCAATTCTCACACCTTCCTTTAGACAAGCGAATTCTGGACATTTTAGGCAAGGGAGAGTTGCGTCCGTGTCAAGAAAAAGCCCTCAAAAAGGGCGTTCTAGACGGCAGGAGCGTGCTTGTGTGCAGTCCTACGGCGTCCGGCAAGACATTGGTGGGAGAGTTGGCCATGCTGCAAGCACTAAAACAAGGCAAAAAAGCCATCTATGTCGTTCCTTTAATAGCGTTGGCAAGTGAAAAATTCAAACAATTCAAAGAACAATGGGGATCCTTGTGTACGATCGCTCTTTCTGTAGGGGACTTGGACAGTTCTAGCACCGACTTAGGAAGGCATGATGTTATAGTTTGTACTGCTGAAAAGATGGACTCGTTAGTACGCCACCAAGTGAAATGGTTGTCTGACGTAGGATGCTTAGTTGTGGATGAGATACATTTGCTTAACGACCATGGACGGGGTCCTGTGCTAGAAGTGCTGATCACCGTACTAAGACGTTTACTCCCTAAACTGCAGATTGTGGGGTTAAGCGCTACTATTGGGAATCCGGAAGAACTAGCCGACTGGTTACAGGCGGAGTTGGTTCGCGATACCTGGCGTCCTGTCCCCCTCCATCAGGGCGTGTATGTTGATGGTAAGATCGAGTTTGATCAGCCAGCAAAATAGTGAAGTTGTTGCCCTCAACTATGGGTTCTTGCAAGTGAATGGTGTGTTGTCTGTTAAAGTCTGAGGTTCGCAAGTACTTTCCAAAATCTCGTAGGTCGTGCTGCCAGGCCGTGCTGTCCAGATAATGCACAAGCGCACGGGTGAACTTGCCCATGAATCCTTCCTCTCCATGCGTTTCGTACGACACATCATCGGGAGCGCATGACGCTAACACTAACACATCTGGTGGCAGACTGTGCACCATCTGTGTCACCATGTTCGTGTTCGCAGAGCTGAACAATCCTGCATGGCAACAATCAAGAATGACTGCCTTCTTCCCTCGAATGTTGTTCAAGGAGGAGTACAGTTCTGAAGGGGACAGGTGCTCGTTTCCAAGGCACAAGCCATGTCCGTCTCCGTGTCCTGAATAAAAGAATATGAAGTGCGCGTCAGAGAGATTATTGCCTGCAGCTTCCTCTAGGCTACTCGTCACTTGCTTTTTGGTGGCCTCGCGCCTGTACAAGTCGCGAATGTTACCCTTGAAGCCTCGTTTTGATAGTTGTTCAGCCAAGGCGCCAATATCATTCTTCACCCCTTGCAGGTTCCATCCCGGTTCGCCGACTAGTAGCGCATGGTTAGGCATTCGTATCCCGTAGTCTATCTCGTGTGTTTCATTATTCATAACGGGCGCATGATCAGGAGATATGACGATGTTTGCTGGTATCTCTGGCGTGAAATCTATCTTGTCCCCGGTCGCCAAATCTTGATAAAAACTGACGTACTGGCCATTCACGTGCACTCCGAACTGGCTCCAATTTCGTATGAGATATCCTTCTTCAGTGGGATAGATTGCTGCGTGATTGCGTGAGATATTTTGCGCAAAAAGTTGGATGCACAGTTCGAAATTGCCAAAACTTTCGGGTTTTTGTAGGTCCTCTCTTGCCCATTCTCCGTCTGGATTTCTTCCAATATGGGTCCTGCCCCTAATCGTGAAGGTCTTCGCATACGGGCCAGGAAACTTCAACTGCAGCGATCTTGCCATGCGGTATTGATACGTAGGCCGTTTATAAAGTTCGACGAGGAATAACCCTACGCAGTCTCAACCGTCGTCATGCACGTGATCTGTGCTAACACAGTTACAAAGAGTAGTGCTGCGAGGAGTACGCCGCCAATAACGGCAACATCATAGATCAGCCACACCATGCTTGCTGATAGCACGATTATAGTCATGGGCAGTCCCCATCCTGCGTCAAGGTACAACCCTACGCTGGAGGCAAGCCACCAGATGGTGAAGAGCACCGCGCCTAAGCTGTAGAGGTGGGTGGTCCAAGCCATGATGGCTAGTGTTAGTATAAGCAACAAAACGCTCAGCACAAATCCTGTTCTCCCCATGGAAAGACCGCACCAAGCATAGTTTAAAAGTTTTTCTATTCTATAGTAGCGACAAAAAATATTCGGGTTCTCTAGTGGTGGCCTTTATAAGTGAGCGGTGTCTTCTAGAAGGTATGTTCGATGTAACATATCGTGGGAAAACGTTCCAAAAAATCATCTTAATGGTTCCGGGGCCTCTTACTATGGAGGCTCGTGATAACCTAGCGTATCGAGTGATAGACATGTATATTGATGGCAAGGGTGCGATGGACATGGACAGCGGTGAGCTTTCTGACGACGATTTTGAGGGAAGGATCACCACCGATCAAAAACACTTTACTGTTGGGGCATTTTCTGGCTTGGTCTACGTGGCAGACTTGAGACTTCCCGGCGGGGAAAAAACACAGTTTTCCACGATGGTCACCCAGAGTGGCGGCACCAACAACTAGAACTCGTCTGCGTCTTCGGTGAATTTTAGTAAACCTTTCTTTTTAAGCACGTTGACTTGGATGGGCTTGTACTTGAACACTACATCTCCCTTCTCATCGCCGCCTAGTTCCCAAGGTTCCACCAAAAGAATGTCTCGTTCGCGCACCCACAATCTGCGTTTTAACCTTCCAGGAATGCGGCAGTTTCTTTGCTTTCCGTCCATACATTTGGCAAGCACACGACTTCCGCCCACACGTTGCATGCAAACGGCGAGAATCTGACCTTCGCGAGGGATAGGCGTTCTCCGCATATCCTCTGCTTCACGTTCTTGCGCGCTATCGTCCTTAGCCATCTATTCACTTACTACTGAGGCTGCTTATAAGGTTTTGTTTTTACCAGAAACTTTCCGGCTTTTCCGGAAGAACCCACTGGACATTCCGGAGGATTTCCGTGACTAAAAAAGCCACTGGACATGGGCGCGTAGCGCATATAAGGGATGGAATGCTTAGTTTGTGTTATGATTAAGACGTACAAGTTTCGATTGTATCCTACGCGTCCTCAAGAGGAGAAGTTGTTGTGGACGCTTGACCAGTGTCGGTTGGTGTACAATGCGCTTCTTGAGCGGCGTAATCAGGGGTTGGGTTGGAAGGAGTGTTCTCGTGCTCTTTTGGAGGTTAAGAAGGAACATCCTGACGTGGGAGGTGTGTATTCTAAGGTGTTGCAGTGTGAAAACGATCGTTTGTTTCGTAATGTGCGAAGCGTGGAACAACTGAAAAAGAATGGTAAGAAGGTAGGCAAGTTGAGGTTTAAGGGAAAGGGGTGGTTCAGAACGTTTACGTACAACCAATCCGGCTTCAAAATCATCCCCCGACACACACGCTACGACTTACTCCATCTTTCCAAAATCGGTCAAATTCCTTTCATTATGCACCGAGAGATCGAAGGGACAGTAAAGCAAATCACGATAAAGAAAAATGCTAGTGGGAAGTGGTTCGCATTAGTCGCTGCAGAAGCGACAGAGAAGACTGTGCCTGTTCGCACAGAGAAAGCCGTTGGCATCGACCTAGGTATTAACAATTTTGTGTTTGACAGTGACGGCCATCGAGAAGACAGCCCAAAACCTTTGGGAAAGAGTTTGCAGCTCTTGAAAAGAGCAAAAAAAAGATTGTCGCGCACAAAGAAAGGTTCTCGCAATCGAGAAAAACAAAGGAAAAGGGTTGCGAAAATACACGAGAAAGTTGTTGACCAACGCAACGACTTTCTTCACAAGCTGTCTCGATGGTACACACAAACGTACTCGTTTATTGCTGTTGAGGCGTTGAACATACGAGGAATGATTCACTCATCGTTTAATGCAAGAAATATGATGGATGCTTCTTG
>JASMHM010000007.1 GCA_030750765.1 Candidatus Woesearchaeota archaeon | reverse complement strand
AAGATACTTTTTTATACTTCTGTTGGGTTCTTTCTTTAGATTTCATTTTAGCGAGTGGAATCTGGGACTCTTCGGAGTCCCTTAATATTATTTACTAATAATATATTAGTTAAGTATATTAACTATTTAAACATTTCTATAGTAGAGAATATACTAAATGTTTATATACTAGTTAATAATATATCTATTAATGGCAAGAGTAAAAATAGAAGTTGAAGGATTCCAATGTGAACGATGCGAACATAAATGGGTTCCTCGTGGAAGCGACGAAGAACCTGCTGTTTGTCCAAAGTGTAAAAGTCCATATTGGAATAAACCCAGAGTGAGAAAAATCAAGAAGAAATAATTTTTTTAGCTAAAATAGCTCCCGCTTACTTAACAATGCAACACTTTCACAAGCTTTAAAAAGGGAGCGTAAAGGAAGATAGTCATGGTACAAGTCTTAGGACTAAGTCCGGAATGGTTCTTCCCAGCGGACAGCGTGTTAGGTTTCATCAGCGCATTATTCGCCCTAAGCGTGTGCGTGATGAGCTATCGCGCCTACCATTTTAGCCAAGAAAAGAAGTACATGACCTGGAGTTTGGCATTTTTCTTACTAGCTGCAGGCGGTATCGTACGAATCATAACAAACATTCTTGTTTCCTACAGCTTTGATCCGCTCATCTTCAAGCTAGGCTATGCAAGCTTCATACTTGCCACTATCGGAGCCTATGCGTTAGTGTTATACTTGAAAGGAGATAGAGCCAGAACAGTGGGATTGATGTACTTGTTAACCATCATGTTGCTGTACTTTTCCAACCTCTACTACAAGAGCTTTTACCTAGCAACCTTCCTATTTACAGCAGTTATTGCGTGGGACTTCTTTGACAACACGCAAAAAAGAGGCGGCATCGCAAGATACGCCTTCATCGCGTTCTTGTGTATAAGCTTAGCACAACTACTCTTCCTAGTAAGCCTATTTTATCCGTTAACAGAGGTAGGGCACGTCCTACAATTCATCGGCTTCGGCACCTTGTTCGTGCAGATGAGGAAGGTAGGCAAGTGAAGCGTGAAAGGATGGATATCATTTTTGATATTCTTGGAATCATAGCAGAACGAGAAAAGATCATACCCACACACTTACTCTACAAAAGCAATCTTTCTTACAAGCGCTTGCAAAGTTATGTGAAAGAATTACAAGAAAAAGGCCTGATGGAAGAGAGCACCAACGAAAAAGATGGTAAAAAACAATTCCACCTATCAGACAAAGGATACCAATTCTTGCAACGATACAAAGAGTTGAAAGATCTTACCGTGGCATTTGGCATTTAGGTAACTTTTTATAGAACCCGCCCCGTCATCTATGCATGCCTTACAAAGAACTCTTTGACAAAGTCAAGAACGTGTGCTATCTAGGAAGTGCAGGCGGCATTCTTGGCTGGGATCAAGAGGTCATGATGCCTAAGAAGGGTGTAGAGATGCGCGCTCACCAATTCGCAGCGCTAAGTTCTGTGGTGCACGACATGTTCACCAGCAAACAAATAGGGAAACTAATCCGCGAGACAAAAAAAGAAAAATTGAACGAAGCACAGCAAGTAAACCTCAAAGAGCTAGAAAAGGACTACAGAAAATCCACAAAAATTCCCACAGAACACGTGGCAATGTCCAGCAAAGTCAAGACCCACGCCACCGAAGTGTGGAGGGAAGCACGAGCAAAAGGGGATTTTAAGAAATTCGCACCACACCTACAAAAAATACTAGACATAGAACAAAAAACAGCCAAATACATCAATCCGAGAAAGTTTGCACTAGACGTACACCTAGAAGACAACGACGAAAGTCTCACCTGCAAGAAGGTAGACGTGCACTTCAAGAAGATAAAAAAAGCAATACTGCAATTGCTAAAACACAAACACGTGAAACCCGAACTCAAAGGAACGTATGACGTGGCAAAGCAAGAAAAGCTCTGCAGAGAGGTCGCCACCAAGATGGGCTTTGACTGGGATCGCGGAAGAATGGATGTAAGCACCCATCCCTTCACCACAGGAAACACGGTAGACACCAGGATAACCACCCGATACGACCCAAAAGAACCCTTCCAGAGCGTGTTGGCAGCAGTCCACGAAACAGGGCATGCACTGTACGATCAAGGATTGCCCTTTGAGCATTACGGCACTGCACAAGGAGAAGCGGCAAGCCTAAGCACTCACGAATCGCAATCAAGAATATGGGAGAACCATCTTAGCAGGGGAAAAGAGTTCTGGCAGTGGCTCTCCCCCTTAATGCAAAAAGAAGGATGGAATCTTTCCTCAGAACAATGTTATGGTCATGTAAACGCCATGGTGCCAGGCTTTATTCGCGTGGACGCAGACGAAGTAAGCTACCACATGCATGTCATCATGCGATTTGAGATAGAACGAGGATTGTTTGATGGAAGTATCAAGGTAAAGGACGTGCCGGACGAATGGAACTCTAGAATGCAAGAATACCTAGGATTGAAAGTGCCCAACAACAGTCAAGGTTGCTTACAAGACATCCACTGGACCAGCGGATTTGGGTACTTCCCCACCTACAGCATAGGAACCATGATTGCAGCACAACTATGGGAGAAAGCGAACAAGAAGCTGAAATTTGAAAGCGACTTCAGCCAAGGAAAGTTCACCAAACTCACAGACTGGCTAAAAACCAACATCCACCAACACGGTAGAAGATACGCACCAGACGAATTGATCAAGAAAGCAACCGGAGACAAACCCAACCCTGCAGCATTGATCGCTCACCTAAGAAGTAAACACACCCCATAATCTCCAAGGAAGCTCACTTTACGATCTCCCATCCTTTGTCATACTCATAAACGTAGTGTTCGGTTTGCATGATTCGGTCTTGGAATCCTTTGGTGCCGATTACGCTTTTGTAGTTTCCAAACCTTGACGCAAGTATTTTGATTGCTTCGAACCCTGCTGCAGCATTCATTATCTCTGTTTTTTGTGCTCCAGGATGTTGTTGCAAGTATTTTTTGCCAAATTCTGAGTCAACAATATTTTCGGGTATGTAATCTACAGATAGTGTTCCTTTTAATCGATCTTTAGGGATGCTCTGCTCAACTAGAGGAATGATACATTCTGAAGTGGCTGCACAAGCAACCTTCATATCAGAACCCAGTTCGGTAAGTTGCTGAAACATGTTAAGCATTTCATGGCTTAGCCCCATGATGAATAACCTCTCTATGCCGTCTTTCTCTGCTTTGAGAAGCAAGGTTCTGAAGTCGAGGTCTCCATAGGAATATCTATACTCGTTTACTTCGGTTATTTGGCGTATTCCCTTTAAGCATTCTTCGGTGTACATGATATCGGCAAACAACACCCCTATTTTTTCATCAGCAATGCGTTTGGTGAGTTCTTTGCAGCTTGATTGTGCATCAAAGTTGGACTTGTAGGCATTAGGGTAGAGTTCTGCTATGTCTCGCGTGTATGCTTCATAGAGAAGAGGTTTTCCCGTTTCTTGGAGTAAAGGCGCTACTGCGTGTGTGGGCACTCCAAAAACGACGACATACGCCTCAGGATCCACCAAGTGTTCAAGGCTGTTTGCCTCCTTTATGCTTTCAGTGCTATCCAATTTTCCATCTCTTACATGGACCTGAATTCCTGGAGTTTCTTCAAGCGCTAATTCCATCCCTTTGATGTAATTCTGAGAGTAATAGCTAGCAGGTCCTGTGAGAGGCACGATTACTCCGATGTCAAAGGTGTCGTTCTGGGGCATGCATGCTGATAGCACGAGTAGCAGTATGAGTAGTTTTTTCATGAGTTCTAGAATGTACCAAAAGATTTAAAATGTAGCTACTATTTGAGTATAGTAGAATGAAAAAAATCGAACTTATGCTTAAGAACATAGGCATAACCTCGCAAGAATCAAGAACATATATGGCTCTTCTTACCTTAGGCGAAGCGCAAACAGGGCAAATATGTAGTCAAAGCGGCATAGCTAGCTCCAACATTTACAAGATTCTTGAAAAGCTTGTTTCAAAAGGTCTGGTAAGTTTTCGTTTTCGGAACAACACAAAAATCTTTATGCCCGCACCCTCCGAATCGTTGAACGAGCTGTTTAGAGAAAAACAACAAACTCTTGAAAAGCAGAGGAAGACAGTGCAAGATGAGCTGATTCGCTTTAAGAAGAAAAAATTAGGGCACCCACAATCAGAGTATAAGTATTATGAAGGCTTTACCGGGATTAAGTCCATGTGGTACGAGATAAATGGCAAGCTGACCCCAAAGTCCACTGAACGCGTATATGGAGCTAAGAAACATGCGTACCAGCGTTTAGTTGCGTTTTATGATGAACACCATGCATTGAGAAATAAGTTGAAGGTTCGGGGTAAAATACTCTTCCCTATGGAAGACAAACCATTAGAAAAGAAAAGAAAAAACAAAAATACTGAAACAGGGTTCGCAGAATTGAACAATGAAACAGAATGGGGCGTCGTGGATGACATGGTGTATATGCAATATTATACCCAAAAAATTCCAAAGGCCTTCTTGATAAAAGACAAAGTAATTGCAGATACATTCCGCCAAGTTTACGAGCAAGTTTGGAGTCAAAGAATTAAGCATTACAAATAGTGTAAAGATTCACAAAGTATTTATACTTGCTATGCCTACCCCCTTGATTGGAGGTAGGTTCATGACAACCATTGACGTGAGCTCGAAGGTTGCACCACTCAACACAGGGCTCATTCGTGAACAGTTGGAAGTATTTCTGAGGAAACAAGACATAGACGGTAGCATACGCGCGGTAGTAACCAAAGCGAATGCTAAAACAAGAAAACTGCAAGGATTAGAGTGCAGTTTGTACATGAATAGCGGCAGGGACAACATCCAAGTGCACGCACAAGGATTTGGAGAACGCCACATGGTGAAGAACGCCATAAGGAAGGCAACAACAGCGTTACGGAAAAAACACGCGGTGCACAGGCGAAAATCCTACGCAGAAGCGCTAGGAGAACTTACGCGAGCAGCAGGAGAGAACCTTTCCGACGAATCAGACCCTCTTGCCGAAATTTTTCCACGACAGCAGTGAACTGAGCATGAGGAAAATCCCGCTCAAGAGTAGCGGGATACTTTTTTCTTTAACCAAAGATTTGACCTGCCCTATCCCCTAGCGGTTGGATCGCCTCTTCCCCAACAAGAATGTTTGAACATGTTGAGTTCAAGTCATTATTGGCTTTTCTTCGCCAATACGCCATAAGACCCTCATGCACCACTGCCACAGCAGAAAGACCAAGCGCGAAAGCCCCCATGCCATACATAAAGCTCCCAACCACATGGTCAGGGAATTTGTTGATGATCGTGTCAGCGAATTTGTACGCTGCCAAACAGTATAATACCAGAGGAGGCGCGGCCACTATTCCTGCCTGCCACCAGAATCTAGTCCGTTGCAAAAAGTTTTCTCGGACGATCTCTGGTTGCGCAGTTTCCACGTATTTTATCGGACCCCCAATCCAGACAAACTCCGTACTATCCTCTTTATCTCTTGTGTATAGCGCAGGATGGCCCTCAACAGACGCGTAGCCAGAATCTTCGCAAGCTTTTTGTAGCCGTTCAAAACTGCTCTCCGTCGGTGTGGCGTCAGCAGTTGACAGGTGCGGCATGCCCAGGGTTAAGTCTTGGAATATTTAAGAATTATGCATTTGCGGGGGAAAGCTTTTAAGCAACCAGCATGGCAGAATAGGATGATCAATTTTGATGACGAGCTAGACAAGGGTCAAGAAAGCTACAACCAAGTTGTAGGAAAGTGGTGGCTTTCCCAAGCAGATGATCGCTCGCACAAGATTGCCTACAAGAAGATAGCCCAAGAGATCAGGCTTTTTTGCAAGCACGAACCAGAAACGATCTTAGATTTTGCGTGCGGAGGAGGACAACTACTTGCAGAGGTGGCCAAACTCTTCCCCAAGAGCAAGTTTATCGGCGTTGATGGCTCGCACAAGATGCTCGAAAAAGCAAAAGAACGCCTGCCTCAAGCGACATTCATCGAAACCTACCTTCCAGATTTTAAACTCAAAGAAAAAGCAGATCTTGTCATCTTTTGCTTTCCCAACATAGCACCAGGAGAGGACTGTGAAGACTTTTACAACGAACACGGCTACCAGCATCCTGATGATGCGAAAGTGGCCAAATATCTTTCTGAAGCTAAAGATCCTGAAGAGGAAGAGACGGACGACCCAGAAGAGTTGTACGATGACATTCTCACAGACAAGGTGATCTCTCGCAATCTTCGACAATTATGCAAGGATGGTGGGATGTGCGTACGCGTTACGTACAGCAACGCAAAAAGAGCGGATCTGTCCAAATTAGGTCAGCTGCGCACAGACTTTGAAGAAGGATGTCTCGCATTGCCTGTAGACGGCGTCAAAGCAGAACAGTTGTTTTCTTTTGAAGAAAGCATATACAAAACAAGCAAGGTAATTTTGGACGTCTACCATCAAACAGAAGATGAGGATGATAAGACAGGCGGATATTTTGTTAGCTTTCTCAGAGCGATCTAGGTGCGTCTGTACAGACTGCTTGACCAGTCTTGTTGACCACGATACTGATTACGCAACGTAACACTCTTGTCTTTGAGTCGGTCTTGTGCTGCCTCACTCTGCCTTGCAGACTCCCTCCACTGCTGGAGCACGAGGTCTCTACGATCAAAATCATCGCGGTAGCGCGCTTGATTGGATAACGTGTCGGCGGACGCCTGAGGACTAACGTAATGGTAGCGCGTGACACGACCCGCATCAGGATTTCGTATGACTGAACCACGGTAAATCTTTGCACCACGGTCGGCAAGTTGTTGTTGGTACAGCTCTTGTCGCTCTTGCAAACGAGCGTTTCGTTCATTGTAGGAAGCGTAGCTGCTGGATAATATTACATGACTGATGCCTTGGCCAGTCTTCTGGACACTTATCACTTGGGCCAAAGCAAGTAATGCCACTATGACCACCAGAATCAACGCCAGGTTGGGCTTATCCATACCCAATAGGCAATCGTTCTAGTATAAGAACGTTTTGGAAAAAAAAGCAAGCGAACCGTGGTCCGCTTGACTAAGATACCTCCTTTTCTCGTACTTAGTACGCGAAGATAGTAACAACAAGAAGAGATGAGATATAAGATATTTGAGTACGTACTTTGGAAGAGGAGCTTCCGAAGAAGCGTAGGAAAATTCTAGATGCGCCGTGCGCCGAAACGCACAGCCACCTTTTCGTTAGCCGCAATTTGCGGAACAAATATGAGGTATCAGGATTTTATTTAATAACTTCGTACGTACTCAAGAATAGAATCAATATAAAGTCGATCGAAGAAAGTCATAGTATGGCATCCAAACTCGCAATACAAGTGTGTGCGGCAATGGTCACCGTGGTAAGTGCCTTTCAGATGCCTGCAGCGATCGCTCAAGGGATCAAAGCTAAAGATGCCCAGACCATCGTCGACTACCAAACACAGTATGCTTTTCTCAAAGCAAGAGTTAACGAGGTATAAAAGGAAGGGTTCTTTGAGAAACAAAGTCTTAACGACATGATAACCACGTTGAAGGACCTCAAGAAACGCATGCTCGATTATGTTTCCACATTCTCCGCGGGAAGACCTGATGCTACAGAGCAAAAAATTGTTGAGTGGGCCCAAGCACATGCTAACGCTGCGGATCAAGTGCTTAAGGCTGCCCAAATTTTGAAAAAAACAGAGCTGGACTCCGAATACGTCACTGCAAACTTGAATGATCCAAACGTCTTCATCAATTTGAAGGGTCACCTACAAAAATTGAGCAATGCCACCAAAGAGTTTGAAGCGTTGGTCAAGTCTGGAAAGATATTCCGTACGAAGGAGGGAAGAATAGGCGGGCAGACGATGGAGCTCGGACTGGTGAGCTATGCCGTAAAAAGCTTGCTTGAAGCTCAGGTGGCAAAAGTTGATGCTGCTGTCGCGTCCAAAGGAGAAGAGAGCACCCAGAAACAGTGGGAAGGATTTAGAGGCAACTTGTTCTAACGAAACTCGCAGTCTACCATATGATCATTCACCATGCCTGTTGCTTGCATGAACGCGTAACAAATAGTACTTCCTACGAATCTAAAGCCTCGATCCTTAAGGTCCTTACTCATAGAGTCTGATTCTTTTGTTGTTGCAGGGATGTCTTTCATACTCTTGAACGTGTTTAGTTTAGGTTTGCCACCCACAAACTGCCAGATGTAAGCATCAAAGCTTCCAAATTCTTTTTGTACGTCCATGAAGAATTGTGCGTTTGTAATAGTACTTTCAACTTTCAAGCGGTTTCTGACGATGCTCGGGTCAAGGAGTAGCTTTTCTACTTGCTTTGAGGTTATCTTTGCTACCTTCTTAACGTCAAAGTTGTGGAAGAGTTTTCGGTAGCCTTCTCGTTTTTTTAGGATCGTGCTCCAGCTCAATCCTGCTTGTGCACCTTCTAGGATGAGAAATTCAAACAGTAATCGGTCGTCATGCACTTCCTTCCCCCACTCTTTATCGTGGTAGTCTCGCATGTCTTCACTGTCAGCCCACTCACATCTCATCGTTTTTTTATGTTTTTGGAGTATAAAAAACTACAGTTTTTTAAGGAGTGGGGGCGCGAGTACACCATGCGCATTCCTAAGCGATACGGCCAGTCACAAATTCTTGCCTGTCCATTTTGTGGGAAGCAATGCATCACCAAGAACAAGCAAAAAGTGCCAGTTTGTGTCAAACACAAGGATAAACTGATTGACAACTGGAAGTGCGTTTGTGGTGCTTATTTGGACATTGTTGAGGGCAAGTGGGGACCTTATTGTCGATGCATCAAGTGTGGAGCGGTGAATTTTAAGCGCGCCTTAGAACTTAATCCTATTCCAGAAGTGAAGGAGCCTAAGAAGGAAGAGCCCAGCTCGGAGACCAAACCCAAACAAGAGACCGTGAAGGCGGACGATCCTCGGTATTTCGACTGAGCCAAAATAGTGCCTAATTAGTAGTGACAGACCGAAAGGCCTATATACTCAAAAACCCCATTATCCTTAGGGGAAACATATGAGTAACGACTATAATCCTGAGGATGCACCCATTCCAGAAACCACGCCTGACGCGACTGATTCTATTGAAGAAAGAACAGATCCTGACTTGACTTTGACCTATGCAAAACGTATGCAGATAAAAAAAGAGGCCCACGATAAGAAATACAGCAATCTGAATGAAAACGCGATGGCAATGGGATATTCCGGAGGCGATTTAGAAATCATACTCACTAAGGGAGAACAGTTTTCCTCCCAAGACCCCAAACGTTCTGAGATTGCGAAAACACTCATGAAATCGCGGTTGAAAAGAACAACAGCAGCAGCCCTAGGCTACGTAGCAATGGTAGAAGGAATGGGCTTGTTTATGGACTTGTTAATCTTAGGCATTTCTGGAAAGCCCAACGAGGCATCCGCGCCAAGATGGTTTGGGTACATACCTTTGAACCCTTGGCAATTAGCCCTGGGAGTATATCTTGCATACAGCGGCTGCAAATCTGTAGGAAGTACATGCAGTCTGGGCTGGAACAAACTCCGTGGCAGATAACCCGGCTTTCGACATCGAAAAGGCAGGAATGTGTGAAGAATGAATTATCCAACGTAGACTTCCAAGGAACATCCGGCAAGATCAAGTTTGATGTGAATGGCGACACGATAAAACCGGTTGTTCTGAAAACGGTCAAGAACGGCGAGTATGTGGCTTTGAACTAAGCTACCTTTTCTATAACCGGACCGTATTCAGTAATGAAACGATGAGCGTCGTCTCTCCTGCTCTCAATTCCCGCAGTCCATCGATAGTCCGTAGTTCTCAGAAGTTTTAGCGAGCGATCGCACAAGCGAACGACCTGTTTGGCTTCACGCAAGTACTGGCGTTGGACGTCTGCACAAAGCGCGATATGTTCCGCATTTGGAGGTCGGTACTCTCCCCCAGAATAGCAAAAAGAATTGAAATGCACCTGAGAAATCTGTTCTGCCACTATGCTTCCACGGGTTTTTTTGTTAACAAGAGGAATGCGTGGAACGACATGCTTTCTCACCGCGTCATACGCCATTACAGGAGGCGCAACTAACCCACACACCCCCCACAAAAAACCGTAAATGACGACCATGTCTCTTCCTTCCCAAACTTTACGACCGGTATCCGTCACTTTCTTGCTGAAAGCATCCCATCTAGGAGCAACCACTTGTTTTACTTTGGTAGCCCAACTAGGTCGTTGAGATTTTAGATCACGTAATTCCTCTTGTAGAGTACGGATTCGATCTTCCAAAGGATCTGAGTCATGCACGAAGGTATTATCATTACAGAATATAGAAGGTTTAGGGCTTATTCAAGATCTAGAGCTTTCATGATCTTGTCTAGCTTCATGTTAATCAGTTCTAACTCTCTGCTTGGTGGAGCGCTTGGTGCACCGCGTGGTCCGCTTCGTGGTGCTTTGGTAAAGCAATCTCGACATAGTACGGGCTTGTTTGATGTTGGCTTGAAAGGAACTTCAGTGTTGATGCCACATTGGCCGCAAACTACCTTAGTGAGTTCTAACGGTCCTCTGCGACTATCTCGGTCTCTACCACCTGAAAAACCACGGTCGCGACCTCTAGGTCGTTCCTCAAATCTTGGTCTTCCTCTAGGTCGTTCTACAAAGTCCTTGAATCTTGCTTCCTTTCTTGGAGAGGCGTCTCTAGAATCTCTTCGTTTGCCCTCTCTTGAACGTTCAAATCTGACCATGTTACTGTCAAATGACTACCCCTTTATAAGGGTGTCCCCGCCGGGATTTGAAAACGAAAGCTTTAAATGTTAACAAGTATTAACAACTATTAACATGAAGGCTTTGATAGACATACCTAAGGACGTGAACCAGACGTTGCATATAGTCAAGATACAAAACGATCTAAGAAACAAAGCAGAAGCAATTTCTTTGGTTGTGAAGGCGTATGAGAAGGATCATATGGAGCCTGAGCTCAGGCCGGATTTTGTAGAAAAAATAAGAAAGGGAGAAAAAAAGAAAGGCATCAAGTTCAAGAATGTGGATGAACTTCGCAAGAGGCATTCCTGAATGCAGTACGAGATTCATCCAGACCTAGATAAGACGCTAGCTAAATTATCCAAGAAGGACCCGAAACAGTTTGAGATCTTGCTGAAAAAAATCGAAGAAGTAATCAAATCTGATCCTTCACACTACAAGAATCTTAAACGACCATTACAACACTACAAGAGAGTCCATGTCAAGTCTAGTTTTGTTCTTTTATTCCGGCATGAAGAGAGTAAGATAATTTTCCGATACTACGACCATCACGACAACATCTACGATTTTAAGGAATAGATGCCCCCGCCGGGATTTGAACCCGAGTCGCTGCCTCGAAAGGGCAGCATGCTTGGCCGGACTACACTACAGGGGCAAAGAATACTAATAAAGAAGCTGGACCCTTTTTAAAGTTTACGAGCTAGATCGCAGTCAGAACGAGACCTATCTGTACTACAACAATTACGAGCTTCACCACACTGACTAATCCTCTACCAATAAGCGCGGTTACTGCTGCTTTCCATGCCTTTCCTGCGTGATGGGTGTGGGCGTATTCTGCTAAGAACGCCCCAAGTATTGCGCCTAAGAAAACACCAATGATTGTGCCTACGATGGGCATGACTGCGCTTAGCAACAAGCCACCAACTATGGCTCCTGCCACCGTGCCAAAGGTTCCGTACTTGCTCACCCCTCCTAGTTTGGCACCATACACCATGACGAACGCTTCTAGGACTTCAGCAAGTATCGCTAGTGCAGCAAGAATTGCTAACAACTTCCAAGATATGGCCAAACTCCACGTTATCAGATTGTATAACAACGCTCCAACAACGATTACAAAGGCTCCAGGTAATCCTAGCAGCGCGATAAACACAGCAATTGCTGCTATGAGGATGAACACGATCAAGCCTAGCATTTCAAGAGCCATGGCTGCTTGTGAAAGGTTAGACTACAAAAATGATTCGGTTATGCGGTAGCTTTCTTAGCTTGGAAGGCTTCCAATTTTCCGTTCTTTACTTGTTCAAGAACTAACTGCATCTGTTGGTACTCTTTCAGCACGTTTTTGCAGCTAGCACATGCAGTAACATGCTTTTTGATTTCGAAATATTGCTCCTCATCCATGCCACATTCGTCAACAACGTCGGGCACAGAGAGTAGAGTAGGTTGAGTTTTTATGATGGTGAACATACTTAAAATGTCATCGTTGATTTCAGAATTAGTTGGACATTTATACATGATGTTCACCGTATTTTGTATTTTAAGTGTAGTTGTTTTGCAATCCGTCTGCATCGTGCGCGTAGGGTTGCTTCGGTGATGCCTGTTGCACTAGCTACTTCTTTTTGTGTTCTTCGTTCTTTCTCTGTGATGCAACTAATGTAAAGAGCTGAAGCTGCTATGCTTAATGGACTTAATCCTGAGAGTAAGCCTTGCTTTTGCATTTTCTCTACCATCTTTACGCTTGCTGTTTGCGTTTTTGGACTTAATTTTAGCTGGTTTGCGAACTTGCTAATGTAATCGTGTGGAGAGGTTGGCATGATTCTGATGTCTAACTCTCTTAACAATAGCTTGTATGTTTTTCCTAGGATTTTGAGATCTGCTTTGCCTTCTCTGGCTATCTCTTTCATGCTTCTAGGTATGCTGTGGAGTTTGCATGCTACAAACACTGCGCCTACCATGATGTCTTCTTTGCTTCTTTTGAGTGTTAATCCTTTTTCTGCAGCTCTTCGATAGATCATGGCTGCTTCTTTTTCTACTGCTCGTGGCAAGTCTAACTTTCCACTGAGCATTCTTAGATGGTCCATTGCGTGATTTAGTGAGTGTTCAAAGCTTGTGTTAGCCCAAGAATGCTTTTTTCGTAGGCGAGAAACCATTGCTTTGCTCTTACCGCTTAATTTTCGTATATCGTCTTGGCTGCCAATGGTTGTGCTCAAGTTGTTGGCAATTCTTGGATCAAAAGGAGCTCCTGTTCTAGTATTACTTTCTAAGGTATCTTCGTCAAAGGCTACAGAATCTCTTCCTAAGTCTACAATGCTGTCTTCAACAACGCAACTGCAGTTACGACAAATAGCCTCTCCCTTCTCCCGGTTAAGGAAGAAGTTTTTATGTCCACAATCTGGACATGCTTCTTGTGCTAGCATTGTGTGTTGGCCACAGAACTCTATAAGAGTCTGATAGCACCCCCTGGTAATGTCCGACTCCTCACTCTAGTAGTCGGCTATCCAATACTATATTGTGGCAACTAGTATATAAAGGTATCGGTTTCAATGTTACTGGGAGGTAGCAATTCGAGTGTTTTATTTAAAAATGAGGGCTGTCTACCTTTATAAAAGAGCTAACACTTAAGCACCGATGAGATGGCAGATACCTGCTTTGTGCCTTACCATGGCTGTAGGGGGCCTTGGGTATTGGCACCACAAGTCTAAACCCGCCATCGTTCGACCTTCTTACCCCTCAGTTACGTCCTTCAAAAGCGAACACGGCAGCATAGTGCATGCTTGGGGCCAGGATCCTTTTGTCGTTATTGGTGCGTTTGTACACTCCTCAAGCCATAGAATCACCCAATTACCTATCCCTATCCTGGAGCGTCTAGGACCTATTGCCGACCAACTGTACGACGTCCACGGCCTTAGAATCATGATTCCTGAAAGATTGAATGCGAAGGGCGCAGAACTCATCGAACGAAGAAGAGGAACCATGGGCGCTGAAGGACCGGATGTCAAAAGCACAAAAACTTTCATCACGTGTTATGAGAATGTGCTCACCAGAAGAAAGTGGGATCTTGTAGGCGCAAGGTTGGAAACAAGTGACATGCGTGAACAGTTGAAGACCCTGTACGACTCTTGCGTGGCTGAAATACGAGCTCTACCCCTGGATGGCACGACCGAAGAACAAACCGCCGAAATATCCAAAGCAATCAATAGCGCCAACAGTCGCATTCGAGGCTTGCTCGCCAGCAAGGAAGGCCAAACATACATTAACCGCGTGCTCGACGGACAGGAACAAGCATACGTGGATGCTGCCGCACCCTACATAGCAAGGGGCGAGCCTGTGTACGTGCTGCCAGGAAACGGACACCCCATGGGTATTGCCCAAAAGTGCAAAAAGGCAGGATTGAGCTATGTCATGCTTCAACCAAAAGGCCTAGACTATACGTGGGTGGATGATCGAGTAGAGGATTTCATCACATCCAAACTCATCGACAACCGCTCCTTACAAAGCACCGAAGTAAAGTCGCATCAGTAACCATAGGCGGAAGCACCCAAACGTTTAAATAGCTTAGATCTTGCCAGACCACATGCAGAAGCTCTTCACGTTCATACTGATTGCGGTAGCCATAGTAGCAATATTCTCCTTACTAACAATGTGGAACTGGAGCCAGATAAAACCTGTAGGCGCGACAGCACATGCAGTGCAAGCATACGGCGCCAAAACAGAATGGTGGGAGCCATTCCCTGAGCGAGAATACGATGTTCAACCAGAGTGGTGACACAAACCATATATAGTTCTAGTCTAAACAAGCAGCATGCACAAGGATAACACACTCATAAGTCTTGTGGCGATCGTTGGCATCGTTTCTTTATTCGCACTCCTAGTCATGCCAGGATCAGGCAACCTTGCAGCACCGTTAGTAGGTATTGGCCAAACGTTAGGGGAAAAGTTGCCCAGCATTTCTGGTCCAAGCCAAGATATCACCGGAAGCAGACGCACCAGTTACTCCCAAAGCATTGTTTTCTCCAGACAAGACCTGTTTGATGGCGGAAAAGTAGAGTTTGTCCAAGATGATCTAGGCAACGTCCAAGATGCTATGGTTTTTTCTGATGACATACTCTTGTACACGCTAGACTTTGAGGAAGGCTTGTTCAGCAGACGCGAAGGAAGGAACCTGCGAAGATTATGGTACAAACCCTTGAATATTTTGGGTTGGGAGTTCAACATCAGCAACGCAACCTACCGCAGCGGAAGCAACGAACTACGCATACAGCTACAAGGACCCCAGCATATTGACTGGACCGATGTCGTGGATGACAGTTTCAGCAGAGGCGTACGCTTAGATGGGTATAGCGCAGACGCCTTAGTACGAATGCGCGCCATCATCACAGATGATGACGTAACCATCCAATCCATAGAGTACCTTATCGAAGCAAGACCTGCACAAGGCACAGACGTCATCGTACCTGCAGGACAATCAGTACAAGAATACATACGCAATCCTGCAGTCTTCTTAGTCCCTGATCTTGACCTGCGCTACAAAGGCGTAGGGGTGGCCAAAGACCCTCCTATCGTGTTCTCTCCGGTAAGCAGAGGGTACAACCTTGAGTTTACCAACCAACAAGGCAGAAGGTACCGCATACCGCTCATATACAACGATGGAGGCACGCTAAAGTACGGCAAAGGTACAAGAACATTGCATGCGTCTGAAGGCGGCACCATAGCGCCAGGAGACTATATCGTACTGACAAGCTCTGACACCACGTCAGGCATCACCAAAATCTTCCAATACCGAAGCAAGAGAGGGACCAGCGTCACCTTCCAAGACATGGCAGGCGGCCAAAAGATCGCGCCGATCTCTAACAATCAAGGATTCCTCAGAGCGTATGGTCAAGAGTTCACGTTTACCGTATCTGGAGACAACATCCAGATGGATCTGAATAGAGACGGTGTTATCGGCAGTGCAACCATGCCCATAGTTATCCAAGGTGGGACAAAGCTAGATCTTGGTACTGCTGGAGCCACCGCCACGATGACGTACACTGCGCCACCCAAATTCTCAGAAAATCGTGTCACAGAAAGCATCACGTTTACCTTCTCTACAAATGGAAGACGCGTCACAGTAGATACAAACCTGGCCACGTTTAGGGACCGTGCAGGGTATGACGTTGGCATGATGAATGCTGGCTCCACCATACTTATCAACAGAAACCGACAGCCCTCAAAAGTGGAAATCTTCGCCACCGCACAACAAGCTAAAGCATCGATCACGGTTGGGTAAACCTTTATAAGAGCCTCACACATTAGAGATCTATGCCAAAACCCACTGATGAACCAGCCGAAGCCCCAGCACCAGGAGGCGTTGGGAGTGTTGATCCTGCGAGCGTAGGATACGTTCCTCGACTATCTACAGTCTTCAGGGATTCTCCGAGGACTTTGTATTGTGCGGATGAGTTCGCGCAACGAGAATACGTCAACCAAGAACCAGAGAACGAAACAGACACGCCTACTCGATAATTATACAGTAATCTCAGCTGCGCCAGCTTCTGCCTTTTCTAACCCAAACATTTCCGCAACATCAGAAGCTTCCTTACCCTTTAACATCTGGCAAGTAATATCGAACTCGGGAGATACATCGACGTTTCCTATGAGATCTCTTGCTAGTTCTACAACTGTCTCTTCAGGACCGACCATACCAATCTCAAACCGGTAGCAGTTAGCCAGAGAGTTCGGATGTTCTCGATATGCATTGAGGAACAGTTGCGAACCTACCTCCCTTGGCCTTTGCTTAACTAACTCATCGTATGCGTTCATTAGCTGCGCGGTCATGGTTCTCATACGGGGAACCATCACAGCAGCAGAGGCTTCGCTATAGAGTGAATAAGAAAAGCGAAGAGAACAATCATCAAGACGGATGTGCATCAACGTGAGGCATCCGCCTGTCGTTCGAGTTCTAGCTTTTTAGCAATAGCATTGCTTTTTTGGTCGAACTTGTAGGCAGATAAGATTTCATCAGTTAGTGCGTCTGCTACAGCCACTTTGGTGTTGAAGCACCTTTGGAATGCTCCTTGGGTGAATAGGCGTAGTGCCACATCAATTCGTCTTTGTGGCGCACAATCAACAGCTTTTGGATAGCGAGCGCCACCATACTCTATGGTAACGATCTCTTCTCTTGGTGCAGCGTTCTCTAACGCTTGGACAAACACTTTGATAGGATTTTCTTTAGTCTTTTCTTCGATAAGTTTTAACGTGTCTTTAACAATTCGGTAAGCAGCCAATCCTTTTCCTGTTTGGTGGCTACTCGTGCGCCAGTGCTTCTTTCCTTTGTGGCCAGCGTTCATCAGCTTGTTGATCAATCTTTCTACAATGAATGCTTTGCTTTTGTGGAAACGATCAGAGGCGTATCTTCCGCCGCTTCGTGGAACGATTCTTGGTGCTAAGGAAACATAGCGTTGCAATCCAAGATCTTTAACCTCGATGCCATCCATGCTCCAAAGGTTGAATGCTTTCACTTTCTTGCTTTCTCCACTCTGCCGTTAAGCAGTGCTTCTAAGGATTGGTCATTTACTTTGATAACTTGCCATCTCACACCAGGAATGTCTCCCTTGCTTCTTCCTTTGTTTCCGCCGATGCATTCTATGATGACTTCATCATGCTCATCCACCATCTTCATCGCCCCATCTCTGGGGAAGAAGGCGGTGACTTGCTTGCCGTTTTTGATTAGTTGTACTCTGCAGCACTTTCGCATGCCGGAACTGGGTTGCTTTGCTTCTAACTGTCTTTTTTCTAGAACAATGCCCTTTGCTTGGGAGCTTCCTTCTAATGGGTCTGCCTTTGCTTTAAGTTTTAGTAATCTTGTCACAAAGGCAGCGTTTAACCATCGTCCATGGTGTCGTCTACGTATCAGACTTTTGGCGGCATTGATACCTTTGGCTTTTCTACCCATTACTCAAAATCTTCAGAGGTGCTTTATAAAGCTATTGGTCACTCTTGAACTCATATCCCACTCTTGCGGTGGGCCAGGCAAGGTCCTTTTGTGGTGTCTTTCTCACACACTTCACACCTGTATGGACGACAACGTTGAAGCCTTGCTTTCTTGCTTCCAAGCATAATGCGATGTCATCATTCACATCTTCTGGCCATTTGATCTTGTCATAGACTTCTTTCTTGACGTACGCGCACCCGAACTGGGTGGCAGAAACAGCGATTGCCTGGTCTCCCATAAAAACATCCACAGGAATGAATGCTATCCCCTTCTCATCATGGGCGTAAGAGCATGGTGCTACTTTCGGTTGGCCCATGTCTTGCCATCCTAGGTATGCACCACCAACAATGTCTCCTTTGACGTTGATTAAGCCAAGAACATTATCTGGAGGTATCACATCACAATCAAAGAACAGCACGCCTGCCACCTTTCGCTTTTTGGCTTCCTCAATGATTTTTTTGCGTTGTTCGTGCGCTTCTAACCCTGTCCCTTTGGGCGTGAAGGTCTCTCCAAGAAAGTCTTTGGTTGCCTCTTTGAACGCGTCTAGAGCAAACTCTTTGCCTTTCGGTACGACAACACCCACCATCACCTGGAGTTTTTCTTCCATGAGCGGACAATCTAGGCTAGATTTATAAGCGTTGCCTTCCCCTAGGGTAGATGCCTGATTGGACAAAAGAAGAAGTAACTTGTGGGCCGGAAGGTACCGAACAGCCACTGACTACGTGGGAGTGCAAAACAAAATTGGCAGATCTGCTCTACGTAGCCCGTCCCAATCCTAAAAAATACTCCCATCTAAGACTGTCCAGCCAAGAGGGACCTTTTGAGATCTTCGTGTATGCACAAGTGAAAGACGGAGAGGCGAGCTCCAACGCCCAGGGGCGCTAATGGCTACATTTCACCACACTCCAAACGCTTCTTGGTGGAAGCAGGAAGGACTTCATAGCCTTAGGAGAAGCAGAACCTGAGCAACGAGCCCAACTTCAAGTGTTGCTGAGCGCTGCTGAGGCAAAAATAGAAGCCAAAGTATTGCACGAAGAATAGCACAACGCTTATTAACAAGTACCTCTTCCTGACCTTTGTGCACCTGCTTCAAGATGAGGAATTGAAGGGGGATGGGGTAGCCAGATTGCTGGTTGACATCGCGCAAGAAAAATTCTACTGGCTAGACACAGAAGAAGGACATAAAGAAGGTGCTGAAACGCAACTTAGAAAAGACTACAGGGGGCAATGGAGATCACACCAGCCAGAAATGGTGGGAACCCTGGTAAGCACGACAGACGAAGACGTCGACGTAAGCATCGGCAGGTCTAGCCACGAGTTAAAACCAGTACATCACACCCCTACGCAGCTACGAGTGGCAAAAAGGATGATGGGCACCATAGTGCGGCGCGCCTACCCTGGCAGAAAGATCAAGTATGAAGTGAACGGCTTGTGAAGATTTATATACTGCATTTTTTTCATAAGCGTATGAAAAAGGTTTTGCTTGTATTTGCTGTTTTAGCAATAATAACACTTGTAGCGTGCGGCAAGCCTCCAGAACCAGAAGTTCCACCACCCGCAACCGTACAACCTACCGTGGTGAATGTTACAGAAACCGTCACTGTAGATCCTTGCAAAGATGTGAATTGTGGGAAAAACGAAGAGTGCAGAGAAGGAACCTGCTTCTGTACTGGCGAGTTCAAACAATGTGGAGATACCTGCATCCCTTCCAATCATTGCTGCAAGACTGACGAGTGTGGAGTGCAAGAAAGCTGCATTGAAGGCAGCTGCACACAAACAGATTTCTGCGCGTTCCAAGAAGTGTACAACGAAGAAGAGAAGAAGTGCGAGTGTGAGCTCGGCACCACCTTCTGCTTTGACCAACAAAGATGCATCGATGTAAAAAGTTGTTGCGACATCGCAGACTGCAATCCTCTAGGAGGGTTTGACCGATTCTGCACCGAAACAAAATTCAGGATAGACCTTTGCTTGAAGTTCGAGGGTGGCCAGCACTGCAAGAAAGCAGTGTTCGGAGACCGTAACCAATACAGCTTTGGCGGCAAAGCATATGACTTGTACATTGCCAGCCTCAAGCAAGGAGGCGTGGCAGACCTAAACCTACACAGTTTGGAAGAAGATTTCAACGTAACTGAGGTTCGCGTGAATGAAAGCGTTCACAAAGCAGGTATAACCTTCACCAACAACGGTGGCGAAATCTTTGGCGGAACCTGCAAGGCAGACTAAACAATACCTTTATAAACTGCCCTCTGAGAAAACGTATAATGGCAAGAATGCATTCTCGCGACAGAGGCAAGAGCGGTAGCAAACACCCTCTCGAGCCACGCAAAGCAACCTGGCTAAGCTATTCTGCAAAAGAGATAGAGATGGTCATCGCAAAGCTTGCCAAAGAAGACAAGGGTCCAAGCGAGATCGGACTCATCCTACGAGACCAGTATGGCGTACCAGCCACCCAAGCATTACTCAAGAAACGCATCAGTAAGGTGTTAGCCGACAAGAAACTCACACCAGAACTACCAGAAGATCTTACTGCACTTATTAAAAAGGCAGCAATCATCGAAAAACATCTCGAGCACAACAGACAAGACCAGGCAACCAAGAGAGGATTGCAACTAACACGAAGCAAGATTGCCAGACTATCCAAGTACTACAAGAAAAAGGGATCTGTTGCAGAATCCTGGAAGTACGACACGGAAAAGTCACAACTTCTAGTATAGGAAACCTTTATATACAACTCTAGAATAACCTTTGGAGTATAGATATGGGGGTTTGCATATGAAGAACAAAGAAATATTTAACGTACTCTTCAGGGAAAAGCCAGCCATGATGCTCGTGGAATTACGAAACACCAAGGGCGAGATCTATGCTTCCAACCTGGCCAAACAAATCGACTGTACCTATTCTCATGTTGTCAAAATTCTCCAAGAAATGCAAAAAGAAGGCCTAGTCGTGTTTGATAAACAAGGACGACTAAAGTTACTCAATCTAACAAAGAAAGGCCACGACGTGGCAGTACATATTGACAACATCCGAAACATGCTTTAGTTTTTATTGTACGCTAGTTTTCTCCACCCATGATCTTACGTGAAGGGTATGATGATGGCCAAGTAAGAAGCATAACTCCAGAATGTGACGAGTGCGAGCACAGACGGAATCATGGCACGATCATCTGCACGTACGGTCCAGAATGGCGCCAGCTCTCGTACGGAGCCAAACAAGAGCCCTGTGAGATCATCGCAAACAAAGCGACAAAACCTTGCACAGTGTTTGTGGACACCATAGCACAAATGAAAACTGATGTATTGCCCAACAAACGCGTCATCATGTACGCAAGGCAAGCGTATGAGTTCGGCATACAGGGTCCTGAGAAGGAAAAAGCGCCTGTAGAACTTCGAGCCTTTGCAAAACAGGAAGACTTCCCGCATGACTTTCCTGTCACCAGCAAGAGCCAATTGCAGCAATATATGGACGTAGGATTCACGTTGGACTGGGCAGAAGACATCGTGACCTTAGGCAAAGACACTCCCGGCTACAGACTCTGCCCGATGCCAGTAGAACTCATCCAGAACGCAGAACTGGGAGATTTGTTTGGAGTATGAAGCCACCCACCCAAAGACCGTGGGAAGGAGATCCTAAAGGGTGGAGAAAAGAGTGCACAGCATGTCAGTACCGCGTAGAGATCGATGAGACAAGCTACTGCGGCTGGGGCGTGCTGTTCAAGACACTCGTCCAAGTAGAAAAGCCAACAAGATGTGACCTGCTTAAAAGAACGCCCACGTCACGATCAGTAGGATACTTAATAGCCTTCAAGCAAAAAGTAGAACAACAAAGAACCGCGTACGTCTTTGCCTTTCGCGATGAGGGAGTCCACCTAGGCATCCAAGTCCCACAAGAAGATTGGGGCCACACCATCACGCAGAATGCAGAAGAAAAACTTGTTGAACTCGCCAAGAGCAAACGTTTGTACGCCATCCAGAAGGCAGACGAACTACCACTCGAACACACTTTAGAAATTGTCATTCCAATGCCAGATAGACTACAAAAAATAGTTAGCGAAGCTCATCAAAGCACATGCCATCAATGAAGTATTCAACACCGGCATGGTGGGCATAGCAAGCATTCCTGTACGAAATATTATCCTCGCCACATACTGGTGCCTTATCATTAGGACACCCTGGAACGACCGAACTCTCCTCAATACCCTTGAACGCATCCCCTGTAACGATCAAACTAGTCTTTGAAGAAGGCATTCCTAATAGCAACACACCCATACCTGCAACAGCGACCAACAAGAACAAAAAAATGTGCGGGTGATGTTCTTGACTCATACACCATAACCAGAATTACTTCTATATAAAATGAACCTTTATAACTCCACACATCATGCACAAAGCATGCTCTTTCCCCACGAAAAGATTAGAGACTCACAAAAGGAGCTCATGGACTTAGTAACCAACAGTTTACAAACGCATTCTCACGTCGTGGTGCACGCACCGACTGGTTTGGGCAAAACCGCAGCAGTACTCGCACCAGCTATCAAAACCGCCATAGACAACGATCTCACCGTGTTCTTCCTTACCAGCCGCCACACCCAGCACAATATTGTCCTAGAAACAGCAAGAGCGATCAAAAACAAGCACAACATACAATTTCCTTGCACCAGCTTGATAGGGAAAAAGCACATGTGCGCACAAGATGGTGCGCCACCCGTAGAATTCCACGATTACTGCAAGCATTTGCGAGACCATGGTGAATGCCATTACTACGAAAACTACATGAAAGGAGATGTACGCATAGAATTGCTAAAACAGCAATTGGATGGCAAACCCGCCAACGAGATCGTTACTGAAGCAGCCAATTCTGGCTTGTGCCCGTACGAGATAAGCATGAGCGCCACCCAGAACGCCAAGGTCATCGTGGCCGACTACTACTACTTGTTTTCCGACACCATCAGAGACCCCTTCCTCAGCAAGAGCAAGAAAGAGCTAGACAAGAGCATCGTTATTGTTGATGAGGCACACAACCTCCCAAACCGGTTAAGAAGCGTGTATTCTGCGCAACTAAGCACCAAAATGCTGATGTACGCGGTGAAGGAAGCCAAAAAGTTCGAGCTCAGCCAACCCATAGCAACCCTGTCCTACGTCCAAGACGCATTGATGGCCGTAACCTCACAAGAAGAAAAAAACGTAGACAAGGCAACCTTTGAAAGAGAACTAGCCATATCACTAGGCGAGGCAGCCACCCAACTCTCAGCAGCAGCAGAACTCGTGCGAGAGGACCAACAGCGAAGCAGCATCAGCGGTGTTGCGCGCTTCTTAGACGCGTGGCAAGAGAGAGAAAATGGTTTTACAAGAATAAGCAAACAAGAAGAGTCAGGAGCACTGTTACGATTAGTGTGCCTCGATCCCGGCCTTATGGCAAAGGACGTGTTTGACCAGTGCTACGCCAGCGTACTCATGAGCGGGACTCTAAATCCTCCAGAAATGTTCAAAGACATACTAGGCATCCAAGCCAAGACAGCAATCTACCCCAGTCCTTTTCCAAAAGAAAACAGGAAAGTACTACTCGTACCATTAACAACAACCAAATACAACAAAAGAAGCAACGACATGTACTCCAGCATAGCAAGCCATTGTGATTCCATCATCCAGAACATTCCAGGCCCCACCGCAGTCTTCTTTCCTAGCTACGCCATACGTAATGCCGTACTAGGATACTTTTCCAAGTTATCTGCACGAAAAATAATGATCGAACAAAGTGGCATGTCCACCAACGAAAAGCAAGGCATGCTAGACCAACTAGCAAACTCAAAAGATGGCGTGTTGTTCGGCGTGAGCGCAGGAAGCTTTGGAGAAGGCGTAGACATGCCAGGAGTGTTGAAAGGAGTCATTATCGCAGGTCTACCCCTTACGCGACCGGACCTGGAGACACAAGGACTCATAGATCTGTATCAAAGCAAGTTCGGCAAAGGATGGGAATACGGGTATACGCTACCCGCCATGAGTAAGGTGACACAGAACGCCGGCCGCTGCATACGCTCAGAGACCGACAAAGGAGTGATAGTTTTATTAGAAGAAAGGTTTGGATGGCCAACATACAAGCAAAGTCTACCCAAAGACTGGAATATAGAGATAACAACAGACTACGAACCCATCATCAAGGAGTTTTTTGGATGAAACACACCGAAGGAAGCGTCACCATAAGCACCACCACCCCAAAAGTGGTCACGAAAGACATGGGAGTGTTCTTCAATCCCGTGATGCAAACTAATAGAGACATCAGTGTAGCGTTGTTACAACAAACCAAAGGAGGCAAGATAGCGGATGTGCTGGCCGCATCCGGCATAAGAGGATTAAGGATAGCAAAAGAAGTGAAGAACGTAGATGTGTATATCAACGACCGCGACAAGAAATCATTCTTAGAGATAAAGAAAAATGCTAAGGCAAACAAGGTAAAGATCAAAGCCAGCAACGAAGAAGCCAACGAGTTCTTACGCCAAGGCTTCGACTATGTAGACATCGATCCGTTTGGAAGTCCAAATCCCTTCTTAGATGCTGCAGTAAGAAGCACAAAGAACAAAGGGATACTCGCCATAACTGCAACAGATACTGCCCCCTTATCCGGAACCTACCCCAAGACGTGCCAGCGAAAGTATTGGGCAACTCCGGTAAAAAACTGGCAGATGCACGAAACCGGCATACGCATCCTCACAAGAAAAGTACAGTTGGTGGCAGCGCAGTTTGACAAGGCCATGACACCCATCTACGCACACAGCAGTGACCATTATTTCAGAATCTACTTCAGATGTGAAAGAGGTAAAGAAAAAGTGGACAAAGTCTTGAAACAACACGGCATGCTCGGCGAAGCCGGCCCTTTATGGTTGGGTAAGCTCTGGGATGCAACGTTAGCTAAGAAAATAGCAAAAGTACTAGACACCACCATGACTAACACCATCGCAGACGAAGCAAAGCTCAACGCAGTAGGCTTTTATGACACTCACGTACTAGCCAAGCAACTCAAGGTCGCACTTCCAAAGATGGATGCAATACTGAAAACTTTACGCAAGAAAGGCCACAAAGCCACTAGAACACACTTCTCCGGTTACGGCTTAAGAACAGATGCTGATGAAAAAGCCGTGAAGAAGTCGATGAAATGATTGAGGAACTTGCTAAAGCATTAGAAAAGAGCTGGTGCAAGAGAACTTGCGCCAAACCAGGATTGTGGAGAAGAAAGAATCCGGCATTTCTTCAGTGTTCCGCAACCTCACTTGTAGTACAAGATTACGTGAAGGGCGCCATCGTTGGATGTTGGGCGCGAGCTGACGGAGTCCTGATATGGCACTACTTCAACAGGGTCCGAGGTGCAGAACTTGACTTTTCTCCATCACAGCTTCCGAAGGGGTACCAAATCGGAAAAGGGGAAAATTGCAAAGGAAACTTTGCAACAACAAGAGCTTACTTACTGTCCAACGAGGACACCGAAAGAAGGTGCCTACTTCTCAAAGAAAGAGTAGAACACGAATTAGAAAAAGCGCGAAAGTAACTATCCCAAAGCTCTTGTCACGTTAGTAATGTTAGCAGACTGCACGCCCTCAACTGCTGCAGCTTTAGTTTCGATGTCATCAGGGCTGCCTTTCTCTTCAGGCCAGTAAAAGTGCACTAACATTTCTTTTAGCCCAAAAGCAAGCTCGTTGACTTCTACCTTGCCCACCTTGCCGCCTTCCTTCTGGACCAACTCATCAATACCCTTCTGTACAGCATCAATGTCTGTTTCTGGACTTTCCGGACGCACGGTTAAGGTGCATAGAACATCAGCAGGCATCAGTTAGGACCCTCAAAATTGCATTTAGGACAGGTATATCTCGTTGCTGTCTTACGGCAGTGTGCACAACGGATGATGTCAAAATCGTTACATTGCGGACATTTGAACTCTACACCACCCGTATCGTTCATCAAGCTCTGCTTGCAGGTTAAACACTTACGTTCCATACTCTTACAGAAAGCAGGTCCTTTAAAAAGCTTGTTACTGACACCGCCCAGGTTTAAATAGAAGCGATAGGTAGCGTGCTCATGTGGATAGAAAGCAAGAGATACATGCTTGAGGATTGCTTTCCTGCAGAATATGCAGACTTCCTTATCGATGCCATAACTAGCTTTGGTAGAATGCTGTGTGAGTATCATGATGTAGAAACAGTAGAAGAACTCCCCTCCTTCACATGTAAGGGACATCCTCCCATGCCTGGATTGGTGACAAGCCTACAAGGAAATATTCGACTCGCTGTTAGCGCCGAACGTAAATCCTTAGAAGCAGTGTTGCCGTTACTCACGCATGAACTTGTTGAACCAGACTCAACCGAAGATCAGATTAGAGACCGCATCACTATAGCAGAAGCAATGCTGGGTCGGCGCATCGATGACTGGCCAGTAGACTGGCTGGAAGAAGACTACCTGATCCAAACAGGCGTCAAACCTTGCTACGCAAACATGGTAGGTTACACAATCCAATTAAGGATGCAAGCAGCATCCACGGATATGCATCACGTCATGATCACGCTTGAACGAAATGACCATAACAGTGAACTCGTGGAATCCCTAGGCGGCACTGACATCACGATCTATACCTCCAGTCACCTTATGAACGCGAACGTGTGCTCGGAAAGTCTTAACGTACTGGAGCCACTAGTGGAACGGTACGATCCTAAATGCTTTCGCCACACGCATCAATACTCAGCAGGGTACGATAAGCGAAACACTTAAAAAGCCTAAAGACGATGGAATGACTGCCCGGGGGCATCAATGGCCATAATCAAGCTGAAACCACCAACAGAACCAGCAACGAATTCTCTACATATAGAGCAGAAAAAGATGGCTGCCAAGCAGAAAGAAGCCTATCTGCAAGATATTTCTAAGACTGCACAACTCAACAAGAATCGAGAGCCCAGCAATAGCGGCATCCTCTCAAGAATGGTTGGAGCCTTTGAGAACAAGCACAGCGTAAAAAACGCAGAAAGTGCTACAAAAAAACTCGAAAACCAGCACAGACACGTAGAAAACAAACTAGGAGAGATGAAAAATCGAGAAGAAGCACTCCTGCGTAAGGAAAAAGATCTCAACTCCATACGCAAGCAAGTAGAAGAACAAAAAAAGACCATCGCAAGGAACACAGATGAGTACAAGCGCATGATGCGCGAAAAGCCAGATGCAGAAAGAATCATCGAAAAAAGCAAGACAGTCAAGGATGACGTGACAAGAGCGGCAGACAAGCTCCGCCAAGTAGAAATGGAACAATTACAACTAGAAAGCTCACGAGAAGACCTCCACAGAAAGGCAGAAGCCATAGAAGAGCTAGCAAAAAGAACCAGTCTCCACAGCCAACAAGTGGAAGAAAAAGAACAAGAGATAGGCAGGAAAGAAAAAGACATAGAAGAACGAGAACTATCCCTACGCGTGCTAGAAAGAGCATGCGATCTAGCAAAAAGAGACTTGGCAGAGACCAAAAGCCAAGTTGAAGCTAACTTCAAAGGCTTGCTTGACCAACTACCCGAGTATGAGAAGAACTTTGACAACAAAGCCAGAACCGTCCAGGACATGCTCGGCAAAATTGAGGTAGAAAGCGAGCACATCCAAGAAGTCATCGAGGAAGAGCTGCAAGACCTCTCCACGAGACAAGACGCCTACACCAAAGCAAGCTCAGAACTCCAACAAGATCGAAAACGCTTAGAAACCGACGAAGACGGAATACTAGAGAAAATACAACACTTAGAACGAGAACAAAAGAATCTTCGCAACATGCAGGCACTCATTAAGGCAAAAGAAAAACACACCGCACGCACACAACAAGAGATACAAAAAAAATCACAGCAGATCAACGCCGAAAAGGCCGCCATCGAGAGAGAAAGGAACAAGATCCAAAAAGCGAGGGTGACCGACGCAGAGGTCAAGCAACTCGAAAAAAGGAAGATGCAACTACAAAAAACAGTAAGCGTAGCAGGTAGGAGAGCTGCCAAGAAAGAAGCTACAAAAGTGGAAGTAAAGCTGCCAAAAGGTTTGCGGCCACTAGCCAAGCGAGCGACCAAATCGTCTGACGCAGAGGCACATCACGCTATCGAACGCGCCCAGCGCGCCTTCTTAGATGGACATCTAGAACAAGCCAAGGAACTCTCTGCTCAAGCCCAGATTGCAGTGGACGGAATTGGCGATGCAGACGCAAGACGTCCCTTAGAGTACAGTTTACGAGAGTTACAAACGAGCATTCGCTTGGGAATGCTCTAAAAAAAATTATTCTAAAAGATCGATATCTCCAAGGACTAGGTCGTCCTCTAGATCAAAATCGAGTTCTTCGTCCAGTAATTCGTCCAGCTCAGCTAATTGTCCGTCTGGCAACTCAGCAGGCGCCGGAGGTTGCTCAGGCGCGACCGTTGCAGGCTGTCCGCAGGCCACTAACACAAACAAACTCAGAGCGATTACAACTTTTTGTAGGTTCATACATTTACTGCAGATAGCACACTATTTAAACCAATCGGAAAAAAGAAAAAAAATAAAGAAAGTTACTCTGCTTGCAGAGCTGTTCGAACTTCGCTGATGAGGTCCTTCAAAGCCTTGTGCGTGTCTCGCACATGGTTTCTGGCTTCTTTCATAACCTCTTTGGCGTCTTCGATGTCACCATCGCTGATCAATTCTAAGAGTTTGTTTGAAAACTCGTCGATCTTGTCTATATCAGCTTGTACGGTGTCGATGCCTGCGGCAAAGTCCAATTCTCTGTCGGTGGTCACGGTGCGGACTCGTTCCAACTGCTTGTTCAACGCGTTTTTTGCGTTTCGCAGCTTGTTCGTCACACCATGAGCTCGCCCAACGTTGACACTTCGTCTGGAATTCTCTTGAGCTTCTCTAAGCTCCGCGACGTATGCCTTAAGCTCTTCCTTAGTCGTGTCGTCGTCAAACGATTCGGCCTTCTCTCGAAGTTCTTCTAGTTTAGCTCTCTGAGCTTCTAGGCGTTCCAAGAATGCGTCTCTTTCTTCGGGAGAGAGACCTGCGTTGGTTATACGTGTCTCAGCCTGGTCTAGGCGTAGAGTTCGCTTGTGCGCAACATCATGGTACACCTTGAATAGTCCACCACGCAAGTTCTTTCTTGCTTCTTTGCACTCAGATGTTCTTTGTTGCTTGCAACCTCGAGCCTTAGATCGTTGATCTGTCAACTCTTCCTTAGACTTTCGGACGTGTTCCTTACTCTGGCCAAGACCGAACTTGTCTAAGCGTTCGCGAACTTGTCCAGAGCTCTCTTCACGTCTTTTTTTGTCAGCTCGTTCAGGTAAACCTACCTTGCGACTTTCTTTGCCTCGAGCAAAGTCTCTAACGCTGCCTCTGCAAACGCCAGGTTTGTAGTCCACGTCAGACTGCTCGGCCTTGCACCGGTTTTCATACGTTATACCATCACTGCCACATACAGGTTTGACCAAGTTGGGGCAGATGGTTTCTTGTATCTCTGCAGGGGTTCGCTGAGGAGTTCCTTCGCACGGTCCCTCTTCAAAGCGTTGGACTCCTTGCGCGTTTGCGCGGCAAGAGTTAGGGAAGGTTCGCTTCTCTCCATCCTTCACACCACACACGGGCTTGAAGATGGCAGGACAGGTTATTCCTCTGCCTCTGTCACAGCTACCCGGTCCAAATCGCATTCCAGCTTTTCTCGCTTCGCACGCGTTGGCGTAGGTTTTTCTATCTCGACCGCACACTTCTTGGTCAACATCTGGACAGACAAGGTCTGCTTGACCGCCCCTGGTAAATCTTGACTTGCGTACGTTATCTGTTTGTGCTAGCGCCATACTTGCGACAGCCAAACACATAAGACACATTAATACAATACTTGTTAGTTTTTTCATTGTGTTTCCTCCAAGCATTTGCACGAGGCCTTCTCTTATAAGCATTCTTTCTCGCTCAGTCGTGTAAAGAGTCGTAAAGAGTCGTAAAGGGTTCTTTCCCCGACGGCGAAACCTTATAAAGCGAGGGAGAGGTACAAAATAATGAGACGGCTCTTGTTGTTCCTGCTGCCCTTGCTTATGGGTGCTAGTCTGTATGGTGGAATCTACGATTTAGACTTAAGCATCCAAGCAGACGCCATAGTAAGGATTGACACCAAGCCACCACAAACGTTAGTAGCAAAAAACGGCACCTACCGATTTTCTGTACCTCCTGGCAACTACGTCATCACCGCAACCTACTCTGACAGCATAGCAAAGGAAGAGATAGAGGTGGCTGGCGCAGGAGAGTACGTGCTAGATCTCTTGTTAGGTCCGGACTTTGAAGAAGAAGATATCCCCATTGACAATCCAGAAGAACCTCCAGTAGTAGTCGCAACATCCTACACTTGGTTGTGGTTCTTGCTGTCTGCGATAGTTCTCTTCCTGATCGGAGTTAAGACGTTGCCTAAGCGTTCAAGCGAAGACCTAGAACCCTTGATACAATTCATCAGAGAGCACGATGGACGAATTGTCCAAGCCAACATCGTAAAACATTTTCCACAGTCCGAAGCCAAGATCAGTCTGATGCTTACCGAGCTGGAGAGCTTGGGAAAGATCAAAAAGATTAAGAAAGGCAGAGGCAACGTTATCATTCTGCAATGAAGCACGTGATATGGGGTGTTGATCCAGGCACCACGGTAGGGTATGCCGTACTAGACATACAGGGGAAACTTCTTTTCCAAGGGGAGACAAGACATCTTGACGTGGACGCTTTGGTGGCAAAGATTCGCATGTTTGGCAAACCCTTGATTATTGGCACGGACAAGGCAAAGATTCCTGGCTTTATCCAGCAGATAGCAGCCAAAACAGGAGCCAAAGTGGTCCGCCCTCATGAAGATCTGAGTTTGGTGAAGAAAAGAGCCATGGTTGGAGCAAAAAGTCATTCTTCTGACGCCGTGGCAGCTGCCAAAGTGGCGTACAACAACATGGGACCGTTGTTGCAAAGAATCATTCGTTTTGCCCAAGACCAACACGTCCAAGATCGTTTAGGAGCGATACTAGAATTAGTTATCAAGCAAGGCGTGAGCAGGACGGCTGCCTTGGAAGCGGTGCAGGATAGAACGCTAGCCGCTCCGGTCATGGATAGAGCACCCACCAAGCAAGACTATGTCAAATTGTTAGGAAAGCTAGCCATCGCCAAACAACAGAAAACACGACTGTCGTACGAGCTAGAAGAGGCAGTCCATGAACTGCAAGAAGCACAACGAAAGTCCAAGCCAGCACAACGTGTCATCATGAAGCTTCCTGCCAGCCAGAAGTTGCGGAAGGAAGTCACCAAACTCAAGCAAAAAAATGAGTTGCTTGCCAAATTAGCGCAGCAAAACAAGCTCGTGGTGCCCATCATCAAGAATTTGGGAACGCATGAAGTTCAGAAAGTGGTGGATAAAGACATCATTATCGTACAAGAACCCTCCCAGCACAGCGAACAAGGGTTGCGCTTGGTGCAAGACAAGCTCATCATCGTACAAAAAGGATGGAGGAAGGCAAACCTAACCATGGTTCATGCTAAGAAAGTGAGAATGCAGGTTATAGATGCGTTAGCGTTTGTTGACAAGAATTCATTACGGAAGGCGCTCGAAGGAAATACCGTGCTAGAAAGGATAATTACTGAATACAAAGAATCACGCGCATAACTTTTCCATCTTTACCTTGAACTGCTTGCCGCCTGCTTCTTGCAACGTGATCTCTCTGTCAATCCTGATCACCTTGTACTTCTCCCCACCCATAGTTATACCTTGTCCGACCTTGTAGGGAAGGTATCGGAAGGCTACTGTTAACCGATACAAAGGTTTTCCTTTCTTGTGCTTGTGGAGTTTGGCACTGGATCTTAACAAACCTTTATGGTGCTTCTTCAGCCACTTCCCAATGCCGGCTAGGTACTTTCTGTCAGAAAACCAGACGTCAGTGCCAAACTTGAAGTGCTTTATCCGGCAAATAGTGTTCTTTTGGTCTCGCTCATTCTTGTTTCTGATCTCAGTAAGGACACTCTTTGGCGTGCCACGTAGCTGTAGCACACCCTCGAAATACATCTGATGTGGCATGTCCTTAACCATAAGACTTAGATTGGCAGCCCCCTTTTATGCTTTACTCACAAAAGAGAAAAATAGTTAATGAACGTTGCAAACATCAGTTGCATGAAAGGTTTGAGTGACTTAGCGAGATCATGGAAAATGAGCGAGCAAGAGTATGCCGCATGGAAGATGTCTCTTAGGAAGGCATGGCTTCACTGGAAGACACCTGAAAACCCTTAAATAGGGCGTTCTTGTTCACCCCCTATGAGATTAGCAGTGGTGAGTGACGTGGTGGACAAGGTTAACACAAAACTTAAGGTCTCCGCAGGTCTAACATTCGCGTATCTTCCCTGTGCACAGGCCTCACCGATGAGAAGAGAGGACAGGCACTCATTTGCAGGAGCATTTGGCTTTGTCACCGGAATTTTTCTCATATCTACTGCAGATGCAGTGAAAGAAAAACGCTACATGTCAGCGGCGATTAAAGGAAGCCTAACACTTACAGGAGCATACCTGACCTGGTTTTGTTCGTAGATTATATATACCCGTAATTTTCCTATCCTAGCATGCACTCAGTATTATTTGTATGCAACGGTAACACGTTCCGTAGCATGACCGCTCACCACTGTTTCAAGAAAGTGTGCAAAGGAAAGTATCGCGTGGGCAGTGCAGGACTACTAGCATTTTCAGATCACGTAGGCGTACGCAAAGGCGTGTACACAGAACTGCACAAGCTAGGGATCAAAGACCAGCATCATCGAAGGAAGTGTACGAAGAAGCTATGCAAAAGTTATGATCTTATCATAGCCATGAGTACCGACCATCAAAAGAGGCTCAAAAAGATGGGAATACAAAGTCACTTGTTCCACGAACTCTGCGGTCAGGGTCACAAGCCTGTTCTTGATGTGGAGGAAGCCATGAAAGATCCTAAAGAAAAGCAAATAGAAAGGTATTGCCGGAACATGGTCCATCACATCCACAAAAGCATGCCAAAACTGTTGAAAGGCGTTGCCAAACAGTTCTAATCCCTGGCGTGATGCCAGTGCAGAACTCTTTTCTCAAGTAATGCTACGACTCCTAGCAAAGATATTCCTCCGAGGCTTGCCAAGAGTATTGCTGCGAACATTGTCGGCGTCTCTAGTAAGAATCCTGAGGTTACAATAATTCCTCCCAATCCTTTATCTCCTCCGGTAAATTCACCTACAATGGCTCCCACGACTGCCAGCGACGCTCCTACCTTTAAGCCAGAGAACAGATAAGGAAGGGCGTGCGGAAAGCGAAGTTTGAGGAACAATTGTGTCTTCCCACTTCCCAAGCTCTTGAACAAGTCCACTGCTTCTGGGGGGACTGCGTTGAATCCTTTCATGCAGTTTACAAGCACCGGGAAGAAGCTGAGAAGGGCTGCAGCAACCACCTTGGTCATGATACCATTGCCAAACCACAAGATCAATAGAGGCGCGACCGCAATCGTGGGCGTGCTCTGGATGCCAATCGCTATAGGGTAGGTACTTTCTTTGACAGCACGAACGTGGAAGAATAGAGTAGCAAGAACCAGACCTAACCCGCTTCCTAAGCCGAAGCCAAGCACACTTTCTAACATGGTAGTACCAAAATGCCCTGCTAGTCTTGCAGCATTCTCCCATAGCGCTTGTGCCACCAACGAAGGAGGAGGGAAAAGGTAGACCGGCACCCCAAGTATGCGCACGAACAACTCCCACACCCCTACCATGAGAAGGATGAGTATCGCCGGCGGCAGGTGCTTACGCATGGTGACCTCCCAAGGCCCTTTGTAATCTGTTTACAGTATGGTGGAAGGATTTGCTCTGCTTCATCTTTCTCGTTCTTGGCCGGGCCAGGGGCACCCCTATCTCAGTCATACCCTCTGCTGTGAGCACGAATACTCGATCGGAAAGGTAGACTGCTTCAGGGATGGAGTGCGTCACAAAGGCCACAGTGTTCTTGGAGGCCTGCCATATGCGAATAAGCTCATCCTGCATGTTCTCCCGAGTTATTTCGTCTAGCGAACTGAAAGGTTCGTCCATTAGTAGTATGCTTGGTTTCGTGATCAAGGCTCTTGCCAGGTTCACTCTTTGCTGCATGCCTCCAGAGAGTTGGTGAGGTAGTCTATCCTTAACATGATCTAACTGCACTAAAGACAACATGTCCTCTACTGCTTGGATGTCTTTACCCAATTCTTTTGGCAGTCGGATGTTATCCTGGATTGTCCTCCAAGGAAGCAACACAGGCTGTTGAAAGACGAATCCACAAGTGTGATGACCTACATCAATCTTCCCGGAAGTAGGCGGTAATAACCCTCCAATCATGCGGAGGAGGGAGGTCTTCCCGCATCCACTTGGACCTATGATAGAGACGAACTCTCCTTTTTTTATCCTGAAGGACAAGTTGTCAAACACAGGAGAGGTACCAAAAGCTTTGGTGGCCTGCTTTGCGTGTATGACCATTTATGCCTCCACGAAAGCGTTCGTGTAACTCTTGGTGTAGTCAAAGGGTTCTTCTATGAGTCCTTGCCTGTCCAAGCGTTCGTAGGTTTCCTTAAAGGCATGAGGGTCTAGCCATCCTAGAGGGCGGCCATCGCCGTACTGTTCATCGTAGATGTCTGCAAGCATGCCACGAACGATGCGTTCGAAGTCTGCGTTCAGGCCAGGATTGACCCCTATGATCATGGTTATGGCTTCTTCCGTGTTCTCTCGTGACCACTTCAGGCCTTTCATGGTGGCTCTGATGTAGCCTTCTACCACTTCGGGATGTTCTTGTGTGAAGCTTCTTTTGGCGAAGAGGGTGTAGCCCCAGCTTCTGATGCCGTAATCTTTAGGTTCCATCCTGTGAACGCTATGGTTGAGCTTGTGCTCCATGATTAAAGGACCATACGTTCGGAAGTCGAACATCGCGTCTATGTCTCCTCGAATGAGTTGTTGGAAATCAAAAACCACGTTGACCTCTTCTACAGTTACGCCTTCTTGCTTTAGCCATGCTCGAATGATATCTGTGGAGATGTGTCCGAAGAACATGCCTAGTCGTTTGCCTTCTAAGTCTTTTACTGTCTTGATCCCTGAGTCTTTCAAGGTCATGATGCCTACAAAGTTGCTTTCTTGGTATACGTTTGCTATGGCTATGAGGTCTGCGCCTTTACCTTGGGCTACCAGCATGGTGTCTGGTCCGCCTAGCCATGCGATTTCGTCAGCGCCAGATAGCACCGCAGTTACCGGATTGAGCTGTGCGCTTGACGGGTTGATGTTCACTTTGAGTCCTTCTTCCTCGTAGAATCCCATTTTTTGTGCAGCGATGAACGGTGCTGCATGGCTTTCTATAACCGGAATGGGCATTCTTATGTTGAGTTCTGTTAAACCGTCAGGTGTTGCTCCACATCCTAGCATTGCTAGCAATGCAAAGGTAATAATTATACGTTTCATGATTGGTCCCCCACAAATATCTCTATACATTGCGCCTCACCTTTTCTCCTTCCGGCGCAGGATTGCATAGATGGTAAAGATTGTACAAAATGTTAATACGCCCCATGACTTGCACCAAATTGTTCTTGCATGCCTGGGCGCTATTCTCGCACAGTTTGAGGTCGTCACAGACGTATCCTCTACCGGCAAAGCTGACTTTAGGAAAGAGTGATCTTTCATACAACACGATAGCAGCAGCGGCGAGCCTATCCCCCATCTCCCCATGCATGACGTGTGCTCCCCAGGCTCTCAAAGAAGGTAAAACAATTGATGGAGAACTTCCAGGGACCATAGAGAGCAGTGCCACACTTTCAAACAAGTCCACTAGCGCAGGCAGTGACGTTTCTTTGAACGCAGGGGCAAGATACTGGGATTGCAGGTGTTGAAAATCGCTAAGGTTGTGTACCTTGTGCCATCCCTGTCCATTCTCAGGGACTTGTGTTCGCTGGGCAAGGTCTCCTAAATTACAATCAAGAGTAATCGAATGTTCTGGAAAGACATGGATGGGCTCCTTCGGCTCCAGTTCTACATGTAGTTCAAATAGTTCTTGGTTCATGATTAACTCCTCACCTGTAGAAGTATTGTGGCACTCCGGCCTTATTAACATATTCACCCCCTTGAGGGGTGAAATAGAGAGATTTATATACTTCTTACGTCTAGAATACCTATGGACACCGGAGTGCTGGAAAACATAGGATTGACCAAAAACGAGGTCAAAGTGTATCTTGCTCTTATAGACCTAGGAGAAACCACCACCACGCCCTTGGTAAAACGGGCAGTAATCCCTAGCTCAAAAGTGTACCCTGCGCTGGACAGACTCATCCAGAAGGGATTAGTGAGCTACATCCTCAAGAGTAACAAGAAATTCTACTCTGCAACCAACCCCCGCAACCTCATTGACTTTCTCTCCACCAAAGAGAAGGACTTGGAGCAACAAAAGGAAGAGGTGGAAAAGCTCATCCCACAATTCCTGCTCAAGCAAACCATGCGGGAAGTGCCTGCAGAGGCCCAAGTGTATGAAGGCCAGGAAGGAATACGAACGATATTTTACAGTATGTTCAACGAACTCAAGAGAGGAGATGAATACTATGTGTTCTATTCAGGAACGTTCGAGGAATTCACCTCATGGAAGCTCTTCTTTCGCAGCATACACATAAAGAGAGAAAAATTAGGCATCATTGTCAAGATGATATTAGACGCTCAACTCAAGAGTGTTGCGCGCGAGGTTGGAAAAGGATTGAAAAACTACAAAGTGCGGTTTTTCCAAGAACCCCTTCCCAACTCATGGACGATGATCTACCAAGACAAGGTACTGATTGCTACGGCCATCCCCCAAACCATAGGCTTCGTCATCCAATCCAAAGCCATCGCAGACCAGTACAAAACCTTCTTTCAAAGCATGTGGAAGAGGGCAAAGGCTTAAAAGCAAGTAGCTAAGGAGAACCGTATGAACATCAAGCATCACTGGCTGTGGAAGTTAGTCTTTGAAGATGACTCCATGCTCGGCTGGATCATCCACCTATGTTTGGCGTTCATCGTCATCAAATTCTTAGTCTACCCTATCCTAGGATGGATGTTAGGCACAAGCTTCCCCATAGTAGCAGTGGTGTCTTGCAGCATGGACCATAGGGGAAGTTTTGACGACTGGTGGTCCAGCCCTAGCGTTGAAGGCACCCAAGCAGAGTTTTATTCCAAGTACGGCATCACCAAAGAAGGATTTAGGCAGTTTTCGCTAAAGAATGGCTTCAAAAAAGGAGACTTAATGGTGTTAACCGGAGCCAAGAACGTCCAACAAGGTAATGTTATAGTGTTCTTCAGCCAGTATAGTAGAGAGCCCATCATACATAGAGTGGTGGAACGAGAAGACGGCGTCTTCATCACTAAGGGGGATGCGAACCGCGCATCAGATGCAAAGCTAGACCGTGCCTATGACAACCAATTACTAGGAAAGACCCTTCTAAGAATACCCTTTGCCGGCTGGCTCAAGGTGGGCTTAATAAAGGGATGGTGTTTGGTGGGTGGACCAGAGGAGGTGTGCGCTGCACAAACCTGTTAATGTTTTGTCCAAAATGCAAAGGAATGCTCCTGCCCAAAGTGGTCTCAGGAAAGAAGACTCTAGGATGTAGCTGCGGCTACACCAGCGACAGTGCTGTAATGTCTGGCGGAAGTGCTGCAAAAGACGAACGCGTGGAAGGCGCGCTCAAAGAGCAAGAAAACCTTCCTCTCACAGACGCAGAATGTGCTAAATGCAAGCACCAAAAAGCCTACCATTGGAGTAAGCAAACGCGAGCTGGTGACGAACCAGAAACAAGATTCTTTAGATGCGAGATGTGCAAACACACCTGGCGAGAGTATAGTTAGAACTCGCCCAAACCTTTCTGTGACTTATTGTATCTTTCTAGATACTTTGGAGGTTCTACGCTCACGAAAGCGTATCCCCAGTCTTCTAACATTTTTTGTGCGTTAGCCGTGATTTTGGGTGCTGCAAGAATGCCTCTCACCTTTTTGAGTCCTTTGCTTGCCATCAAACGTTCCACGTATCTTCTCAGTTGGGTGACAGCCGCAAGATCTGCACAGTATCTTTTGCACTCAACCACGGTAAGAACTTCATCCTTGTCAACACCTAATACATCCACATACCCATATTTGGTTTGTTCTTCTTGGGAGACGGCTTTGAATCCTTTTTCTATGAGGTCGGGTTGTTTGTAGAGCATGTCTGCCATGTCTGCTTCATTTCCTTGTAATATTATTTTTTGTCCGTCCTCTAGCTTGTGGGAGTTGAAGAAGTGTACTTTGTGGACAAAAACGTCTAAGAATTCTTTTTGTTGTAAGTTTTCGCTTTTCAACACTAATTGATCTTTTTCTACATGAACGGTGTGGGCAGTGCCTGGCTTCATGTAGTTGACCGGTGCGTTCCCTAGGGGCTGGTGGACGAGTAGGGCCCCATCAGTTTTGATTATGATGATTCTATCACCCCTAGCTAATTGGCTTTCTGCTCTTCCAGAATAGTTTATCTCACAACTCACACCAAGCACGAGCGTTTCTTTTCTTGCTAGTGCGTCTTTAACGAGTCCTTGGATGTCCTTCTTTTCCCACATTATTTCAACCTGCGTATCAAAACGCCTGCAGTTTCAAAAAGTTTTATGCTTGCTTCGTGCAGGTCGTATATTTCAGAGAACACCACTTCCTTAATGCCTGCTTGGATGATCATTTTCGTGCACCACAGACAGGGCAAAAAACTGGTGTAGATGGTTGATCCTTCTGCGCGTGTTCTTCCTGCTTCGATGATGGCATTCTCTTCACCATGCAAACAGAGACATTCAGATAGGGAGGTTCCTTTAGCAACAGCAGAGTTGCATCTCTCACATCCTCCTTCGTTGCAGTTCTTGACCCCTTTTGGTGTTCCATTGTAACCGGTGGCGATAACACGATTGTTGTTGGTTAAGACCGAACCTACCTTTCTGGACATGCAGTTGCTTCTTTGTGCAGCGAGTCTTGCTAGACGCATGAAATAGTCATCCCAGCTTGGTCGTAGGCGTTCGTCGCTTACTAGGTTGAGGTCATCAACTCGTTGTTTGAGTTCTTCTACGCTTCCGTTGTTGAGCACTAACTCATCTGCTAATTCCATGGTTTCCCGGATGCGTTGTTCATTCCCTGTACCAAACATCTCTCGTTGGTCGCGTTCCACAAACGCAGGGAGAGTGACGGGATCTTGTTCTCGTTTTCTTGCTTTGACGCGATCAAACCTTAAGCGAAGGTCTGCGTCTACTGCTACGAGATGGAATAAGGGCGAGGTGCGTAAGACCGCTACCTCGTCTGGGTGGCGGATGCTGTCAACAACATAATTTGCCTTCCAGTTGTTGCGTAACTTTTCTAGGAGTATCTTAGCTATGGCTCCGTTGCCACCTTCCTTTCTCGTGACGTTACCCAACTCTCTTAGATTATCTCGGGTGAGCTCTTTTCCCTGCTCTTTGAGCATGTCTCGAAGGACATCACTGCAGGATACTGAGTTGTAGCCGTACTTTTCTTGCAAATAATCCAGAATGGTCTGTTTTCCAGCCCCGATTGTACCTACCAACCCTATAATCATGGTATGTAGCCCTGCAACAGAGTATAAAAGTTTTGTTATCCTGTAATGGTTACACCACAGTCTTATTCTTCTTCTTCAAAAAAGGAGCTTAGAGCTTTGTTCTCGCGAACACTCTTCCACTTGACTGGCTGCGGTGTCATCTGATTTTATAGCACCCCCACTAGTATTTAAACAATGTTGCGAGGCAATATAGAAACTCTGGAATATAGTCCAGTGAAAAAATGTCGTCCTTAGCCGAGAGGAATGCTCTTACCGTCTGAAGCAGGGATAACATATCGTGTTTCCGATGTCACTTCCAAAAACAACGCAACCCCAAAAATGAGAGACACTAGCTGTGGGGGTCGAATGCGGCGAGCACTTCGCAGGAATGATTGATCACTTTTCCTGTACCCGCATCTATGGTGATGACGATACTTTTGAGGCTCATAGTCACCCCAGTAATGGTGTAGGAGGGGTTTCCGCTGTTGGCAAGGATGACGATCCATTTTGAAGACATCTCTAGAGGATAGTGCTCGCTTGCAGCTTCCTTGCCCTTCTTCAGAGCCTCATCAGGCTCCAGTTTGACCTTACTAAGATCCAATTCTTTGACCTCTTGCTTCTTGTCTAGTATCTCATCAAGAGGCATGGTCTCTATCTTGTCTGTGACAATGTAGGTTGCTACCTTGCCGTCCACATAGTAGCCTACCCTGACGTCGTCCCCCATGATGAAGATGTGAGCTAGGAAACCTTGAGGGTTTAATTTTTTGACTTTGTCAACGGTTTCTTTTAACATTCTTAAACACCACCTTTAGTTCGTGCGTGATCTCTCTTGTGGGATGCCACGCTTGCACCTCTTGGAAGACATCATGCATGTGCACTTGGGTCTTCACTCTTGGTTCGGAGACATGTAAGAGTGGCAATAAACTTGCCGCTCGCAAAACGCCAGATAATATGAAGACCGAGGGAATTCCTGTCATGATGAATGAGGCCTTGTCTGCTAATAGTCCGCCCACGATAGGCCCTAGAGCGTTAGGAATGCTGGAGAGAGTGTTGAACTCTGCAACCATCAACGGTCTGCTTTCGGGAGTTGTCAACCCCATCAAGAGATTGAGGTGGGAGATGTCCACGAAAGCCCACACAACACCTGCGAAGGCGCTGATGGCAAACAACCATATCTCCATTCCGGGTTGGATGAAAAAGTAAAAGATCGGAACAAAGCTTGCGCCAGCCATTCCTGCTACTGCCAAAGATTTGTCTCCAACCTTGTCAGAAAGTTTTCCCACCAACGGGTAGACGACGAACTTTGCTATCGTGATGGTGGCCATTAAGAGAGCATAGAAGCCTACACTGAGGTTGAGATTCTTGAGAATGTAGACAGTAATGAGTGGAGCTGCCAACATGACACCAAACCGGAAGACAACGTTTGCTAGACAGAAGTGTAGGAACTCTCCTTTGACATGGATGAATTCTTTGATCGTGTGGTGAGTGTGGTCTCGTTGTTCGGGTTCTTTCACTTTTCCTTTGAGCCAGCCGCTAGCGATACCTACGATGGCTCCTACGATGAACAACACAGTATAGTTTTGGTGGACGTAGTTGAGATACAAACCTGCTAGCACTATTGCGATGGTGTTCCAGAAGGTCATGGCGTGGAATCGTTTGCCAAAGAAACGTCCTCTGCTTTTTTCTTTGACTAAGTCTCCCACAATGGAGGTCCATGCAGGGTCTCCCAAATACTCTATGATGCGTAGGACGAAGTAGATGATGGCGATGGCCATGACAGGATTCTTGACTAAGAAGGGTAGGACGGCGATCAGCACCCATAAAAATCTTGGTAGCATGCTGGTTAAGGATGCAACCATCCTTCTCGAGCGTGCTTCCACTAAACGTACTCCTGGGAACTCTGCCACCATCATGGCTAAGAAGGGTAATGCCCCTAGCAATCCCACCATGGTGTTGCTTGCCCCATATTGGAGTGCGAAAGCGATAAGATAGAAACTTGTTAGTGCCTCGTAGGCTGTCCAGGAGCTAGAAACACGAATGAGGAGTTGGTCAGTCTTCAATTTCGACTACGGCTCCTGCAGGTCCTGGGTTCAACACTAATGTTTTTCCTAGCTTGTCGTGTTGGCCTGCGTTTTCGTGGAAGTGCCCACAGATTATTAGTCGTACACCTTTCTTTTTTGCGTACTCTGCAAAGCTTTTGTTGCCTCGGTGCTCATTCCAGATAAGGTCCGTCTTTGTTCCATATACCGGTGCGTGGGTTACTAATACTATCTTTCCTTGTGTTTTTGCTTTCTTTGCGTACGCTTCAAAGTCTGAGTCTTTTTCCTCAAAGCCTCCGCCGCCCCAGCCCAGGAAGGTGACGCCCTTCTTGGTTACGCTTTTTCCGTGGAGGAAGGTCATCTTGTACTTTTTGCAGAGCATTTCTGTGACGTGCTCATCTTCATGGTTGCCATGGATGATTAACACATCTCCCAATTTTGCTATCTTCTTCATCATCTCTTCCATGTTTTGCTCAAAGATGGTGAAATCCCCTGCACAAATGATGAAGTCTGGCTTTTCTTTTTTTACGGTGGATTGTAGCTTTTTGAACATCGTAGGGCTAGCATGGATATCTACAAAGGCAACAAACTTCATTGTGGAACAAGTAAGAAAGGAGTATATAAAGTGTGAGGTTGGGATACATAAGATTTAAGTGTGGTGTGCTCGTGGCAGAGACATGGGTGGCACGTTTAGCGAAGGGGATCTTGTGGGATGCATGTTTTCATGGTATGATCTGGTTGTAGGCATACCCACTCACGAGCTTTACGATCACGCTCTCTTACCTATCCGTGATGAGAAAATGAAGGCTCGTTTTGAGGAGGATCCAGATGCGTCAGTTTTCAACGTACCCCTTAATAGCAAGGAAGATGCAGCTGAGTCGTTGACAGAAACGAGCAGGTTCTTCTGGACAGAAGTCATAGGTAAGCACGTAGATCGCTCAACGCTTGATTATGGTCTCCCTAGCCGGGTTTTTAGGCTTCTGAGCGACGAGAAAATGTGGATTGAGGGAGGCTCTCTACATTCTGCAATTCACAAGACTGACAGAGCCCATCACGTCACATGGATGGAGAAGGAATTTTTTGAATCGTACAAGTACACGGATGAAGAGTTTGCTCGCCTCATAGACGCGGGTTTGATGGAGCAAAAAGAGGACGAGTATAGAGAGCAACCCTACCTGAGAGACAACGCCCTGATAGATCCTTGGCATTGCTGCTATCCTGCGTACCTCACAGCAGCGACCACTGCTCTGTCTCACCTGCCAGGTAAGGTGGAAAGGATCTTTGAGTGGGGATCTGGAAGAGGATTCCAAATGGCCAACTTCGCCCGTGCACATCCTAACGCCCAAGTGGTGGGTGCTGACCGTAATGAGATCATGCGGGCGTTGTTTCGCCTGGCCAGAGCCGGGTATCAGGATGACGCGCTGAACGCACGCATGGATACCGATCTTGGAGATTACCAAAATCCTGATACCTCAGCAATTTGGCAGGGCGGTGCACCGTGGCCCGTGATCTCATTTTCCTTTGCTCCAGATAACCCCCAACATCTTGAGTTGATGGCGCAGTCCGACAAGCTGGCAGATCCTGGCGTTATCATCGCACCCGTGTGGGATCCTACGGTGCCAGACAATGGTGCTTTCTACCTCACGGCGTTTTACAAGGAAAACGACCAAGTGAGCATCTGTCGTGTGGCCCCAAGCTCGCGTTTCGAGCACATGGTTACGGACTAAAGTACCTCATAATCCTGCAACACTAATGTAGGAATGTCTTGAATGTTTTCTACCGCATACAGTCTTCCTTGACCGAGGTGGGCGACCTTTTCTGCTAGTTGTCTTCCTGCATCGTCAAGATCTATACCTACAACAGTTAGGGTGATGCCGTGTCTTGCAGCCTTGACCACCTCTTCGATGACTTCATCAGGATTACCAATAGTAGGGAGTGCGTCTGTTAACAACACTAAATGTTTTTTCTTGGCTGAGGAAGGGAAGATCTCTACTGCTTGCTTGATCACTTTGGTAATGTCTGTTTGTTCAGAAGGTCGTGCTTCTGCTAGTCCTTGTAAGACCCCATCGAAATGTAGCGAAGGTGGAATGCTTTTTTTGATGTTTGTTCCAAAAATGATTGCGCCTACCTTGTCTTTGTTGCGCATGGCCTCATGCGCAAGGGCAACTCCTGCTTTTTTGCTCGTGCCTATCTTTTCTCCTTTCATGCTGATGCTTGCATCCAGGGCAAATATTATGGTGGCACCTTTCTTTGCTTCCCTTTGAACCACATGCAGGTGTTCTACGCTGATGGGCTGTTGTCGGCGTATGGCTTTGCGAAGGCTTGCTTTGATGTCGATATCTTTGTAACTATCCCCTTTCTTGTATTGTCTTGTTGTCTTGACATCCCCTTCTCTTCCTTTGCGTTTGGCACTTTCCCCTTTTGCTTTTTGCTCCAAACTTTTGAGGAGTTCTAGGCTTGCTTCTTGGATGCCTGCTTCTGTTAGGACGCCTTCCTCGTCGATAAAATCGTTATCTTTGAGCCCTTGTACGCGTTGTTCTAGTTTTTTCTTTAACTCTTCTGTGAATTCTGGATACCGCACATTCCTTTCTAGGGTGTCTACTTGATACCCTGTAAGCATATGGATCATTCTTGGTCCGAGAATTCTTCGTGCGTTGGCAAAGTTTTTGACGAGCTGTTCGAACAACATGTCAGGGACAAACTGTCCGATGTTTTGGTTTAGGCTTTCTAGCGCGAGTTTTCCGCTTCCTTCCCCGTATTCTGGTTCGTCTCGTTCAGGGTCGCTAAAGGCCCTCACCACTAAGGTCTGGCGTTGCGTGGGTGAAATCCTCGAACGCTTTTTCTAAGAAATCTTCGGATGTTTTCTGTACAGAAGGTTTTAGTTCTATTCTGTGAGCGAGTACTGAAGCAAGGACTATGGCTACGTCTTGTGCTCCTACGTTTCGTTTGTGGAGTTGGGCGTGTGCGCTTGCTCGTTCGTACAAGCCTATGCTTGCTCTCACACTCGGATGTTTGATCAGGTCTTTATTGTCTCGTAAGCTTCTAACAAAAGTTATGGTGGCTTCTAGGAGCTTGTCTGGGAATTGAGCAAAAGTTTGTGCGTGTTTGTGGACGATGCTTAACTCATCTTGGAGGTTGTCTGGCCAAGAAAGCTTCACCACATCAAATCTGTCTAAGAAAACATCGCTTAGCTTTTCTGTAGCTGCGGTCTCTTCTGGGTTCATCGTACCAATAAAGATGAAGTTTGCAGGGATGTTCACGTCATGACTGCCTAATGTTGCGTGTCCTTCTTCTAGGACTTGTAAGAGTGCGTTTTGTAGTTTTTCTGGGCAACGGTTCAACTCATCAAAGAATAGTACGCCTTGGTTTGCTTTGAAGATTTTTCCAGGGGTGAATGCTTCTTTACTTGTTGGACCGTACTGGAGTGCTTTTGAGGGATCTATATCGCCTAGTAAATCCTCCACAGTAAGGTCTGGGCTGCCTTGGACGCGTACGAAGCGGTCTGTGCCTGGTATGTTTGCAGGCTTTGATTTTTTTGTCAAGCATTCTGCACACATGGGCTTGTCTGGTTGGCAGTGATACTCGCAGTCCATGAGGGTTGCTGCGGGGAGGAGTTTGGCCACGTTCTTCGCCAAGGTGGTTTTCCCCACTCCTGGTGGCCCTACGATGATGACGTGTCTTTCTCCTAGTAGGGCGCTTGAGAGCTGCTGTTTGGCCCCATTTTGGCCTACTACGTCGGTAAAAGCTTGCATGAGTCTTGATAGAAAACAGGGTTTTTTATACCTTCGCTCACAAGTGCAAGCTAACGCGCAAGGCTACATCAATTTGGGACATGGTGGCCAGGTCTACAGATCCGAGAACTTTGCGTATTCTAGACTTATCAATCACGCGAATCTGAGAGAGGAGAGCGACAGAATCCTGCGGGAGTCCCTTCATCATTGCTATTAGGACGTCTGTAGGATAGTCTTTTTTGGGAAGTGAAGAGGTTACGGGAGCAATAATGGTTGTGTTGGCAAATTTGTTGCCAATATCGTTTTGTATCACTATTGCTGGGCGGGTCTTTCCTTGTTCAGATCCTACTACTGGATCGAGGTGGACGAGTACAATGTCTCCTCTTTTCAGGTTCATTCCCAATCTGGAGAGGTGCTCTCCCATTCTTTATGCACTTGGTCATGCACTTTAGCCCTTTCCTTGTAGGCTTCCTCAAGTAGAGCCTTGTCAGCACGATGGATGTTTCTTAGTTTAAGCATCATCTTGATGATGACTTCTTCATAGCTTTCTTTTGGGGATTGCTTATTCTTATCTAGTGCCTTCTTGGTTGTGTCATGCACTTGAATGGTCGTAATCATAGACCCTATAGAGCATCTATAGTATATAAAGGTTGCTCATACCTTAGCTATGGTTCTTTGCCAGGGCTCGCCAATCTCGCCAGGTTCTACGCATTCTCCGTTGTGGCAAACGAACGCAAATCGTGGGCAGGGCATCTCTACCATGGCGGGTTCTCCACCTCTGCAGAGATATTCTGCGATTCTGCACTCTCTTCCTCTGCAGCCTTGTACAGGTACTCTGTCTTGGGTGCAGTGGTCTTCTCCTACCCACCCGTTATGTTGTACATACCCTCTCATACGCACGTTGTTGCCGTTGTCTGTTTCTTCACAAACACTAACAAGATCTGTGACTGCTGCTCCTGAGGGGCCTACCCAGTTAAGGATCAAGCCTCCTAGTGCGAGAATGGTGACGCCGAGAAAGATGAACTCCATTTTCATAGGGAGCACCTCAATAATGGTGTGTTGCACGGTGGTAGTATCATTGTTTTTCTTCCGTCAATGCGTGTGTAGCACGTGCTCGTGTCTCCACAGTCCAGACAGCAGGCCACGAGGGCCAGGCTGTCAGGGGTGGTGGTGGCACCGTATGGTTTGATGTTGAACGTGGCTCCTGTGAAGCTGTCGTTTGCCAGCAGGAGCACGGCCATGCCGACCATTGCCACCACGAGTAGATGCCTTGTGTCCACATACCGTAGGGGAAGTCTTCCTGTTTTTAAATGTTTTGGCCAAACTATGTAGTCACCAAAAAAAGAAAAGTTTAAATATGTAGTCACCCTTATCGGAGCATGTATGTTGAAATAAGGCAAATAGGAAAGAAAAAAAAATACTATCTTGCTCACTCCTTCAGAGAAGGCGAGAAGATCCACAAGATACGTAGATTTCTAGGGATTGATCTCTCCCACAAGGAAGTGGAAAAACTCAGTATCAGGGCAGAGGAAATCATCAGACAACAACTCAATAGCTATCGAATTATTCGCGATCCGCTCAAGGAAGAGATATCAGCAAACGAGGTAGCACTTCTTGACCAGCTCATAGGCAAACAAGACGTAAGCATACCCATGACTGAGAAAGACTGGACTACATTTAGCACGTTGTTCACCTATGATACTAACGCAATAGAAGGGTCAACGCTCATCCAGCGAGAGGTAGCAGGCATTCTCGAAAAAAACGTGTGGCCAGACAAGCCCAAATATGACATCGCCGAAGCGTATGGCGTTGCTGAAGCTTTAAAAACAGTGAGGAAGACCAAAGAAGTCCTGTCGGTGGGGCTAATGAAAAAACTCCATCGAATCGTATTCAAAAACTCTAAATCCTTCGCTGGAAGATTCCGTCCTAAGGGAACAGAAGTAGTCATACGTGACGGTACGGGTAGCATCATCCACATGGGGGCTCCCTCCAACCGCGTAGTAGGCTTGCTACAAGAATTGGTGACGTGGTACAAGGAAAACAAGAGCAAACATAATCCCCTCCTATTGGCAGCAGTTGTCCATAACCAATTCGAAAACATCCATCCGTTCCAGGATGGAAACGGAAGAGTGGGGCGACTGTTGTTGAATTTTGTTTTGCTTAAGCACAAACTACCCCCTGTAAGCATTCACTTCCACAATAGAAAGGAATACTATGCGTCATTGAAAGCGTACCAGAAGGAAAGCAACCTGCGACCCACTATTGATCTCCTTTTGAAGGAATACAAACATTTGAGAAAAGATCTTAGGTGACTACATTTTTTTAGAGTGTAGACACCCAACGTAATCCCTAAAAAAGGTCGTTTTCTTATTTGTAAGCCCTAAATTCTCTTTTCATCAAGCAAGAATCTCACCACATACACTCTTGCCCATGCTAGGAAGAGTACCATAAATACTATGTTTGCTGCGCTGCCTAGGTTTAATTGACTGCCTAGTATGCCCCAAAGGTTGCCTATAATGTAGTAAGCTGCTAAGAGGTAGGTATAGGGCGTGATGAAGTTTGCTATGCCCACTATTCCTTGGCTGAAGGCGTGGCGTATCGCTCTTCCTACGCCTCCATGGGTGAAGAAGCTGGCCATGCCTATGGTTACTAGGTGTGCGAACAATGCCCCCACGAATATGACTCCGAATTGGTTTGCTGGAGCCTTCTGGAAGGCTGCTAAGAGGAATATAGGGATGAAGATGGCGAACCATGCTAGGGTGAACTTGACGGATTGTTTGAAGGGTTGTTGTTTGGTGAGCACTTGCCACGTGTACCTTCTTGTGCCGGTGTACACGATGAGTAGGCTTGCCCAGGCTATGATGAGGGTGAGAAAGCTGTAGACGATGAAATTAGTGCTGAGCTGGAGTTGTGCGCTGGCAAGGTCTGCGTTGGCCAAACCAGCAGTAGTGAGGTCTAGCTTGCCGAACAAGGGCTTTCGGATGATGGTGTCGTAGATGAATACTATGGCTTTGCTTACCAAAACTAAGAGTGCGACGTTGATCATGTCAAAGAAGCCCGTTAATAGGATTTTCTTGCCTTCCCACTTAACTATACCGTCTAAGAGTTTTTTGGCTCGTGTTTGGCTGGCGAACAATGTCCAGATGCTTCCTAACGCGAGTAAAGTGAATAATAGTGTGTTTTTTGTCCATAACAACACACTTATGGCTATAAGAATGGCACTAACTATTTTGGTTAGGTGGGATTTCATATGGCGCCTCCGTCGTTGAGTGCTGGCTGTCCTGAGGAGGATGTGCTGCTTCCTCCGCCGCTAAAGGTGGGGATGAGTCCTCCGCCTGCGCCTAGTGGTCCTTGGGCAGGTGAATCCTTTGTTTCGTTAGGATTTTTGAATTTCTGTGGTGGTCCTTCAAAGGAGGTTATCTTGGTGCATTGCTTGCTGACCTTGTCTCCCTTTCGGTTGCGGATGCCCGTGCTGAAGGCGATGCATACTCGGTCGTAGTCGGTGTTGGAGTTTTTGAGGAGACTTGTGGTGCCGGAGAACTGTTCGTTCTGTCCAGGTTCTAGCTCTCGATTTTTAATGTACCAGTTTCTTGGGGTGCGGTCCGCCACCCTAGTGCTTGGGAAGAAGACAATGTTGTATCCTAGTCTGTCGTTGATGCTGTTCCTGACACCATATTCCACTTTGTAGAGCGCTAGTGCGGTTCCTAAACCATCATCTCCTATGTCTATGAAGGCTTGTCCTTTGCTGGCAGAGATCCAGGCTACTGACTTTACTTCTCCTGTTGGTGAGACACTGAAGAGGATGTCTTTACCTGCTATGCTGTCTGAAGGTAGTTTTTCATCACATAATGCGGATCTAAAGCATGTGCTGACTCCGCCGAATAAGCAGAAGGAATCTATGAGTCTGTCCCTTCGTTCTTGTATCTTTTCATCTCCAATAAAGAAGCTTCCTAGCTGTCCTAGTCCTTTGAACTCTTCGTACTTCTTCAAAGCTCTGCCTGCTAAGAATCCGCTTCCTCCTGTTCTTTCGCGTACGGCGGAGAACACGTCGCTAATGCCTCTTTCTCCTCGTACCGCTTCTGCGTTGAAGTCATCGAAGAGTTTGGCCTTGTCAGGGTCTGCTTTTCTTGCTGCGAGAAGTTTCTTTTCAGCGTTTTCTAGCTCTTCTGCTTTGGTCTTGTCCGCCTC
>JASMHM010000006.1 GCA_030750765.1 Candidatus Woesearchaeota archaeon | reverse complement strand
ACGCCTGTAGGCCAAACCATCGATGCCGATGGATGTGGCACCCTAGACTCGGACGCTGATGGTATTCCTGATGATTGGGAGCTCTTCACCGGTCTTGATCCGAACGATCCGAATGATGCCAACGAAGACTTTGACGGAGATGGTCTACCGAACGTAGTAGAATTCCTTATCGGTACTGATCCTCATTCTGAGGACACAGACCAGGATGGTGTGCCAGACGCACGAGACCGATGCCCGCTCACGCCTCCCGGAGAAAAGGTGGACAAAGACGGATGCTCAGATAAAGATACTGATGAGGATGGTATTCCTGACGAATGGGAACTCCAATTCGGTCTCAATCCTAACGATCCAGATGACGCCATGAAAGACTTTGATGGAGATGGTGTCCTAAACATTGACGAGTTCCGTCTAGGCAGCAGTCCTAATGATGCGGATACAGACGATGATGATGTTCCTGACGGCCAAGATCGTTGCCCACACAGTGCGGCGGAACGCGTAGGGGTAGAAGGTTGCAGCCTCCAAGACAGTGATGGAGATGGCATCCCTGATGAATGGGAGCTCTTCTTCGGCCTTGATCCTAACGATAGGAATGATGCCAATGTTGACTTGGATGGAGATGGCCTGGTAAATATCGTAGAATTCGCAAAGGGATCGAACCCCACCAAGGCAGACACGGACGGAGATGGTGTTGCAGATGGTATCGATCGATGTGCGTCCACCACGCCTACAGGAACCACGCCTAACAGTAAAGGATGTGCAGACCAAGACACTGACCAAGATGGACTACCGGACGAGTTCGAGGTCTACTTCGGTTTGGATCCTAACGACCCATCAGATGCCAAGCTTGATCTAGACAGAGACGGCCTCACTAACTTGGAAGAATACCTCATCCACAACACGGTACCAAACGTGAAAGACACAGACGGAGATGGAGTGCTTGATGGTGTTGAGGTGCAAGAAGGTACTGATCCTCTAGATCCTGAAGACTTCCTTGTAGGACAAAAAGGAGGCACGCTAGTATTCGTGATCGCAGCGCTACTCGTGCTCTTTATGCTCGCAGCAGGCGGAGCCTACTTCGTCCTCCACAAAAAGGGTAGGACCCCCACAATCATGCCTTCCTTACCACCCAAGAGGAAGCCCTACAAACCACTCCAGAAAAAGGTGGTCAAGACACTCACCAAAATGTCCAAAGCGGACAGGCTCAAGAAACTCAAGAGAAAAAGAGACGCCATAGAGCGACTCAGAAAGAAGAGCAAGCCAGGTCTGCATGGCGTCTCTAAAGTCAAAGAACAAGACACCAAAATAGGCAAGCTTTCACGCAAAGAAGGCAGTATGGAAAGACTTAAAAGAAACAAAGGGCGGATGCCATCCGTAAAGAAAAAATGAGAGGGCAGATATTCACCCAAGTGTTGGTATTCTTCATAGCTGCATTTCTTTTCGTTCTTATCGTGTTCTTTGGCTACAAAGCCATCTCAGGGTTTGGGGACAAGCAAGAACTCATCGCCTACACAGACCTAAAACTAGGTATTGAAGCAGGCATTGACCAGCTCAAGACAAACCACGGCAACGTAGACACCATCACCATACGCAGTCCTGCAGAGGAGATTTGCTTTATCACGGCTGAATTACCAAGTGATAACGTCGGCAAACCCATACTTAAGCCGACCTTCCGAGCAAAGACTGGCAACATCATCCTCTTGAAAGATGGAGCCATCTACAACAAATTCTACAGTCCCGACATCATTGTGGTGGAAGATGCAAGCGTGGAGCCTCCACAAGGAACCTACTGTTGCTACAAGACAGAGCGAGCGATGAAATTACGCCTGGAGGGATATAAGGGTAAGGCCGTGATTTCCAGCTGGGACCCACAACTCAACCCTTGTGACCAATGAAAGGACAAGAGTTACAAGCACACCATATTTTTGTTCTTGTCGCAGGAGCGTTCATTCTCAGCTTTTTTGTGATCGTGGCACTCAAATTCCGCGCCTCTTCTGAGGCTAGGGCAGACTTTCAGATCAGCACCAACCTTCGTGGAGTGTTTACCAGCGCGGCCCAAAGTTCAGGCAGTGCTCTCAACGCCACCCTACCCAAAAAAATGAGGTACGAGTGCAGCAGAACGTGTGATTGTGGCATCATCACAGGATCGAAACGGACCAGGATGGCAGAAAGCTTTTTCGCACCAAATCTCTTTCCCACGATAACCGCATTCCTATTTTCCCAGCCATGGGGGCTTCCACGGAGCACTAATTTTGTTTTCCTCACCAGCCCAGACTATTACTATTATGTTTTCCACAACGATGACCATCAAGCAAAGGATGCGCTCAAACAAATACCTACCGTGGTCCGTGTCCAAGCGCTCAAGCCAGGCAATGACCCTGAATATCATGGAGAAGAACGCAGTGTGTTTGTCTACTTATTCACGAACCGAAAGCAGGTTCCTGATGACTTCGACGAGGTTATCGAAGTAGAGATACAAGCCAACACCGCCATCTACTATCGAGAGCGAGGCAACGGTCAAACCGTCTACAACCCTGACCAAGCCGTCCACCTTGCAGCCATGTTTTCGGAAAACGAAGACGTACTCAAATGCAACCTACGAAAAGGGTACGCGCGCATGGAACAGGTGGCAGAAGTCCTTCAAAACCGCATCCAACTGCTAGGTGCGCAAGCAGAACCCGAATGCATAGGGTACGATGATGCCCAAGATCAGGTGATGTTCATCCAAGAGGAAGCCAGAACCCTCAAACAAAACGAAGGCGACACTACCGCTCTTGCACGCTTAGACCAGGCCCAACAACAACTCCAAACGCTTAACGACGCCTTAACGAATGCAGGATGTCCCCAGGTGTACTAATGAAAGCACAAATCAACATGTTCGAGACCATCGCTGTTCTCGTAGTGTTCATGTTCCTACTCGGTGTGGGATTGGTTGTGTACGCAGGCATCCACAAGAGCAGTCTGGAGAAAGACGTCAGCCAAGCTAGAGACGTGCGTAGTGTAAGAATAGCAGAAACTGCTTTTTTCATGCCAGAACTTGATTGCACCTTCCGAGGCGTACGCCCCCCGGGGGCATGCTTGGAAAAACTAAAAATTGATGCCTTAACCACCATCAACTCGGATCCCCTGAAAAACGCCAACTATTTTGAGCTGTTTGGCACAAGCAAGATAACCATCACCCAACACTTTCCTCCTACAGATGACACTGGCGCGGTGTACGTACGTGTTATCTACGATGCTGGAGCTGAGGGCATCGTAAAGATACATCGCACCCCGGTATTGCTGTTGGACGTCACCAAAGGACCTACTGCGTACAGCTTTGGCGTGATGGAGGTGGAGACGAGCTTTGAAACGTAGTCAAACAGAGATATTCGGACTAGCCTTCATCGTCATACTACTCACCATGGGGATCTTCTTTGGATTGTTCTTCTTTGTAGGCAAAAAACCTCCACCATCTAAAGGGGTGGAGAGCGTGCTGGCAGCAAACTGGCTCAACGCCGCATTAAACACGGTGGATGAGGAATGTCAGGATGCAACATTACGAGAATTGTATCAAGCGTGCGCACAAACCAACACGTTGTTGTGCAGTACCGGAGACAAAGCATGCCAACGAGCCGCTTTCGTGTCACAATCCATGCTGGACAGCACGTTCGGAGAATGGAATCGACAGTTCAACATACGCGTGCGTCAAGGAGATAATCAGATTCCCGAACTGGACGATGTGGGAGAAGCTTGCACGCTCAGACAGAGCAGAGAGACCAAGACACAGTTCGTCGCCCTACCTGGACAGACACCGTTGAAGGTACGCCTGGATCTCTGTCGCTAGGCTTTTAAGCCCACCACTTGTTTTCCTCTTGTGAGCCGTCTCAAGACGCTGTGGGGAGATATTCGTTTTAGATTAGGGGTCATGGTGGCGGGGTTAAGCACGGCAGTATTGTGGAGCCAGGCAGGCCCTCCTATTATCCAAGATGGTGGGCTGGATTGGTATTCGTTCGCGGATTACGCAGCCAAAGGATGGATTCTTCCTGTTGTCGCATGGGGAATGGGCTGGACTGCTTTGCGAGGCATTTCAAAAGAACGAGAGGCGCAACCTAAAGATAAATGGGTGGTAACCCATCCGGCAGCAACTGCGGCGATGGCAACAGGAGCTGCGGCTCTGGGTGTAGAAGCAATAATTGAGTCCATGGCCGTGCCACCAGACGCAATGGCTGCATGCCGCACAGTGATGCACACGTACTTCACTTCCACTGTCTTTCCTGTTGTTGCCTATCCTCTCTCCATGCTTAGCCAGTTCAAGCCCCCACACATCCTTAACGCGTATCGTGTTTTCCGAGAGGCAGGGAAAACCAATCAAAACCACGATGTTGTTCTTACGGCCGCAGCCTCTAAACAGTTCACCGCATGGCACGGAGCGCTAGAGGCTGCTGAAAGACAAGATCTTGAGGAAGCCATCATCCGCCATGATGCCCTACAACCAAAAAAGACGTGGTTCCACAAAATCCACCAAGCAACTTGCTATGAGCAAGAGCAGGACAAGGCAGAAAAGAGGTATGCGCAAGACCCCACAAACCCGCTACCGCTCATCATGCTCCAAACCCTGAACGTCATGTACGATGAGAAGGAGGAAGTGTGGAGATTATCCGAGCGACTGCGTCAAGACCACACTTCAGAGAGCATGATCGCGTGCCAAGCAGAGATCCTCAGCCAAGCAGGCTTTGACAATGATTTTCTCCTCGAACCGCTGCACAAAAAGTTGGCACGTCGAGCCCCTGATTCGTTCATAGAGGGTGCGACAAGCAAGGAAGTCTACACGCTCCAAGGTTCTGAGGCGCTGAAACGGTTGTATCTTGCGTACCGTGGGAAGGATCTCCGCGGCGTATGGTGGAAAGCGAGGACATGCAGCGAGGTTCTAGGGGTTAATGCGATGCGTCCATGGGGTTTTGTATCGGGTGATTGGGATACGATGTTTGTCCGACGTGTACAAGGGACGCCCGTCACGCACGACCATCTAGGGCCGATTCTCTCTGCCACAAAGAAATTGGACAGTGCCAAAATTTTCGGCTTCAATAAGCTGGACTACGAAGCAGAGTTCCGCCAACAACTCGCACGAATAAAGGTAGACTACAAACCCACCACTGCATGGGGGGTCTTATACCAACAAAACGTGGTACTCCATAATAACATCCATCCGCATAACGTTTTCCATGACCCTTTCAACCATCGCGTGGTGTATATTGATTTTGATGATGCCGCGGCGGGTCACCGCGCTATTGATACTGCCCAAAGCTATCGCACGCTAGGGGATGCGATAAGTTTTCCTAGCGAGGCAGAGGCTATCGCAGATGTATTCGTAACCGCTCGCCTGTTGGGAAGAAACAGGGAGTACGGAGAAGGGGATGCTGTCCAACTCGAAGCAAACTTTCGACAAGCAAGCGAGAAGGTACACAAATACCATCCTAGCCTTTGTTATGTGTAGGTGAGGCGAAGATGCAGAGCATCCATAAGGTTGTCAGAGATTTGCTTGGCAATCTCGTTATCTACCTTTTGTAGAGCGTGCCGAGCATGCCATGCTTTTGCGATATCTCCCGTCGAGAAAGCGTCCCTAGAACTTCTCACTACCTCTTCTAATTGTTCCAGACATCCCTCATCTTCTAGTTCTGCGAGCAATTGCTGGAACAGATCTCCCACCACTTCCAAGCGAGAGAGTATGGCATACGTGGCCAAACTTTCCTGACGAGTACCTGCTCCGGCGCGGGAAAGTAACCGCATCCCGTACATCACTAATTTGTTGAGTTGGTCCTCATGGACGTGTACGATTTTCCTCAATTCGGGATCCCTGCATTCGTTTGCCAGCACTACAAGAACGTTCCAGATGCGCGATAGCAACTTTGGCAGCTCGTCCTTTTTTGGAAGAGCAATTTCTTTCAGTAAACAATGATTTTTCCCTTGTTCCATCACTTCCATTCCTATCAGCGAGCCGGTGAGTTCTGCAATAGCTTGGTTGGTGGGTATTTCCTTACTTTTTTTTAGGTGGGGTGTCTCAAACTGAATATCGATGGTGGCGTGCCCTGCCATGTACGCTGCCGTGATGGTGTACCAAGCAACAGAATAATGTTCATCAGTAATGTTTACCACGCATGAGGTGTTTCCAGCAGGCTGGGCATTCAGCACGAGTTGTGCCTCTTCTTCTGATACGTCTATCTCATCCCCTTTCTGCAATCCGTATCGTTGTACGAATTCGTGTGGCAAGCTCACGCATAGCGTGGTGCGACCGAGCTGGACAAGACTGCGCCTCATGTGTTGGGCGAGCTGGCCAAACATATAAACTTATGCCAGTATATGTACTTTAAGGCAAAAGTATATGTTTCGGAGAACTTCCGATATATTCGAAGATGATCCGAGACCAAGACAGGAAAACCATCAGCTGGCTGCGAAAGGACGGGAGAATGTCGCTCACAGAGCTCTCCAGGAGGACAAGGATACCTGTCTCCACCTTGTTCGATCGCATGAAGCACCACTACCCTGATGTCGTACGGCACAGCTGTCTCATTAATTTTAGTAAACTAGGCTTTGACAGTCGTGCGTACGTGTTATTCAAGCTCCAAGACAAGGATTCTTTCATGCAGTACCTCCAAAAACATCACAACGTCAACACGTTATTCAGAGTGAATAACGGCTGGAACGTGATGGTGGAGTTCATCTTTCCTACCATGCACGCACTCGAAGCCTTCTTAGAACGGCTAGACAAACGCTTTTCGATAGAGGACAAGAAAGTGCATTACGTCTTGGAAGAAGTAATGCGAGAGCGTTTCTTTACAGAGCCAGAACTCATACCCTTATTGTATCCAAAACATTTAAATAACAGCTCCTCGGTAAAGAGCACATGAAAGCCCAAGGTTTACCCATAACGGTAATTATTGTGGCAGCACTCGGCCTGCTAGTCTTGGTTGTCATCGCAGCCATATTCTCAGGCCAGGTAGGCAAGTTTGGACGTATCGCCAGCGAATGCGCTGGCAGGTGCCATGTTGCAGACGAAGGCACAACTCCTTGTGTTGAAGGACGCGAGAGAGCCATCAGCGGCGTCTACATCAAGCCTAACCAACAGGTAAAAGCTGACAAGTTAGTAAGCTGTACGCAGTGCTGTGTAGCAATAGGATAATTTTTTATCTTTTTTTTTCGAAACCTTTAAGATCTAGTACGCTTGGAACCCTTCCATGAAGAAAGGCCAAGGCTTACCCTTACAAACGATTGTTATCGCTATCATGGTGTTGCTCGTTCTTGTTGTTATTATCGCTATTTTTACCGGAAAAATTAAAGGCTGGAGTGAGAACTCTGGAACGTGCCTCTCGGTTGGAGGCAAGGTGGTCAAGGTAGGAGAGTGCAATATTGACAACGGAAACTTTCCTTTAGGAAGGAACTTCCGTGAGTTTACCCAGCAGCCAGAAGCAAAAAAACAGTCTTATGCTGAAAATAACATCTGCTGTAAGGTGAAGAGAACCTGAAGCGCCCAAAGCACACAACCGACCTCGCCCGGAACCGATTAGTCATTAATCTACTCATTTTAAATACGAGTGACGAGCTGATAGCAGTATGAAAGCCCAAACGAGAACATGGCTCGTAACCGTCGTTATCATCATCATGCTCGTCTTGTTGTACATGCTTTCAAAGATTTTCGCCAAACTCGTACCATGAAAGCCCAGACACACCAACAAATGATGCTTCTCATGCTCGCCGTCGTAGCCATCGTGCTTCTTGGCGGCTTCACCAACGTACTCTTAGGAGCGACAGAAGAAAAAAGCAAGCGAGAAGCCTGCAAGCTTGGCATCACTCTTGCCTCAGCAGGTCAAGTGCTTTCCTTCGGAGAACGAATCACCAGACTACCTTGTGAGAGAAACAATCTAAATTTTGATGACGAGGATGAAAAGACAGTAGTCAGAGAACTCGCAAAAAGACTACATCTTTGCGCGCTCATGATAGGGGAGGGCAAGAAAAACTGGCCCGGCTCGCCGTACTTTTCAGAACTCTTAGGAGGAAAAAACCTTTGTTTGATCTGTGACATCGTAAGCTTCAATAAAAAAAATCCAAAGCCAGACTTTCTCACACACCTAAGAAGTAGAAGACCGCGAGGGCAGGAACTCACCTACCAACAATACTTCATGTCCTTGGACAACCTTCCACATAAGTTTGCCACATTCATCGACGTAGACATCGACCCAAAGGAAACATACGCAATCTACGCTGTGGGAAGCAAAAAGAACAAAGCAATCAAATGGGCAGGCACCATAGATCCCTTACGTCCAGACAATTCTGTCGAACAAGCCCTGATCTTCCACCAAGTAAAGTATTTGCACCAAAACTGTGACGAGGTCCTCAACTAATGGGAAGACTAACTTGGCAAGAACTCACCGCAGCAATGCTCGCAGCTCTTTTCCTTATTCTTTGGCTAGGGTTTGGAAGCGGTTTTGGCAGCAAGCTCGAAGCTAGCGTCGACGCAAACAGATGCAAAGCAGATGTTTACGCAAACGCATTTGCAGCAGTAGGCAGCGCAAGGTTCAGCCAAGAATTCAACTGTCCCACCACAGAAATATTCATCAAAACAGAAGATCCCCTACCAATCAAGAGGACGGTGGCACGAGCCATGCATTCTTGCTGGGACACGTTTGGGTACGGAAAATTAGACTTGTTTGAGGGTGATGGGGTTTTCTGCCATCTGTGCAGCACCATCGGGTTTGAGAAGGAACAAGAAGTAAAAGGCATGCTGAAATACTTACACACGGCGAAGGTCCGAGCAGGAAAGACCTACGCACAGAGCATGTCGCCTGCCTTCAGCGGAACCGACGCTGCCCTAGACGCCTTAGGTGACCAAATCAAGCAAGGAGATGTGTTGGACACGAGCCAACAATACGCAGTTGTGTTTGTGTATGCACGAGGACGAGGGCTGGGCGAACTGGTAGCGCATTACTCCAAAAAAGGCCTTAGTTACGGCGTTGGCGGAACCATGATCGTGATAGGGCTGAAAACCTCTGCAGCAGGATTGGCCAGCGTGTTTACCGGTGTGGGAGCAGCACCAGGATTAGTGGGCATAGGAGGCGGAATCATCATCTCACTTGGAGGCGCAGCAGTCATCGCATGGAACGAAGTCTTTGGCGGAGAGGACTCGGATACTGCTGCCTACCTACAACTCATACCCTTTGAAAGCGAAGCACTCAAAGGTTTGCAGTGCAAAAGCCTCATTTCTACGAGGTAAGCTTTTATAGGATAGAATCCGAGGCTTGTCTATGAAAGGCATGACCGCAGAGAATTTGGTGTTGGCACTGCTGGCATTCACCCTCTTTATCACGGCTGCGTACTTGATCAATGATTGGATGAACAAGGACACGGCCACCGCAGCGCTCGACCAAGCCTTTGGATACGGCATGCTGTTACTCTGGAAAAAATGAGAGCACAATCAAGCATGAAGCTCATCGTCACCCTGATCCTTTTGTTCGGTCTGGTTTTCTTACTCACCAACGCGCAAGGAACCATACTCAAACTTGGTAAAAGCGCAGGAAGAATCGCCAAATTGGACGTTCCTTGTGAAGAAACTGGAGTCACCCATGAACAATATCAAGAGCTCATACGACTCGCCGCAGTGAGTTGCCATTCGGCAGACATCGCAAAGTACGTCTCAGAGATAAAATACTGCTATCCTGATGCTGACATCGTGCTTCCCAAGCTCAAAAATGTCAACACCTACTTCCTCCAACCAGGAGATCACGGAGCAGTATGCATCCATGAGGACTACTTTGATGATGAGCGAGACACGCTAATCAAGGACTGCTATGACGAACAAACAGAGATCCGGGCACTCGTAGGGAACTTTTACGACGCGATACGCTTATCTCGATGCATCTTTGCTCACCTAGAAGAAAAAGAACTCATGAGGAGGGATGTGGCCGAAGGCAAGTGTGGCAAATTCGTACCCATAGGACACCTTGATAATCCTGGCACGGATTGTCTAGAACCTAAATTCGCGAAAAAATACGACAAAGATTACCCGACGGTTACCTACACTTTGCAAGGAACCTGCCCCGACAAGTTCAAGGAGTTAGCCTCCAGAAAAATGTTCGAGCTAGGCCAAGCCTCAAAATCAACACTTTCGGTACTCGAACGTGTGGACGAGCTTCCCCAAAGTTTCGACTCCATACAAATACTACCCCGAAGCGTGATTTACGAGGAAGTGTATTTTGAGACCGAAAGTGATAAGTTAGGCAAAGTGTATTTTGAAGTCCAAAATACTGGAAAATTCGGTCTCAACCCCGGTTTGTTCCTTGCAACAGGAGAAAGTGACGTGGTTGTAGTCGATGCCACCTGGAAAGGGAAGACGCTCGGTGGATCCAGCGGCAGGCTCACTCTTGCTCCAGGAGAAATCAAAAGAGTCACCGCACACCTTATTTACAAAAAATTGTTCGTACCTTTCACGTTGCACTTACATATTGATTTTTTCGGCCAGCACATACCTGTAGGTGCCATAAAAGTCCCTGCCACACCCACGCTCTTCATCCGACCAGGCTCGGTGCAAATTAATGAAGCAGAACGACACCGTATTATTTTGGAGGCCACCAATCCCTTCAACGAACCCGCAGTATTTTCCCCCCTCTTTACCCTTACACCTGACCTTGAGGTCGTAGCCCAAGACTTGAAGCAATCCACGATAACGCCCGATGAGACACAATTACTATCGCTGACCTTTGTTCGAGATGGCTACACCGGACCGGTCACCATCAAAATGTTTCCAAGCCAGCAAGCCAAACAGAACGATGAAGCGTACCGGGAACCGTTCGTCGTAACACAAAACGGTTTACCATCAGGTATTGACACGTTATTCATATCGGAAGTAGATGGCCTCACCGAAAATAATGCGCCTGCTAACGTCCAAGGCCAAGTACAACAACGCCTCAGCAACAACCGAGACAGGTTCGCAGTAGGCGAAGACCTTATAGTGGCTCCACGGGCGCCAGCTCGTTGTCCTGCTGATGGTACTCCAAAAAGAAAAATCTCCCTCCCTTCGTTTGGCTCCTCGTAGCGCAACGTTTATAATACTGAAGACTAGCCCACCCCTATGCGTGCCGAAACAGATCCTCTGAAAATAATTATTGGATTGATCATCATAGGCATTGTTGCCATCATCGTTGTCAACCTCATCTTCAAAGGAGGTGGCAACTTCGCCTCAGGCATTCAGTGTGAAGGAAAAGGCGAATGCATACAAAGAGATACGTGTGACGACCGAGGAGGACAAAGATCATCCTTCACGTGCCCTGGAGACAAAAAACTAATCTGTTGTACAAACACCCAATTTGGGGGTAGTCCATGAGTCAGGACCCACTAAAATTTGTCGTCAGCACCATACTCGTGTTATTCTTTATGGGATTTGTCATCTTCGCTTTACAAGGCGGTCATCTTACTAAATTAGGAGCCCGTTTTGGCGGTACTGCCGATAGCCTATCCAACGCTCTTTGTTCAGATTTTCCCAGTTTAGGATCTTTTGTGAACGATGAACGACCACCCGACCTTGATGGAGATGGACATCCTGATGCATGTGATATCTGTCAAGGAGGAGATGACCGCATAAGCAAGGATGGAGACGGTATTCCTGATGATTGTGAACCTGAAGAGGAATCCAAAACTTCCAACGCAAGAACCGCATGCGTCCAGAAGTGCAAGGAGCTGGAGAAAAAAGAAAAGTTAGGACAGTTCCCCACCCCGGATCGCTGCTGGGACAAGGACAACTTTAGGTGCACCCTACCTTGCGTGTTGGACAAGACCTGTCCTAAACTCAAAAGCGGGATTAGTATAGAATCATGAAGTCACAAACATCCATGATGTACCTCCAGGTGGCCCTGCTCCTACTCATGGTGTTGACCACCTATGCAGGGTTCAAAGGACTCGCCCGATTTACCGGTGTGGCTGAAGAGACAGACAAAGAAGGTGCGGTAGGACAATTAAAGGCAATAGAAAGCACGATACGCGGAAAAACTACTCTCTTAGATAAGGAAAACAAAGACGAACTAAACTTTCCTCTTCCTGTGGTGATAGACAAGAATCACGTTTTGGTGTTTTTTACAGCAGATCAATTTAAGGTTGAGGATACGTGCCAAAACGAGAAAGGTTTTCTCAACCGCATTAACCCACTCCAAGCCGCAAAGGATCAAGGAATTGGTCTAGGTGCCTTCTTTGCACCCACGGCCGCAAGAAGAGCCGCCTCGGCCCTCATCGGAAAGAGATGCTCAGATAAAGAGTTCATCTCCCGCGATCCAAGATGCGGAAAGCGATCCTGCGCTTGCATCTACAAGTATAATTCAGATGGCATTCTCGTCAACCATCGAACATGTTTTGCCAACTACGAACTCGTAGATTGCCGACCCTTGCCAATAGACACGCTCAGCCTTGACAGAGATCTTGCCGTCACCTATGGAAGATGTCAAGAGATCGAGACGAGCGTGATAGAATTGCAAGTGTCGCTCAAAAATGAAGGAGACCTAAAAATTGCAGACATGACCTCAAAGCGTCAAAACACTGGCTTTCAAGTGAGAGACGTGCTGGGTTAACCGAAATCATTTTAAGACGGACAGCTTAAAAACCAGCCATGAGAAGCCAAGCCAGCATAAGGCTCATCCTATTCGTCATGATCGAGCTCATCATGGTGGTGATGTTTTCGGTGGCAGTCTCCAAAACACTCAAAGATGTGGATGACATCTATCAAGAACGGTTCCTAGCAAGAGATATTGCCCTACTAATAGACAGCTTCGCAGACCATCCTGTAGTCTTCCTCTACGGTTTTTACGAGTACGACAATGATGCGGCTGTAAAAGCGTTCAATACCGAATTCAAGCGAGCCGCCCTAGGTACTGGGGGAGGTGCTGCACTAATGACCCGAAATCTTGTGACGAGAGCAGCAGTCTTCGCCACATACACTGCAAGTCTGGCAGCTACTGCGGTAGCAGCACCTCTAGAGATACTCGCCGCGTGGGGTATAGGGAGGGGTTACGTCGCAACACTAGGAGAGGACTCATCCATTCTTCAAACTTTTACCATAGAAACTGGAGAGTTGGTTATCGTTCGAAAAGGAACAAACGCAGGAGAGGTGTATCCGTATATACAACAAAAAGGTTTTGAGGCCAAAGGCAAATCCTTGTTGCGATTTGTCTACGAACCAGGACAGCTAAGACTGGACACTCTTGAGGAAGACAAAATAGTGTGGAATCCCTACAGAAAAAACTGCAAGCCCATCACGAGTAACATCAAAAAAATAGCCCTGGACGGCACTGCGGATATGGAAACTCTGCTCCTCAACCTAGAGGCACGACTCAAACAAAAAAACATCCAGATACTGAGCTTACTAGATGAGGAAGACAAGGAAAGCCTTCTCCAAGACCAAGACGCGTACATATCTGTCAGTGCCTCTGAACGGCCTGGCCTGCGCATCCTCTACACTTCCCCCAAAGCATGTGCGGTATACAACCAACTTACTGACTTATACAGTAGAGATGTGGAAGGGGCCGCACTGCTGGAAGTGCACCCTGCGCAATTCAGCGCGACAGAAGGGCTCTCCCTGAAACCGGGCATAGAAATCCAGATAGGGCCTCCAGAGTTATTCATCGACAACCCAAGGGAGGTGGCAAGTGCTATCGCTAAGGCATTCCCGTAAAGGACAGGCAGCAGAATACCTGATATGGATTCTACGAATAGGATACGTCGTGATAGTGTTACTCACCTTAATCATGGCAAGAAGCACCGCTCTCAAAGTACGCACCGACATAACGGAGAGCGAGACCAACATACTCATGGCACGATTCTTAGAGATGCTTCCGCCGGGCAACGAGATCACGAGTGAAGATATGACTTTGTTACAAAAAAGACTAGACACGCTCAAGATAGCCGCAAACAAAAGGGTAGGGGCTAAGATAAGCATAGGTGGCAAAAGCGCGTACTGGCGGCTAAAAGATTACGAGTTTTTGGTCGTGCTCAAAGGAGGAGGCGTGTTTGGCAAGGATGTCGCGTTTGTCAAAGAAGTTCATCCTGCAAGCCTAGATGGGCGCGCCACCCCCGTGACCGTGGAGGTCTACCATGCGTAAAGGACTCCTACCTAGCGTGGGTGCAGACTTTTGGATATACCTCGCGAGTGCCGTAGTCATCATAATCTTCTTCGGTTTTATCATCTCAACGGCAAAGCCGCGCACGGTAGACATCCAAGCGACCGAACAAGCAACCTTTGACCACCAAAAAATGGAGGCATTCCTACAACTACCTTACGTAGATACCAAGTACAACAACGTCAAAGTCTGGCAAGCGCTCGCAAGCCAGGCAGACCTGCTTAACGGGCAGACCAAAAAGATACCTCTAGACTTGGATCAAGCAGCCATGGACAAGCTTGCCTGTACTGTAACCCAAGACACTTGCTTGTGGACGTTACACGTAACCTCTCCCGACGGGGTAAGGCATACATTAGTTGACGCACTCCACGCCGGTCTCGGCCAAGTTACTTTCGACGAAACCATTGCCATACCTGCGGCAAAGGGTATGGTGGAGGCCAACCTCATAATCTACAATAGTTTTGACAGCGTTGATGTGGTGATGGAAGGAGGCGGACCATGAAGGGGGTGTTCTTCGCAACCATAGTATTCTTCATCCTACTAGGAGCGCTGGTAGCACTCATGGTGCTGCTCTACTCTGCAGGACAAGGCATCAACGCACTAGGTGATGTGGGAGCAAAGGGAGTAGCCGTCGTCCGAGCCAACCAAGAAGCGACAAGTCTGCAATTACGCGCCCAACGTATAGGTGTGCAAGCCACGCACCAAGCATTAGAAGATCTTTCTCTTCTAACCCCCACCCGAACACGCGTGCTGGTCTCAGAATGCGGCGAGGACCCTGGAGAGGTAGTATGGTACAAGAACGGGGTGTGCGCTCCCTCCACCAAACGAATACTCACCCAACTACAAAAAGACATCGCACAAAGAATAAAAGCGTACCTGCCTAGAGAGGAAGATCGTTTTATCTCTAGAGACTTTGACATCAGCATCATCCCGCAAAACAAAGGTATGCGAGTGATAGGTGTGCCCCATCGAGTCGCTCTCCTCCCTGTCAACGTGGACGGAAGCTTGAACAACAAAGCGGTTGCCACAGTAGCAGCAGACATGAGCTTTGACGTGGAGATAGCGTACAACATCCAAGAAATCCTTGATATTGTGACCAACATGGAACGTATTGATGCGTGCGTACAAGAGGATGACCCAGAATGTTTGAGCAACGTCGCTGCGAGCTTGTTCAAGCGGTCTGACAGCACGGACGAGGTGGCCTTCCTCGAGTACACCCCCAACGAAATCAGTATTCCTGGTTTAAGAAGCAGACCTCTAAGATTTGCAATAGTGTCTGTACAACAATAAAATTTTTAAACCACGCTATAGGAGGAACAAATTGGTGGTTTGATGAATATCCCTTTACCCGACATCCTAGCAAAGATCAAGGAGCAAAAAGGCCTTGACGAGGCAGCAATCAACCAAAAGATAGACGAAAAGCTCGAAAAACTCTCAGGATTAGTCTCCAAAGAGGGCGCAGCACACATTTTAGCTAACGAACTAGGAGTAAAGCTGTTTGAGAACACTGGCAAGATCAAAGACACCTATCCAGGCATGCGAAGCCCAGAAGTCAACGGAAAAGTGCTCCAAGTGTACGAAATCAACGAGTTTGACAGAAAAGACGGCACTAAAGGGTATGTGGGCAACTTCATCATGGGAGACGAGACCGGCACGCTCAGAGTTGTGTGCTGGGGAGACCAAGCACAAATACTAAAAAAACTCGAACAAGGAACAATAGTCAAGATCAACGATGGCGTTCCAAAAGAAGGCCAACGCGGCACAGAACTACACGTTTCAGAACGAACCAAAGTGGTTGTTAACCCTGAAGGGGTAGAAGTACAAGCGTATGTAGCGCCAGAAGCCGTACACAAACCCATTCGCGATCTCACGGAAGAAGACGGCAACGTACAAATCCTAGGCACGGTAGTCCAAGTCTTTGAACCAAAATACTTTGAAGTGTGCCCAGACTGTGGTGGCAGGTTGAAACAAGCTGAGAGCGAGTGGAAGTGCGCAAGGCACGGTCCTAAACCTTTGGATTACAGTTACGTGGTGAACGTGTTCTTGGATGATGGTACAGAAAACATTCGTGTTGCGTTGTTCAGACAACAAGCCGAACAATTACTAGGGAAAAGCAAAGAAGACATGCTCACCTTCCGCACCTCGCCAGAACTGTACGAACCACTAAAGACTGAGCTCTTAGGTGAGCAATACAAAATAAGTGGTCGAGCCAAGAACAACATGTTCTTCAACAGATTAGAATTCGTGGCACAGAACGTTGAAAAGGCTACCGCGGCTTCGAGTTAGAAAATCGTTAAAATATCTTCAAACTTCTCAAAGGAATACTCTGCTTCAGGTGATGTGCTTCCTACTAAGCATGTGTGCATGCCGACACGTTTTGCAGGGACAATATCCAAGTTGACACGGTCGCCCACGTAGATTAGCTCGTCTGCTCCCAGTTCCGATCTTTTGATCATTTCTTTAAACCCGTCCAGTGAAGGTTTTCTTGTGGGGATGTCATCACCCGTCAAAATGTTGGTGAACCATTCTGTTGGTAGGCCGACCGCCCCCAAAATTTTCAAGGTTTCTTCTTTCTTTACGTTGGTGAATAATGATATGGGCATGCGTTGTTTGAGTTCTTGTAGGGTAGCCGTAATTTTATCATCAGGACGGTAGTGTTTTTTCTTGTCTAAGGTCGCATAATGTTTGTGCCAATGATCTGATGGCAGGCCTAGCGAGACAAAGACTGCAGAATTGCTTCCGTGTTGTTTTATTTTTTGTTCGTATTCCTCCATTAATTCAGGAGTTACTGGTTTGTTGGTGGCCTCAGAATAGGTTTTGTACCTTAGCGTGTTCCACACCTTTTGAAATTCCGCATTCCTAACGGTTAAGGTTTCTTCAAGATCAAACCAGACGTACTTTATCATGATCTATCTATCTTCCGTACTCTTAAAAGGTTGGTGGTTCACTTTCCAAGACTAGCAACAACCGCATCCAATTGCAACTTGCTTCTTAGTTCTGAAGGATCCTTTGCAAACGAAACAACACGATACTTCACTTTGTACTTCTTGAACAAGCGAAAGGCGAAGGCCCATTTAGCAAGACGCTCTGCTCTTTGTGGAAGCGTCATTCGCAACAAGGGAGCGAAAGGCAGCAAAAATGTACAGTTGTTCTTGACCGCAATCTTACAAACCACTTGGTTGAGTCTGACTTCTGTCTCAAACAAGCCATGCACTAAAGCGTCTTTTTTCAGCGCTTTTCTAGAATCCAAAAGCGAAAGATCGGAAAGGGCCATGACGCCCTCTTTTTGGGGTCTTTTCTTGTACACAAAGGTCAGTTTCAGTCCTAGCCTGTCAGCTACTTTGAGAAAGTCCTCTTCCTTTCCTGGAAAGCACAAGTCTTCCATACGACTAAGACTGCTCCGCGACATAAAAACCTTTTTAAAGGGACCACTGGTGGATGAGGTATGGTAGAGGGCAAGAAGCGTAGCAGGACGCTACGACGTGTGAAGGTGAAGACGCCAGGAGGCAAGACCATCACACATTACAGGATGAGAAAGCCAGGAAAAGCGCAGTGCAGAGACTGCGGTGCATACATGGCAGGCATCCCTCACGTTATACGAAGTGTACTAAGAAACCTTACCAGAAGCCAAAAACGACCTACAAGACCGTATGCAGGCAATCTTTGTGGGAAATGTCTACGCATTCTTAACGAGAAGAAGGTGATGGGATGAAAGTCGGCCAGATTTGCGTTAAGACAACCGGAAGAGATGCTGGAAAAAGAGGCGTCGTTCTCGGCGTGGAAAAGCATAATGTTCTATTAGATGGTGAAGTGCGCAGAAGAAAGGTAAACATCATGCATTTGCTGCCTACCGACAAGACAGTACCCATCAAGAAAGACGCAAGCGCAGCTGATGTGAAGGCTGCACTCAAAAAAATAGGTATCACCATCAAAGAAACCAAGCCCAAAAAGGCAAAGCCTAGACCGGTACGCGATCGCACCAAGAAAAAGGCAGCACCCAAGGCAGAGCCAGCTAAACCTGCTACTAAAGCTGCAGCCAAAGCTCCAGCAAAGCCTTCTAAGACAGCTGCAAAACCTGCAGCAACCGCCAAGAAATAGAGACCTTTTTATTAACCATGCTAGTTTTCTCACATAATGGAGAGTGCAGAGAAGCTTATCACTGATCTCTTGGCTGAAGCAGGAATAACAGTCAACGGCAACAAACCTTACGACATCCAAGTACACAATCCTAACTTTTTCAAACGCGTGCTTTCTGGGGCAAGTCTCGGTCTGGGGGAGAGCTACGTGGAAGGTTGGTGGGATTGTAAGGCCCTAGACAAGTTTTTTGATAAGGTCTTCAGAGCAAGGTTAGAACTCAGAGTCAAGAGCGACAAGCGTTTGTTGCTCAAGTTGATTGCCGCAAAGGTTGTCAATTTGCAGAATCCCATGCGAGCGTTTCAGATCGCCAAGCACTACAACACAGGCAATTTCTTGTATGAAAAAATGCTAGGAAAGTCCATGGCTTATTCCTGCGCTTACTGGAAGAAAGCAAAAAATCTCGACCAAGCACAAGAGGACAAATACGATCTCCTATGCAGAAAACTTCACCTCAAACCAGGCATGACCTTGCTTGACATCGGGTGTGGCTGGGGCGGTCTCGCAAGACACGCAGCCAAAAAGTACAAAGCCAAAGTTACGGGCGTTACCGTTTCAGAAGAGCAAGCAAAACTCGCGAGAGAGTTGTGCAAAGGACTACCCGTAGAGATCAAAGTCCAAGACTATCGCGACATCAAAGGTCAGTATGACAGGGTGGTTAGCGTCGGTATGGCAGAGCATGTAGGTCCGAAAAACATGCGAACCTACATGAAGAAAATTGCAAGCCTACTCAAAGATGATGGCATCTTTGCGTACCATTCTTTTGTGTGTAGAGAGCCTGTACCCATATCTGATCCTTGGTACAACAAATACATCTTCCCTAACGGCCACCTAAGCTCAATGGGTCAGCTGCTCACGGCAACAGACGGCATACTCCGTTCAGAGGACTGGCACAATTTAGGGGACGACTACGACAAGACCGTGATGGCCTGGCACAAAAATTTTATCAAGCATTGGCCTGAGATCAAAAAATCAGGAGATTACGACGAACGCTTTTTCAGAATGTGGGAATATTATCTGTTATCTGCAGCAGCAATCTTCCGATGCAGACAGAACCACCAACTAATGCAAGGCGTTCTCACCAAATATGGCTTTCCTGGAGAATACGAGACAGCAAGATAGTGGGCAGGGAAAAATAGAGACCTTTTTATTGCCTCTTCCTATTCTCCTGCCATGAGTGCAGAGAGTATTTCTCGGCAGCTTTTAGAATCTGCGGGGATAACCATCAACGGTCCTAATAAGGGAGACATTAAAGTTAACAATCCCGCACTCTACAAGCGTGTGCTTGGTGGTGGTTCGTTAGCTCTCGGAGAGAGTTACATGGATGGTTGGTGGGATTGTGATCGCCTGGACCAATTCTTTGACAAAGTACTCCGCGCAAAGCTGGACCAAAAAGTGGTGAACAACAAACGTTTGATGCTTACGTTGTTAGCAGCAAAACTCATCAACATGCAAAACAAGGTGCGCGCGTGGAAAACTGCAGATCACTACAACACAGGCAATTTTTTGTACCAAAAAATGCTGGGGAAAAGCATGACCTATTCCTGTGGGTACTGGAAGAAAGCAAAAAATCTTGACCAAGCACAAGAGGACAAGCTAGATTTGGTGTGCAGAAAGCTCCATCTCAAACCCGGCATGAAAGTGTTGGATATTGGTTGTGGGTGGGGAAGCTTTGCCAAGCATGCTGCAACAAAATACAAAGTCAAGGTGGTAGGAATAACCATATCAGAAGAGCAAGCCAAATTTGCAAGAGAATCTTGCAAGGGTCTTCCTGTAGACATTGTTGTACAAGACTATCGAGACACGCAAGGAACGTTTGACCGAGTCGTGAGTATAGGTATGGCAGAGCACGTGGGTTACAAAAACCTGCGAACGTATCTACAAAAGGTTGCTAGTGTCCTGAAGGATGACGGTCTCTTCTTGTATCACTCAATCGGCGCACTCAAAGGAACATTACTCACAGACGCATGGATTCGCAAGTATATCTTTCCCAACGCGTCCCTACCTTCCATGGCACAAGTAGGTCGCGCCTCTGAAGGGTTACTAATAATTGAGGACTGGCACAATTTTGGCCAGGACTACGACACCACGTTGATGGAATGGCACAAAAACTTTGTGAAGCACTGGCCCGAGATCAAAAAGTCAGGAAACTATGACGACCGATTCTTCCGTATGTGGACGTACTATCTGCGCACCTGCGCGGGCATGTTTAGATCCCGCCAGAACAACATGCTCTACCAAGGAGTTTTCTCTAAAGATGGTTTTCCTGGACGTTACGAAGCGGTTAGATGATCAAACAACCTTCCCAGATCAAGTTCTGCACCCGCTACTGGCACTTCTAATTTGACGTTTGCTAGCACTTCTGGGTGGAGTTCGCCAAACCAACCTACGCGGTGCTTGTTGACAAGAATTTCTGCACTCCTACCCGGGATGCACCACTCACAATCCTTCTCCTTCACTTCATATGTCGCACCTATCGCGTCGAAGACGAAATCCAACACCTCTTTCATTTCGGTGGCTGACACTTCGCTATGTGCAGAGGCAAACGCTAGCTTGCGTTCGTCTTGTAACGTTCCGCTGGTGGCTGGTCCTTCTTCAAAGATGTTCTGCGGGTAGTCCACGTGCTTGTTCTGGGCAAGGAACTGTAGGAGTACGGGTGTGAGCCAGCTTCGCAACGCGCTATAGGAGCTGGAGTAGTACGAGTCCAACTCGGCTAATTTCCCTTTGACACGCATGTCCTTTGTCATACTTTTTGGATTGGTGAGCATTGCGCTAAAGATTTCTTGATATCCGCATCCTACCACTAATGCGCGCATGTCGTCTGCAAAGTTTTGGAGTGGTGTTGTTCCTCCAACCGAATGCGTGGTTATTGGTATGGCTTCCATGTTGCTGTAGCCGTATGCTGCTGCAACATCCTCCACCAAGTCCACGTTGTGCATGACATCATTGCGCATTGCAGGAACTTGTATGTTTCCTTTGGTGCCGTACCGCATCTTTTCTAATAATCCTTTTGCGGTTGGCTCGGAGATGTCTAAGGCTAGCAATGCGTCCACCTGCGCCATGTCTAGCTTCATCTCTTGTGGAGTGAAGTCTGGCATGACCACGTTATGTTTTGGGTAGCTAACGTTCATGGATTCTATGGCAAAGCCTCTTTTGGATAGAGCAAAGGCAAAGATGGCTGCGGTAAGCTTGACGATACGCTCATCCGTGCCAGTGGCATCGAAAAAGAGCTCTTTCGTGTCTGCATCGACCTTGCCCATCTCCTCACTGTTAATGATGGGGGGTAGGCTGAGTATGTGGTTGTTGGCATCCATGAATACTGGGAATTTTTTCATGCTTGCTATAAGGTGCCCGTATTCTTTTCCTTTGGGATGTTTTTCTAGGATGTCTGTGATGCTCATGTGCTCCCCATCTAGAGGTGTGAAGGCCATCGTTCCTTCAATTGCTGTGTAGTGCACAGGGAAGGCGATGTTCTTCGCAGGATACAGACCCACCGAAACCTTCTGTCGTTTTTTTCCGTAGCTTTCGCAGAACTTTTCTTGGAGTTGGATAAGATTTTCAAGCAGAGATTCAGACATTTTGCCCTTGGCAACAAAAGTTGCAACATGCTGCCGTCCTGGTACCTTGTCTACGATGGTTTGGCGTTCTGGTTTTTTTACGTCAACCGTTGCTAGACCTTTCTCTACACCTAGTAGTCCTCTGAGCATGGCTGTTAGCCCTTCCACGCTCCAAATCCAGGGTAGGTTGGTGTCGTTGAATTCTACGGAGATGTTCTCACCAAATTCAGCGAGCTCTGCTTTCAGACAGCTAAGCGCTTCCACAAGCTCTTCTTCGGAAACAAGTTTACCCAGGAGTGCAAAAAAATCCTTCTTGTCGTAGGTTAGCGTTGGCATGTCACACCTTTGCCTTGCGAAGGTACGCAAGGTCTTTGCTGAATAGGTTGCGGATGTCTTTGATACCTAGATTGAACATCCCTAGGCGGTCTACACCAATACCCCAGGCGAGCACTTGTACGTCTTTTTGTACGAGAGGTTGCACCACTCCAGGGCGGCAAACTCCTGCCCCGCCCAACTCTATCCATCCTAGTTCTGGGTGTTTGGCAAATAATTCTACACTCGGTTCGGTGAACGGAAAATAACCTGGTACGACCTTTACTTCATCGGTGTGTGCGAAGATTTTCGCAAACTGTTTCAACAATCCTATCATGTGGCGTAGGGTGAGGTTCTTGTCCACTACTATGCCTTCCACTTGGTTGAAATCAGGAAGGTGGGTGGAGTCTATAACGTCATATCTGAAGCATCGAGATATGGCAAAGTACTTTCCTGGAATCTTGAGGTTTGGGTTGGCAAGCATTCTTGCGCTGCAGGCCGTCCCTTGTGTTCTGAGGAGTTGTCTTTTGGCATGGTTAACATCAAAGTCGTACTGCCATCCGGAGCTGCCCTCAACACCCTTTTCATGAGCTTCTTTGACACGCTTCATCACACCTTCCTCAACGTCTGCAGGTGGTGCGTTCTTTACGTAGTACCCTTCATGGATGTCTCTTGCCGAATGGAATTGTGGCATGTACAATGCATCCATATCCCAAAAATCACTTTCTACCACCGGACCGTCCATTTCCTCAAATCCTAGGGCTATGAACTGTTTTCGTACGCTATCCAAGAATTTTTTGTAGGGTTGGAGCTTTCCTCCATGTAATCGAGGTGCGATGCTGGTAAGGTCATACCTTCTGAAGTTTTTCCCCTTCCAAGATCCGTCTTGAAGCATTGTGGGGGTGAGCTGGTCTACGACGCTCGCTATCCCTTTTTGGACGAGATTCTTGCCTGCATCTGTGATGAACGCCTTGACTGTTTTTTTGGTGGTCTCAGCAATGAGTCCTCTTCTTTGGAGGCTTTGTGCCAGTCCTTTGTCGTCTTTGGATGGAAGGCAAGGCATTTTTTTGAGTAAGGATTCTTCGGGAAATGTTGCCTTGCTTGCTTCTGCAGTGGCCTCAACACTCCCATCCTTCACAATCACTAGGTTTTGCTGGCGTAACACGCCTATGGCTGCTTGGCCTCCCTGGATTTGTGCTAGATCTTTGATAGCTTGCGGTCTTTGGAGTACCAGTGCGAGAACTGCCTTTTCTGGGAGTCCTTGCTTTCCACGTTCGGTAACATCAAAATGAGTATCGGTTGTTGTTTCTGTGGCTACGAGCTTCTTTTTTTCTAGCCATTGGAGTGCGCGTACAACGCTCACTTCAGGAAGTTTGCTCTCGGCTGCTAGCTCGGGAACAGTCTTCGCTGTCTTCAGCAAGGGCAGGATTTGCCGCTCGAGAACGTGCAAACTTTCGGCTAGGCTCATATGTGTGCGAAGCTAGAAGTGCTTAAAAACGTATGCCTACTTGAGTGGCTTCATCGTTTTCCAAGAGTCTTCGAACATGTTCTCTACTGCTTGACCCAAGAATGGTGCGTTCAACCAGATGCCTACATCGTACGTTGGGTGGACTTCCTGGTCGTCCAGAATCATGAAGACTAACTCTTTGGCATCCACGATGCAGAATCTTCCTTTGGTGTCTGTGTGGCGTACCTCTGCCACCGTGCTCACATCTTTCAATGCGTCTTTGTTATCTTTAGTTATCGGCGCAGCTATGCGAATCTTCACGCCTCTTTTTTTGAGTTTCTCAAACAAGGGTTTTAATCCGTCAACCTTGCGGATGAATCCTTGGCTTGTTGTTTGTAACGTTACACTTTTTGTTGCGTTCTTCAACACGGTTTCTAAATGTGAGTATAGGTTGTGTCGGCCTCGAAGACTTCCGCTGAGGTCGGAGGGCTCTACTAATTCTATCCCTTGCGTGTGGAGAACGTTTAATTCGCCCAGAACATCAGTTTTCTTGAGATCCTCAAGCCTGCGCATTTTTTCATCAGCTTCGTTGCTGAGGTTCTTTTTCACGCGTTCCAACACTTCTGTGGGTGGTACGGCGAGATATTTGATGGGCTTGCCTAGTTTCATGATGACAAAGCCCTTCTTTTCTAGGCTCTCCAAGACATCATAGCTTCGAGAGCGAGGAACGTTAGCAATATCTGAGAGTTCGCCTGCTGTTGCCACGCCTCTACTTAAAAGTGCGGCCCAGATTTTAACCTCATAGAGGTTTAGCGAAAAGTATCTCCGCAGCTTATTCAAAAATTCTTCTTTGACGATCATGGCTCTTCCCTGTTGGTTGGTGGTAAACAGGAACTACTATTTTAATGTTGTGGTAGAGATTCTGGTCATCCGGTGACAATATACCGTAAGAAGGCCGCAATGCCGCCTAATCCGTCCAATTTCTTCCCGCCTTCATGTCCATCACTAATAAAGAAAATCTTGCCCTTGACCTCTTCTACGGCGTTGAGCAACGCCTCCAACTCCTTCATTTGTTTTTGTTCTCTCATTTTCGCGACAAAGTGGTTCGTCACCAGGAGTTTTTCTACAGCAGGGGCGGACTTCTTCACGTCCTCTATGCCGTATGCTACTTTCTCCGAGGTGGCGATGCGCGACAACAATTCCTCCACTAATCTCACTTCTTTGGAGGTGGAGGCAAGATGGAGTGCTTTTTCAGTATCTTCGCTTTTGAACGCTTCTCTTAATCCTGCCTCGTCCACGGTGGACGCAGAGGCAGCCACCACCTTATCCTTCCACGGATAGGTGAGTTGTTGCATTAATTCTGTCTTCCAAAATGAGGGGGAGCCCACGACGATGTGGTCGTAGGGTTTTCTTTTTTCATACTCATCAATCTGTTGTGCAATGTCTTTGAAGAAGTTGCCGCGTACTTGCTGATCGAATTGTTTTTTTTGGATGTTGCCTTGTAATTTGGATAATATGTCAAAGCCGTTTTGTTCCACGTTGGCAAACAAGCATGATTCTCTATCAAAAACTACCATCAGTATGTGGACGGGCTTTTTTTCTGTGGCTTCTTTGATTCTCGCCCAATGGTAGGTTGACCATTCTTTGATGATCTTTATCTTGCTGCCTTCCTCCACCATGAAAGAATGGTGCTCGCCTCGTGGCACGTCTTCAGGTCCGTCCACGATGGTGCCGAGAACTCGCAATTGCGTGGGCATGAATTCTTGTCTTTCCACCTTGATGGACAAGAACATGGGCTTGCGTTTGCCTTCTTGCTCGTCCTTCTTGACCTTTCGTATGGTCTTCCCTTCAACAATATCTCCTTCTTCAAGGATGGAATGTAGATACCAAAGATCCTCGACTGTCTCGATGAGCAAGCGTACTTCTTCCTTATGCTTGTGTAAGACCTTCATAAGGGATGTTCAGAACTTAGTGTATTTATAGCTTAGCTGCCGTAGTACTGGTAGCCAGGGCTGAGATAGTCGTAGTAGCTGCCAAAGGAGTTACCATATCCATAGTAGGATGAGCCGTACGGGCTGTAGGGGTAGCCCCCATAGTTTCCATATCTTCGATTGTTGTACTGGTCGTAGTAGTTGTGTGTGGGGTACGAATTGTAGTTGTAGGAGTATGGGTTGAAGTTGTTGTTTTGGTAATAGTTGTTGTATCCGTTGTACCCATAATTGTTGTTATACTGGTTATTGTTGTAGTACCCATCATTCCGGTTGTAGTTGTTGTACTGGTAGCCAAAGACGGGATCGTTTTGATAATTACCACCATACTGGTTGTAGTAGTAGGGATTCCAACCTTGCAATCCTGTGTATCTGCTGTTGTCGGTGTAACTGTATTGGTAGTTTGTGGAACTGTTTACCTCTCTGTAAGACGGCGGCCAGTACGGGCTTGCTTGGTCTACATAGTAAGATCCGCTACCACAAGAAGGATCGTAGATAGGATCGTCAAAATAACCGCAGTTTCCAGAGTTCCTGCTCCGTCCATAACCGTACTCAGCATGGACTGCTGTCGACAAGACAACGAGCAAAGCCACTGATAGCAACCATCTATTGATTTTCATACCCCTTGACAGGAGTGAAACGATTCTGAGTATATAAAGCTGGCGGCAGGGTTTTTATACTGGACGAGGTTCCTCTTTTGCATGTTATGTGGCTGGGAGCAGGGTCAACAATTCTTGTTTAGTAAGTTTGATCACACCACCTCTCGGCTAGAGGTTGGATTGCAGGATTTTGGGGGAGATTCATCATCAGACCAATTGCTGTACGGTTCCCACATGTACCTTGCTTGTTCGTTGCCGCCAGACTTTAGCTGGCCAGACCGTGATCCGGACACGCGTTGCGTGGTGGTGGACTTGTTGCGTATCATCGCTCCAGGCGAGACAGATGCTTTCAACGTAGAGGACGTGTTCGTAACTCCTAAGCGTTTGCCATGGGATTATCGACAGCAGGACAATTACGGCTGGGCGACGCAGCTCACCACAGACCAAAGGTGTCTACTATCTGACATTGTCGCGCTTGATAGGTTCTATAGAACGGAAGCATACCCTCATGGCTATCCTGAAGGGATGATGGCCAGGAGCGCAAAAACGCTGTTTGTCTCGTTGATACCGGAGGACATGCCAGAGCGTGTCGCAGTGTTGAACGCGCTAGGTCATCATGTATAACCAGAATACAAGTAATCATAATTTCTATTTTGCGTGTAGCCAGAATTAGAGTAAGGGTTGTACCCAGAATAACTATATGGGCTATACGTTCTCAGTGAAGGATATTGTGTGTCATAATAGCCACGGTACAGACCCCACTGACCATTTGTTCCCAAGCTGTATCCTAAACTGCTATACCTTCCGTACTGTGCTTGGTACGGATCAGTTCGGGAGTACGCGTTGTAGTAGGGTGAGATTCTTGGTTGGTAGTACTGCGTGTTGAAGTTTGTATACCTGTTGTACTGGTTGGGGTTGTAGTTTTGGTACGGCTCATAATACCCTCCAGCAGCGTAGGGTGCGTAGACTTGTGCACCGGTGGGTGAGTCCATTCCAACAAATAACGCTGCAACGGCCACTGCCAGCACAATACCTACTGCAATCTTTGGCATACGCTGCACCCAACAGTACTCCTACTTAAAGGCATCGACGAGATAGCTCCTGCCATAACATTTAAATAACCCAATGGCTGGCTCAAGACTGTGCGACGTAAGAAAGGACAAGCAAATGCTAGCGCAGCTGGCAGCCTCATAGGTGTGATCTTACTGTTGTTTCTTTTCTACATTTTGTTCCTACCGCCTGCAGAAAGGGCAGAGATACTGAACGAGCCTGGCCAAGGCTTTGGCGGACAGTTTCAAGGTTCCGGAGGACCTACGCGAGACGTCCTCGTACGAGAACCGGTAGGAAGATTAGACTTCATCCCTGCAGAAGGTTTGAAGATACCCATACCTAACGCGTACCTAGAGGAGACCAAAGAAACAAAATTGCTAGCTACTGGCGGATTCTTCAACGTCAAAAAGTTCTTGAGAAGCAGAAGAAAAGTGATAGAGTTCCGCGCCTCAACCCAAAGCGCCATCCTCACCTACCAAGTGCAAGATGCTAAGGGTGTTTTGCGCATTCGTTTAAACGATCGCATCATCTTTGAAGACAGAGTAACCAGTCCTTCTCCGTTGATATTGAGCGATCTTCGCGCCGTAAACACGCTCACCTTCGAAGTGACAGGAAGATTCTTTGAGAAGAAATCTTACAATCTCTTAGACGTCAAGATTGTTGAGAACATTCCACTGTTGAACCGCCAAACCATGGAGCACAGCTTTACGGTGACGGAAAAAGAATACGACAACATCGAGCGAGCGGTCTTCACATTCTTCCCAGGTTGTCTACAAAGTGATGTTGGAACCATCACGGTAAGCTTGAACGGAAACCAGCTCAGCCAGACCGTGCCAAGTTGCGACACCATCAACGTCCAGGAGATCGACAAAACCGAGCTCAGATCTGGCAAGAACGTCTTGCGTATGTTCCTTGACAAAGGCAGAGTCCAGATGGAACAAGCAACTGTCGAACTTTCCTTTGCCGGCGGACAAGGATACTTGAAATACTTCAACCTGCCCTCAAGATTAGAGGTGGACGCACAAAGGGGATTGGCCCATGTAGTCATGCGCGTCACGTTTGTTGATGACAAAAAAAGTCATCGCGCCATCACCAACATCAATGGCGTACTAGATGCCATCGACCAAAAGGAAGCGGTGTTTGAACGAGACATTTCACGCATCGTCCGCGGTGGCAACAACTACCTACAAATAACCCCACGAACTTCTTTAGAAATCTTGGAACTCGAGATCAGGGTGGAGTGACATGAAAGTGTCCACTGAAGCAGAAGAGAAGCCAAAGGCTGACAAGAAAGAATCGCCTAAGGAAGACAAGAAGGAAGATAAACCTAAGGAAGACAAGCCTAAAGCTGACAAGAAAGAGAAGCCGAAGGAAGACAAACTTATAGGGAGCTTGGCAAGCGCTATCGGAAAGTCTAACATAGGGAGCTTGGCAAGCGCTATCGGAAAGTCTAACGCTGCCACAACTAAAAATACGAATGACAAAGAGACGAACACTACTGCGTTCTGGCTCATAGCACTCTTCTTTCTTTTCTTAGACGTGTTCATGGGAAGGTACTCCACTAGCTTTTCCAATTTCGGACTCTGGTTTGCTTTCAGTTTGGTGTACGTATTCCTAGGTGTTGTGTGGGTGATCTCGATGAAGAAACCAGTCAAAGAGGGAGTCCAACTCTCGGCCATTGGTTTTTTCTGGCCCCTCCTAGCCTTGATAGGTGACTTTTTCCCGAACAGCAGATACTTTGGCATGATGCTTGGCTTTGTCATGTACTTCTGCCACCCTTACGTGCTCAGATTCGTGGCTGAACATCCAAGAATATCCTTGTTCTACTTTTTGTTCCTTATCGTGTGCATCTACTCCTTCTACCTAGAAGACGTCCAAGAGCTTGCCGGGGCAAGAGGCATCCGCCTCAACACGCCAAGCTTCAAAGTGGTCTTCTCGTATTACATAGAAAAATCGGGGGAGCTGATATCTTTCATCGGGACTCAGCTCGCGTCAAGCTACACCAACTCAATACGGTTGGCAACAGGGGAAGGTATGGAACGCGTTGAAGGAGAGGAAGAAGAGGTAAAGGTAGATCTTGGTGTTGCGGTGAGAGACGTAAAATCTGAGCTGAAACGACCAAAAGAAGGAGAGGACTTGCTCATCACCGGACTCATCGACGCTAAAACGATAGACCTTCCTCTCGCTATAACTGTGGCGTGCACCGCCTTCAGCAAAACAGACGACTCTACGGTTGCCGTGAGAGAGATTCCTGGCACACTAGCAGATGATACCTTCTCTCTTGAGCCAGAGGATGAAGTCCAAGAATCCATCGAGTGTATCGTGCCTGGAGAAGACGTGGATGCGGACTTTGATCGAGTGGAAATAAAAACGGGCTTTGCCTTCACCACTACCACCACGCTTAAGAATGACTTCATTGGCAAGCAATTAGCCAGACAGGTCAAGAAAGAAAAGAAACCCCTATCCGAGTACGGAATAGTACACACAGACGGTAAAGCTTCATTCACGTCTGGCCCGGTCGGGATAGGTATCAAAACCGTCACTGCCCAGCCTATCAGCGTTGATCCAGAAAAAAATATCTTAGGGTTGCCCTTGCAAATGACGATAGAGAATATTGGTGCCCAACGAAGACTCATTGGGCAAGGCAAAGGTTCAGTAGACAGTGTTAGCCGTTTGTACGTGCTGCTCTCTAAACCATTCACGCTCTCAAGATTTAGCGCTATCCAGAATCCTTCAGCTGCAGAGGGCATAGCCCAAGTGACCTGCGCAGGCTTCCCACACCAAGCGTGTGAGGATGACATCACCAACGTGTACGACATCAGCAAGGCAGCTCTAGATACCTATGCGGGGGAGTACGAACAAGGCTTTGTCACCATGAACATGCGTGTGGAAGCACCAACAGACACGATCTTAGGAACTAACGCAGTAGCCACCCACACCTTTTCGGTGTTCGCAGAATACGATTATTCCATCACCACCAAAGTCAAAGTAGACGTGGAGAAGAAGAAAGAGGAGAAGGTATGAAACGTCTAGCCGTGCTACTGCTGTTTTTGTCAGCATGCGGCGGAGGCGGAGAAGTGACTGAAGACGCACATGTGGGCACAGATGGCATCCTCGCCCAGTACATCCGGCCGACAGAATTCGTGCTACCAGGAGAACGAGTAGGGTTCCTAATTGAAGTGTTCAACGATGGCGCCTCCATCAGTGACGGGGCGTACACCATCGCCACCGACCCCCAAGTGTTGCAACTCCAAGATCCTACCTCAGGAAGATTCAAATTGAAAGGAAGGAGCACCTTCACACCTGTTGGAGAAAAGAAAGTACTCCAGTTCAAGGGAAGAGTGAGCGAGCTTGCCAAACGTCAACAAACAGCTGAAGCAGCAGTACGATTCAACATGTGTTATGATTACCAAACAGACGCCACCGTTCCAGTATGTGTTGACACAAGACCAGAACTAGACCGAGACAAGGTCTGTGTGCCCTCAACTGTCTCTGCAGGCGGAGGCCAGGGCGCTCCAGTAGGCATAGAGTTGGTGGAGATGAAACTTCTTCCAGGGGAGGCAGAAGGGGTGTTTGTGCCTCGCTTTACCATTACTGTGAACAACCTCAACCAAGGCGTTGTTGTAGCCAAGGGCGTGAGGAGCCCTTGCCAAGGAAAACCCACCCCAAAAGAGGACTTTGGCAGGATTGGGGTGCAAGCAACGTTTAGCAACGTGCCCCTCCAGTGCAAGCCTTTCAGAATCAACCCTAGTGATAAATCCTTCAATAAAGTGGTGTGCACCCTCCCAGAAGGGATACCAGATCAGCCTGCCTACCTTGCACATCTAACCGTATCTCTCGAGTACGCCTACTTTGACACCATCGTCCAAACCATCACGGTGCAGAAATAACCAAAAAGTATTTATAAGAGGAACGGGCGAATCCACGTATGAAAAAGGCCATAGTGCTCTTACTCTGTCTTTCCGTACTAATTGGGTGTGCGGGAGGAGGCGAACCATCAGGTTCTCGCGGCGGAGTACAAGAGAATTTCCGAGTGGGAAGTGAGGGCATTCGCATGTTCTTCACCCCTGGAGTGCCTACCGATCGCTTATTCGACACAGAAGAGTTTAACGCCTTAGTTGAGCTAGAGAACGTGGGAGCACACGATGCTGGAGCTGCAGGAGACCGAGTCTACCTGAGTGGCTTTGACTCAAGAGTTATCACAGGCATCCCCTCTGGTGGCGTGCCTATACCGCCCTTAGAAGGCAAGAATCAGTTTAACGCTCGCGGAAGCAGAGACACCGTAAGCTTCAAAGGCCAGATCGCCAAAATTACCGGAGACGTTGTCCCACAACCTCTTCTAGCAACGTTATGCTATCGATACAAAACCGAAGCAACAACGAACGTATGCATAGACCCAGACCCATTCAGTCCAGGCATTAGAACCAAAGTGTGTGAGCCCTCCCCTGTAGGATTAGGAGACCAGGCAGCACCTGTCGCAGTTACAAATATCGACGTGGAGCCACGAAGATCCAAGACTGGCTTTAGAATCAGCATTGCTAATGTAGGCGGCGGAGCACCATTCAGAAATGATGCTTCTGCTCTTGGAAGATGCAATCCACAAGAACGATTGAAGTTTAACGAAGTAGACTTTGTAGAAGTGACGGACGTAAAAGTGGGCGGCATCAGTGTCCGAAGCAGTTGCAGACCTCTAGACAGAGGACACGTACGCTTGGACCCTGCCACCGGACGAGGAGAATTCTACTGTGAATTCACCACCACCGGAAGCGCAACCTTCCTCAGCCCAATCACCATTGATCTTACCTACGGCTACCGAAGCAATATTCAGCACTCCCTAGTCATCATCAAGACAGACATTGACTAGGAAAAAGTTTATAAACACGAGAGACGCGGTTTCTATCATGAGAAGGTTGAGTATACTCTTGATACTATTGCTAGCAAGCTGTGCAAGACCCTCTAGTGTTGATTTAGAGCCTTTCATAGGCGGTAAAGAGGGCGTGCAGGCAAGCTTTGCTGACTTAAGAGAGCACGTGTTTGACGGCGGTAACGATCCTTTTGACGTGGTTATCAGGATAGACAACCACGGAGAGGCAGCCATCTCACGAGATAACGTGGTCGTGCGATTGGATGGAATAAACCCCTTAGCGTTCGGCAAGACAGAAGACCAGCTCACCAGAAAGCCCACAGATGATGTACTTGCTAACGAACAGCGTGTTGATGGGGTCATTAAGAGTCCAGCACAGTTCCTAGAATTTCAAGGACTAAACCATCTTACTACTATTACTGGAAGCAAACTGCAATACCCCTTACGAGCCAATGTGTGCTATGGGTATAAGACCCAAGCCGTGAGCAAGTTCTGCGTACGCAGAAACATCCTCAGCCCGCAAGAGGGTCCTTGTGTTATTAGTGAGGAGAAACCCGTCCATAACAGCGGAGCGCCTATCCATGTAGAGAATGTTAAGGAAACCGCTCGAGGAGCAGACAAGGTAGGGATAAGCTTTGACATCAAACATGTTGGTAGTGGCAAGCCCTACACCAAAGGAAGTGGCTGTCCAGATCTTGAAAAAAACCGCAACCGTGTATTCGTAAAGATCGATACAGGCATGAAAGGACTAGACTGCACCGGGTTAACGCGTGCAGGAGAATTCGTTGAAGGCACTGTACAACTCTTTGATGGCGCGAAAACAATCACGTGCACTCAGACAGTGCCAAAGGGAGACTTTGAGCAGCCTGTTGACATCACTGTGAATTACGATTATGAGACATTCGCCCAAACGACCTTAGTGGTTAAGCACGCAGGAGACCGAACTGGGCAAGTAACGCTTCAAGCTGAATAACGCTATCGCTTCCTTCTACCAATCTGAACTCACACTCTCCACAACGATCCACTAATTGTAGTTTTTGTTTGGCCTCAATCTCTAGATCCCATACTGCTTTTTGGATGAGTTTGATGATGTCCTGGCCTGAAAGTCCAGCGCCCATCATACCTATTAGGTGTTTTCTTGCGCTCAACAAATCTCCTTTTAGCGCTAAGGATAACATTTCTGGCAGCTCTTGAGGTGTTGCCAAACCTGCTAACGTCTCAATCTTGTCCTTGGTGAGGGTTTTGCTGCTCGTGGAGGCTGCTTGTAAGAGATTAACCACTCTTCTACAATCTCCCTCACAGCATGTGTATAAGGATTCCTTTGTTTCAGCATCTATCGTTAGTCCCTCTCCTTTAGAGATACGATCTACCAAGATGAGGATGTCTTCTTTGGTTAAGGATTTGAAGCGGTAGTTCACACACCGACTTTGGATGGGGTCGATGATCTTGCTCGGATAGTTGCACGATAGAACAAATCTGCAGCTGTTGGAGAAGTTCTCCATCGTTCTTCGTAATGCTTGCTGTGCGTCTCTTGTTAGCGCATCACACTCGTCTAGGAAGATAATCTTGAAAGGAACCTCGAAAGCTTTTGTTCTCGCAAAGTTCTTCACCTTTGTTCGTACGACGTCAATGCCTCTCTCATCAGAAGCGTTTAGTTCAAGAACATTTTGTCGCCAACTATCTCCAAATAATGTTCTGGCAACGACGATAGCGAGGGTCGACTTACCCACTCCCGCAGGGCCGGCAAACATGACGTGAGGCAGGTTACCTTGTGCCACTAATTGTTTTACGCCCTCTAAGATGTGTGTTTGTCCCACAAACTCGTCAAAGGTTTTGGGCCGGTACTTTTCTGCCCACAAAAAGGAATCCGTCATTCTTTAGCCAGCCAAGAGGTGTATAAAAAGGTGCGGGAACAAGAAACTTTCTATTCGGCTACGGGGTCAGCAGTGATGGGTTCTTCCTCGGATTTCTTGTTGTCGTTTCGCCAGGTTTCAGGTGTTATCCAATACATCAACGCACAAATACCCATCATGATTCCAACAAATAGGTTAGTGCGGTCCTTATGGTAACTCTTTCCTAAGTTTGCGGTTCTCGTAGCGACAGCTTGCATCGTGGCTTCATGCTCAGGAGAGTCTTGAGGTGGGAGAGAGTCGTGAATTATTTGGACATCTTCTTCCAACGCTGAAACTTCACTCGGTCTGGATCCAAAAGTGGGAAGGGCTCGGAGGGTTGTTCCAATATATGCTGCTTTTTGCTTTTGGGTGCGTCCAGTGTCTTGTGAGACAATCTTTGCAGCATTAGTAAGAATGGCTCTTTCTGGGGGGGTGTTCGGTTGTACTATTTCTATACAATCCTGCTCCGCCCGCTGCTGTAAGCACGAGCGAGCACATTATTCTTCCGTAGTTAGGCATACACTACAAAGCAGTATTACGCTTAAAAATGTTATGGTAATACCCACGTCTTCTTCAGAAACCACAGCACAAAAGCAAATTATTTTAAATCCAACACGCGCATGTCATGCTATGCCCAAATGGTGGACCAATCTAAGGAAAAGCTTAGCAGGGCGGATCCTGAGCCCGAAAAGCCAAAGGCGCCTTCCTTATTAGACCAGGTTAGCGTGATTACAGATGTTTTGGGCAATCAGGGCTTATACAAGTGCAAGAATGATTCGTCTGTAGTAGAATCGGTCACAGTAGAGTGGATAAGCGATGAGGAGCTACGGTCGATGAGAAGGCACTGGCACAGCATGATTGCTTTCTTAGTAATCGTGAAATGCAAGAAAATCAAAGGAGCAGAGGGTAGCTGGGAGTGGAGATACCTCATGGGATTCCACGCCAAAGGAGGTTCGTACACGCCTAGCGTTTGTGTTAATACGAGTAAGCTACGATATGGAACTCCAGAAGAGCCTCTGAGTCGCGACCTGTCAGGAAAAGCATGGAGACCTACGTCCTTCGTTGAGAAGCCCACGCTTGGTGCGATTTTAACAAGAGTTGGAAGCTGGATACAAGGTATCGACTGGTGGAAGGGTAACATTACCTAAGGAATAAGTCATTAACTCAGACCACGGTTCTCGCAACTTTCAAGAATGTTTGTTTTAATTCGTCAATACTCGTCTGGCAGATGTCCACAATCCGAGGTTCGGTTGTCAGTATCTCTGTAGTTATGGTGCCTCTTGGCAGGGTGGACTTGTCGCCTGGCTGATCGTTTTCGTAGATCATCTGAAACAGAACATTGCTACCTTCTTTTAACTCGTGATCCACTATGCACTCCATACGTACTGCCTCCCCGGCACGTTCAAGTCCTGCGTCGCATGTTTGCGCTAAACTATTGGCTTGGAGACGTTCCTGAACGAGCTTGGTCAGGGCGTTGAATGTTTTTTGAAACTCTCTAAACGCTTCGGAATTGAGTAGAGGGATCCGCTCTGCCTACACCACGTCTTCTTCAGAAACCACTAAGAAATCGCCCATGGCGATGACTGCGCTAAACGGTATGAGGAGCTTTCCAGACTTGTCCTTTTCTAGCTCTAGCTTCTCGATATAGGAAGTAGGACCTTTCATCACTATGTGGATGAGTTCTCCGCTCTTCGTCTCGAATACGATGTCACCAACCTCTCCGAACTTCTTGCCGGATTTGCTGACTACGGTCTTCCCGATCAGCGCCTTTGAAAATCTCTTTTCGTCGTCCATTATTCCCCAATTGCCGGGAACAGTGTAAGTATATAAGTTTTTCGAATTCTACCCCCCAAATTAACGACTCATAAGTGGAAAAAACTAAAGAGCAAGGTATAAAAGCCAAGGTGCTTACAGGGCGATATGCAGCTCGAAAAGCGTTTACAGCTCATAAGGGAGGTCGGAGAGGAGATTCTGACAGAGGATGAGCTCAAAAAATTGTTAGAAGAAAAGGCCCATCCTGTAGCGTATGACGGCTTCGAGCCAAGTGGCAACATGCACATCGCACAAGCAGTACTGCGCGTGATAACCATCAACAAAATGACTAGAGCAGGCTGCAAGTTCATCCTATGGGAAGCAGACTGGCACGCCTGGATCAACAACAAGATGGGCGGAGACCTAGATAAGATTCATACCGTAGCCGAATACTTTGAAGAGATCTGGAAAGCCGCAGGCATGGACATGGAAAACGTAAAGTTCGTCTCTGCAACAGAAGTGGTAGACGACCAAAGTTACTGGAAGAAAATAATCCAAGTGGCACAACAAACCACGGTCCAAAGAATGATGAGATGCGGCCAGATCATGGGGAGGGACGACCAAGAGATGCAAAGAGTGGCACAGCTCATGTACCCTGCCATGCAAGCAGCAGATGTTGAACATCTAGGCGTTGATATCTGCCAACTAGGCATGGACCAAAGAAAGGTAAACATCTTACTAAGAGAGGTAGCACCCAAACTAGGATGGAACAAACCCGTAGCAGTACATCATCGTATGCTGGCCGGACTATCCCAACCCCCCAAAGAAGGAGAAGGGGTAGACAGAGCGATAGCCATGAAGATGAGCAAGAGCAAACCACAAAATTCCATCTTTGTTACCGACACAGTAGAAGAGGTCACCAAAAAGATCGGAAACGCTTGGTGTCCTCCAGAAGAGAACGAAAATCCTGTCTTAGAATACCTCAAGCACATGGTGTTTGAAAAACAAAAGGAAGTAAACATCGAACGACCTGCAAAGTACGGTGGCAACCAATCCTTTGGCTCGTACACCGAGTTGAAGGAAGCGTACTTAGCCAAAAAAATCCATCCGCAAGATCTCAAAACCATGACTGCAGTAGAGGTCAACAAGCTCTTGGAACCCATCAGAAAACACTTTACCAAGGGCAAACCTGCCGAACTCTTAAAAGCCGTCCTTTCCTATGAAGTCACGAGATGAGGGTAAAGGAGCTCCAAGCCATACTCAAAAAGAAAGGGCTAGATTCTGCTGTCTTCTTAACCACCTCAGAAAAGCCAGACCCTAACGTTCTTTATTTTACACAACTACACACAGACATAAGCTGTCTGGTGGTCACAAAAAAAGAAGTGTTCCATTTCGTTCCCGGCTTTGAATATGAAAGAATGAAGAAGGAAAATGTTTTGCACACCAAGAACTGGTGGAAGGACATAAAGAAGGTGGGGGGCAAAAAGATCGGCATCAACGAGACTGTGATGAGCGTTGCTGAGCAAGAAAAACTCCACAAGTTTGCAACATCCAAGCCCATTAGTAAGGACCTTTTTGCTCTACGAGCAAAGAAAACCGCAGAAGAGCAAGACCGAGTGCGGAAAGCATGCATGCTTACCGACTCCATCTGGAGAAGGCTATTACTTTCGCTACCAAAGCTCAACACAGAACTAGACATCGTGCAGTGGCTGGAGAAAGAGATCAAACAAGCAGGATTACGCATCGCCTTCCCTCCGGTCGTAGCATCAGGCGGGAATGCACAACATCCGCACCATGAGGCAAAGAACGAACTACAACCTGGCTTTTGCGTGATAGACTTTGGGGTCGTGTACCAAGGGTACATGAGCGACATGACAAGAACCATACATCTTGGCACTCCATCTTTCAAAGACCGAGCATTGTACAACAAAGTGTTGAAAACACAACAAGCTTGCATAAAAAAAGTGCAAAAGGGAGTGAAACTCAAAGAACTCACCGAATTTGCAAAAAAAAGGCTAGGCAAGCAGTTCATCCACGGAATAGGGCACGGTGTGGGGGTAGAAATCCATGAACCCTTAGACAAGCTCAAGCCAGGCATGGTGCTCACCATAGAACCTGGCGTGTACGGTCAAGGAAGAGGCATTCGTATCGAAGACACCGTGCTAGTAACTGTCGACGGGGTTGAGGTGTTGACTGCTTCTAACCGAGAGATCTTTGTCCTGTGAGAACCAAGTAATTTCTTCTATCGCTCGTTTTGTAAGTTCTTCCATACTCTGCGTGCCGGCCACGAGCATCCACGCGTCATCGTTCTTAGCAATCTGTAGGGCAAGACGACGTCTTTTGTAGTTTCTTGGCTCTTCAGGAATGATGTGCGGCTGCTCGTTTTGGATCATCGTTACATCCAAAGCCATAAACTTTTCTCTGTTGACGACATATGCTATTCCTTCTTCTTTCGGTTGAGAAAGAAGACCGGTTCCAAAGATTCCTGGACTGAGAGAGCGTTCAAGAACGTGATGAGTCAGGGCGTTTTTTCGAGAAGTGAAGAGGGCCCTTTCTGCCATGTCGCGAATGCCGGGTGAGCCATAGTGTCGCTTTCTGACCGCGCGCATGAATCCTGCGTATTCTAGTTCGGCCTGCTTGCGCGCCCCCGCACCGTTGGCAGACTCGAACATCAAATGGTCTATTTTTTTGAGAATTTCTGCGCGTTCGTTTTTCTTGAACAAGGGCTCAAAAAGATAATGGTACCGTTCGTTGCCGCCTATGTATCCCGCTCCTGTAGCACCCACGCAACAGGACGTCACAGCGACGAGTTCTGCGGTGCTTTGATATCCTAGATAGTTTCCCAAATACGGTCCCAGGCCGCCCAAAGCTGCGGTGCACGCATAGTCCAACAATCGCTTTGGAGCCAAAAAGGAGCTACCCGTGTGTGTTTTTGCCCGAAAAAATCCTAACAATGATGACATGCTGATAGTCATCATGCCTATAGTGGTTGCTAGCGCTACAGCATATGGAATCATTGTGGAACAGGGTGGGGGTGGCTTATAAACTTGGCTAGGTGTTTTTCCAAATGCTATCAAAATAGTTTCTAAAAATGTCGTACAGTTGTTTGCTTCGTAGCAAGTAGCCTACAGGACGGTCTTCGAAGGAGATGAGGGTGATGCCGTTGGCGCACATGCCTAGTCCTGGAGGCACGGGATGGTCTACATACTTCATTTTTAGGTAGGAGCGGTGTTTAAACAAGTGCTTCATGCGTTTGGGTGCGATACCTTTGGCGATGACGCCTTTTTCTTTCCTTACCGCATCATACTTTTCAAAGAAAGCTTGGATTTCTTTGTTCTTGGGTGGTACGTCTGCTGCAAAGAAGAAGAATTTGTCCCCTTTTTTTGCAGGATCAAGATGTAATGCTTGCATGGTCCTAACTCCTTTCCATCCTTCAAACACTTCTGCCTCTTCTTGCATGTTTGCATGGGCTGCGCGCATCTCTAGTTCAGGAAGCAAGCTTCGGAAATTGTTTCTTTTTTCTTCCACAAACCGAGAAAGTTCCTTTGGAGGTGCTGCGGTGTAGTGTTTGACCTGGCCCTTCTTGACGTACGCTACTAACCCTTTATTCACCAAGGTGTTGACTGCGTTATGTGTTGCAGAGCTGGCCAATCCTGCCTTTTTTATGACTGGTCCTATTTTGGTGGTGCCCAGTTCGAGCAAGGTTGTGTATGTTTTGGCCTCGCCTGCGCTTAGGCCAACATCCTCCAAAACTGACAGGTCCATACCCTTTTCAGAGGTTTTACCTATAAAAAACTTACTTATTACTCTCCATAATTGGAGAGTGAACACATTTAAGTCTATTTTCGCTTGACAGCGTAAGAGGTGTAGAGATGAAATATTACGCATTACTATTATTGATACTAGCAGGCTGTGGGTCGGACGCTATTGTTGTAGGCGTGCTTGGCACTCTTACCGGGGTAGGTTCTTTCCAGGGTGAGGAAGAGCGAAGGGGGCTGGAGATTGCGCTGGAGGAACTGACAGAGCAGGGTATGGATATCCGTTTGGTGTACGAAGACACCAGAGCAGAACCAGCAACTGCGGTTACTGCAGCAAAAAAGCTAATGGAGGTGGATGGGGCTAGATATATTATTGGGGACAGTTGGTCCTCAACAACGGTAGCGGTAGTGCCGTTTACTAATGAAAATAACGTTTTGCTTATCTCGCCTATCGTCTTGTTAGATTCGCTAAGCCAAGATGATCTTTTCTTCCGTACGATGTCCACAACAGATCGCATGATGGAGCTGCTCGCACAACATGCATACGCTCAAGGAGCAAGAAGGGTTGCCGTCCTCCATCAACAAACACCTTTTGGTGTTGAGCATGTTGAAGATTTCAAAAAATACTTTGAATCAATGGGGGGAACGATGGTCGCTACTGAAACCTTTACCATGACTGCTACAGACGTCCGGTCTGAGATAACCAAAGTGTTACAAAAAAATCCAGACACCATACTTAACCTGCACTCAAGCGGACCCATGCAAGGGTTACTCATCAAACAAGCAAAAGAGTTGGGGGCAGATGTGTTATGGCTGAGCCATTTTGGCGCAGAAAGCCAACCCATGCTTGAGGCGTACGGCAACATTGTGGAAGGAATAGTGTATCCTTATCCGTATGATGTCAACAGTGAAGCCGCAAACGTGCAGGCGTTCGTCCAAAAGTATCAATCCAAATATGGGGGTGTGCCTAGCTTGGGTGCTGCCAACGCGTATGACTCTTTGCACCTTCTTGTACTAGGATTCCAATATTCCCGAGAGCCCGAAGAGATAAAGCAGTTCCTGCTGGGTGTGCAGAACTACGCTGGTGCGGGCGGATCATTATCGTTTGACAAGAATGGGGATGTCAAGAAGCCAGTATTGATAAAAACTGTCAAGAACGGAAAGTTTGTAAAGTTTACATAACGATCTTGCCGTTCTGTAAGAAGATCCTGTCGTCGAACAAGACAGTGCCTTCTTGGCGTAGATCTTTGATCATGTCCCAGTGCAGGGCAGACATGTTTCTACCTCTATTTTCCTTGTAGGACTGTCCCATGGCTAAGTGTACGGTGCCACCAATCTTTTCATCAAAAAGAATGTTCTTGGTGGCTCTTTGGATCTTGTTATTGCAACCTATACCGAACTCGCCGATGAAGCGTGCGCCAGGATCTTGGTCAAGCATGCTCAACAAGAACTCTTCGCCCTTCTCAGCTGTTGCTTTGGTGCATAATCCATCTTTGAACTCTAAGTACATGCCCTCTACCTCTACTCCGTTGTAGATGGTGGGCACGTCAAAAGTGATGTGTCCGTTCACAGAGTCTCGAACTGGAGCGGTGAAAACTTCACCATCTGGCATGTTGTACCTGCCGTCTCCAGCAATACAGTTCATTCCTTTGATGCTAAAGCTAAGATCGGTATCTTTGCCCATGATGCGGACTTTCTTGGACTGGTTCACAACATCACAAATTCTTCGTAACTCTTCTGCAAAGCTTTCCCAGTCGATGATGGTAGAATTGTAGACAAACTCTTCGTACTCAGGAAGGGCCATGTTGGCGTCTTGCGCTCCTGCATGTTGTGGGAACTCAAACAAACACCATCTTGTGTTGTTCACCCTCCAGTCTTGGATGCGTTTGACCGCTCTTTTTCTCATGGCTAGACGCTTTGGATCAACATTGCTGAACTCTTTGGTGTTGTATTCTGCTCCGATGGAGAAGAACACGTCAGTATTCCTAACTTCATACCAGCTTACCTTAGGAAAATACTTGAGTTGGAAGTCTTGGGCGTGTTTGTAGAACGTGTAGGCTGCTCCTGGCAGGCTTGGGTGAAGTACTGGAAGAGCACCTCTTTCGAGGCAAAGCTTGTAAATCTCGAGCATTAAGGGTGTGGCGCCAATCTGACCGGTGATCTGCACAGTTTCGCGTGGTTGCACCTTCGTAGAGTAGTCCACGAGAATTTTTGCTACTGCTTCATGCCTAGGATCCCTCATAAAGGGTCCAGAAGCGTAGTAGTTAAAAAAGATTATTATTGTGGAGTAGCTACGTTTGCCCTTATGGTGCCTTTCCAATAGCTTTATAAATCGAGTTCGAAGGTACCCTCTTGTATGGCTGAAGAGCTTTTAGCATCACAGGATCAGTACTTGAAGAGTGGCATCCACATTGGATCCAAGTTCAAAACTGCCTATATGGGTCGTTTTATCTACAAGACTCGCCCAGATGGGCTAAGCGTGCTCAATCTAGCCAAAATTGATGAAAGATTGCGTCTAGCCATCAACATGATGAACCAGTACGAGCCAGAAGACATCATGCTTGTAAGTAGGCGAGAGAACGGCTGGAAGTCAGTCAAAGCTTTCGGTAAGGCTACTGGCGTCAAAGTGTTTGCAGGCAGATACCCTCCTGGCATTCTTACGAATCCTAACCACAGCGAGTATAGCGAGTTCAAACTTATCATGGTGACTGACACGTGGCCAGACAGAAACGCGGTCAAGGATGCCATGCAGATCGGCATCCCACTTATTGCGTTATGTGATACGAACAACCAAAGCAATGAAGTAGATTTAGTTGTTCCTTGCAACAACAAAGGCAAGAAAAGTTTGGGATTATTGTTCTTCTTGATGGCTCGCGAGTATTTGAAGCATCGTGGTGTTGAAAAAGAATTGAATATTGATGACTTTTCTGAAGACTAAAGTTCTTCAAGGCCGCTTCCAGTAATCTTAAACAATCCATCCTTTTCTGGCATGCTACGGTGCTTTCTCAGAATGATTCTTCGTTTTCCACCGTGTAGAGCTTCTAGTTCAATCAAGCATTTGGAGGCGTAGCGTACGATGTCTCCACCCACCATATCTCCTTTTTGCATGTCAAAACCCTTGTACACTTGGTTGCAGATGAGTACGGGGATGTGTTTTTTCCTGCAGATCTCGTTTAATGTAGTTATTTGCAAGCCTAGTTCTTGATGAAAGGTTCCTTCTCCAAACTTTCTTTCTAATCGGTACAGCATTCCTATGGTGTCAACGATAACCATGCCTATTTTGTCGCTAGATTTTGAGCGCATCAACGCTTGGAGTTTTTTGAAGGATTGTACTTGCTCTTCGAAGTTTGTTGGACTTAAGAACATGATTTTTGAAAGCACTTTTTTGGGGTCCTTCACTATTTGTTTTAGTCGTGTGACAGAGAAACCACCTTCGGTGTCCAAGTAGATCACCTTTTTGCCTCGTTCGGCCACGCTAGCAGCAGCTAGGACCGCAATGTTTGTTTTTCCACTTCCTGCAGGACCGTAGATCGTGGTTATCGCGTCTGGCTCGAACCCGCCTAAGAAGTTATCCAAAAGGGTGCTGCCAGTAGGCACTAGCTTCATGACTTTGCGTAAACGTGCTGACTTTATAACATTGCGCCAATAGCTTCGTTCATTTCCCGGCGGGAGCATCCACCGTCACGCAACCCTTTAAATACCTACTTTGTTCAAGAGGGCTATGGGTAAGTGGATAGGGGTGGTGTTTGCCATCGTGCTAGCACTACGCTTATGGCTGGCGTTTTCCACGCCACATCTTGCTTTTGAAGGGTATGAACACGCCCGGCAAGTAGACCATATCCTTGCTACAGGCCTTCCCTTGGCGTATGATGAGTTAAGCTGGGGAGGAAGACAGGTGGTAGGCACTCCTGTGTTTGACTATCTCCTAGCATTTTTTTCCTTGTTCATGGGAAGCTACGCGCTCAAGATCATTCCTAACCTTTTCGCAAGCTTATCGGTAATAGTTGTGTACTTGTTTGCGCAAATGCTCACCAAAAAGGAAAATGTGAGCTTGATGGCTGCAGGCTTTGCTGGCTTCTTGCCCGTGTTCGTCCAGCAAACGCTACTCACTGCCAGCCCACTCAGTTTGGGCGTTCCGCTCATCCTATTTTTGTGTTACGCATTGTTGCGTACCAAGGACAAGCACTGGGTGACGATTTATCTGATCACCTTACTAATAGCGAGCTTTTTCAGTCCCTACATTTTGTTGTTCGTGTTCGCGTTGGCCATCTACTTAGCTTTGGTCATGACAGAAAATCTTGAGTCAACCCGTCAAGAGCTAGAATTGGTGTTGTTCACGATCTTTTTTGCATTATGGGCACAGTTCGTTCTTTACAAAGACGTCCTATTCTTCCATGGAACCAACGTTTTTTTCAACAATCTCCCGCTTCCTTTCACCGTAGGAGGCACGAGCCTGCTAGCAGCCCTATACTTGATTGGTGTGGTGCCGTTTTTCGCAGGAATCCTTGTCATGTACCAATACTTTTTGAAGAAGAAGAAAAAGGAAATCTATCTTCTTACAGGAATAATCATCACCGTAGCCATCTTGGTGTGGCTGCGTTTCATCCCTACCACCCACGGGCTAGTGTATCTTAGTCTTCCTTTCGCGATACTCTTTGCAGACGGCTTTGAGACGGTGCGGGAGTGGTACAAAACTACGCGATTAGGAGAGCACGTGTGGTTGTTGTATGTCGTTCTCGTCTTAGTGTTCTACGCTACCAGCATCCAACCGGCTTACGGTGGTGCTCTGGAAGGCCAGCCCTCTGCTGAATTGCGTGAAGCGTTGGACTGGATACGCACCACCCCTGAAAACTCCATCGTAGCAAGCCAGCTGCAGCATGGCGGGTGGATCAACACGCTAGGCGAGAGGGGCAACGTCATCGATCCTCACGTACTTATGGTTCTGCGTCCTACAGAGCGCTACTCTGCGGTCCAACGTCTCTTCCAAACCAGTTCGCAAACCGAAGCAGTAGAAATCATGGACCAGTATGGTGCCACGTTTGTGCTTACCGACCAACCTCTTGCTTACGCTCCAGGAAAATGCTTCCAAGAGCGTTTCACCAACCAAGACTTCACTATTTACGAAAAATCAACACTATGCAGGGTGAGAGAACAATGAAGGGCGGACTATTCGGTCTTGCCTTAGTTATCATAGCTGTGGGTTTGCGATGGTCAAAGGACTTGCCCATGCCTCCAGGTGCAGACAGTTATGCATACCTTCCTATGTGGTTATCAGGAGACGTGGCACTCTTGTTCACGATCGTGCTTGCCTTCTCCAGCGTGTGGTTGGTGCATCGACTCCGTCAGCACATAAAACTCCCAGACCTAGTGTGGGTGTTTAGCATCTCTCCTTACTTTGTCTACACTACCTTGTTTACCACGCCTGCAGTAATCGCACAACCTTTATTCTTAGCAGCAGTCCTCGGCTATCTTGCGAACGTCACGTTAGTGTTGTACGCTTCCTTGTTCGTGCTTAGCTGGTTGGGCTTCACGCATGCTGTTGTAGCATTCATTTTCTTGTCATTAGTCAAGAAAAAGCCGTGGGTGGCTCTTCCTGGACTGATCTACATGGCCTCTCAAGCAAGATTTACCGGAGCATCAGGATTGCTTACCGAGTTGGGAAGCAAAGCAGGGCTCAGTTCTTTCGCAGTACTGCTCGCAATAATGGGTATGGTGCTCTTGTGGAAGTACAAGAGCAGATACTACTGGTTGTTCGTCTCCGCCTTTGGATTGCTAGCGCTGAGCGCGTACGAGCAGAGTTTGATGGTGTACGCAAACATCATCGTGGTACTACTTGTTGCCACGGCCATAGGAGGCATCCGCAAGGCTAAGTGGAAGTTGGTGGACGTCCAGAAACTCTTCCTCCTCTTGTTGTTCTGTGGATTGCTCTTTAGCGGACTATCATACGCCATCGTGGTGGGAGATATGGCTCCGAACAAAGATGTTGAGGAGGCACTCTACCCTCTTCGAGACAGCAACTCCCATGCTTTGGTGTTCAGCCATCCTGACAACGGTCATTGGATTGAGTGGTTTGGAGAACGTCAAGCGTTGCTGTATCCTGGAGAGCATAACGAAGAGGCTTCGCAACGCATGCTTTCGTACGATCTTGATGAGACCATATTCTACTTTAGCAGAAATGGGGTGACGCACATTCTGATAACCAAAGACATGATTGGAAAGGTGTGGGATCGTGAAGACCAAGGCATGCTTTTCTTGTTGAAGAACCAACTAGTCTTCGAACCGGTCGTGGAGAATGAGTATGCTACCTTGTATGAGTTTAAAGGAAAGCGTTAGTACGTAAAGATCTCATAACTAACATCTCCCTTCTTTCCTGGATAGCTTTCTGAGTAGACTTGTTCTCCTTTCGAGATGTGTGCGTAGAGCTTGTCCGTGCGATCTTGACATTCCTTATCCGCACAAGGGAAGGCGTTGCTGGCCCACGTTACGTGCGACACGTCCACCTTTCTTTCCCACCGGTTCAGGATGGCGGGCTTTTCGTCAGCATAAAAATAGTACGGGATGAACAAGGCATCCGAGTAGGCTGCCGGGACAGGGTTGGCAGCAAGCACTGCCTCTTCAGGAGGATGGTCGTCAAAATACGTGTAGAAGCCCATCTCGGGTCGTTCATTGATTCGCCACCCCATCGTTCCCACGCTGAACAAGATGGGTGCTAAGAGTGTTAAGATAAGAAAGCCAACGACATAACGATTGTGCTTAACCTTCTTGAGATACCATACAATGCCTAGGGCGGCAAGGATGCACATGAACGGAAGGAATTCTAGGATGAATCGGTCTTGGCGGTTGGGGATGAGGTGGTAGTAGATGACGAATCCTGCGAAAAATCTGAATGTTTGAGTCCTCCATCCTAACCATATCCCTAGCGGTAGGAACAACAGGAGCAAGGGTATCTGGTTGGCTAACAACAACACATAATACAATCCTTTCTCTTGGACAAACTCCCAAGGATTGTCTTGGTGTTCTGCAGCGAGTTGTAGCGGCCTTGTCATAGCATCAAACGCCGTACCTGTGTCATCTTTGTAGACTGCGTAATTGACAAAAAAGAAAGGTACCGACACCAAGCCTGCAGCAATGAACAACTGCCATTTCCATTTGTGGAAAAAGAGTGCCAACCCTACAGGAAAGCGCACAAGCGCTGCTAACGTGCTAAGCGCGCCTTTTGCCCATGACGAGGGAACTAGCATGGCGGTGGTGACTAACAACATTGAGGGCATGTGGGTCATGAGATAACTGCTGTACAGGAAGAAGATAGGGGTTGCCACCAAGAAAGTGGCGGCTATGATGGCAACGCGTTTTGAATGCTGCAATCCTAAAAGATAGGTGGTGATGATCAAGCCTACGCTGCAAGCGAGCATGAACAATTCTCCCCAGAACAAAGGATCAAGGCCTAGTTTCCAGAACATGCCAAGAACGAGGGGCACGAGCGGCGGACGGAACTGTTCCCACAAGCCAACAGTACCATGACTCCAGATGTACTTGCCCATGCCTACATACACTGCTTCATCCCATATCAGACTTTGAGGAAGGAACAGCACGAACAGCTTGGCAAGAAGGAAAACACCGATAATGATGAGTAATGGCCAGTGCTTTAGCACCCGAGATCTCTGCATAGCAAGCCCTCCAACTCCTCTTTCGTGGTTAACCCTTCAAACTTGAAGCTTTCCACAATGATGGAGGGGTAGATATGGACGTTGTGTTGTCCTTGCAAGATCTTAATCAGGGGCTCACCTTCCACAGACGTGTCGATTGGGAAGATTAACAATCTGTCGCCATGCACATTCTTGAAGTGGGAGAGCAGCACTCCTTGGTTGGGGCAGTCGTCGCAATCATCTTCATAAAAGTACAGCACAGACACGGTGTCTAGGCCGCATAGCTTTTTGGTCTCCTTTGCGAGAAGCCAATACCGAAGATTGTCCAGCAAGTATCTTCTTCGCAAGAACTCATAATCTCCATTCGCAAGATTACCATTACCGCCGTACGAGATAACCTTTTCTAAGGATTCCGAGAGGTCAAAGATGGCGGTCTTCAAGGATGCTTGCAGCACAGGACAGCTGCGTTCTCGCTCTAGCGTGCTCAGATATAAGGATTGGAATTGGAGACTGTTGTAGTCCAGTTCTTGGGTGCGAATCTGCACTTCGGTGTTTTTGTAGCGTGCGTTGTCTATGATGATGCCTAGGCTCAACCCTAGACTGAACACAAGGATTGTTATGATGCCTGCAATCACGTAGTCTGACGTGCTGATCTTACGTTGCATTACCATTTTTGCTTCTTACCCACCACGATCTCAATGAGCACTATAAAAACAATAGCACTCTTGGCCAGGTAGTATAAGAAGAAGTAGGGGATGAACATGAGTACCCCTTGGCTTATGATGCCTTCCTTCATTTCCTTATGTGCTGTCCAGAACAAGTACAACGTTATCGCAAAGATAACGGTCAACACGAGCATCTGGAGGATGCCAATACTTGCAATGTCTAGGTGGAGTGTGAGCTTTTCTAGATAAGGCAGCAAATCATACTCTATGATGCTCAAATCTTTCAGTCGTTTGAGCCAGGGTAGAAGAAAGATGTCAAACGTTACGATCAGAGCCACGATGCATAAAGCGTAGCGTACCACGTTCATCAACATCTGCATCACGCCAAAATCGCCGTAATTCTTGTTGAACATGAGTTTGCGGTATTGCAGCAGGTTGGAAAAGCCTCCCTTGTACCACCTATTTCTTTGCTTGTAAAATTCTTTAAACGTGGCAGGACTTTTGGTAAACACTAACCCTTCGTTGCAATGGCGAATTCGGTAGTGGTGGAGCTGGTGACGGTAGCCGATTTCCTGATCTTCTGTCAGGTTGCCCTCGTCAAAGCCGCCTAATTTCCTGAGCACGCCTGTTCTGTACACAGAACCCGGTCCAGGTGCCACGTACTGACAGTCAAGGTGGGAAATTAGTCTGGCGAGCAACACTTGGATGATGTACTCCACCCGTTGCATTCTTTGGATGAGAGTCTTTGCTTCTTTGATGCGCATGGCCGGCGTCACGATAGCGATGTCCTTGTCAAAAACGCCCACCATGTTGCGCAATGCATCAGGAGTCATCTCAGAATCTGCATCTAGACACGAGAAATACTCGCCCTTGGCTAACTTCAGTCCGACGTTTAACGCACTTCCCTTGCCGCCGTTCTTTTTCTTGACGTACTGCATGTGGGATTTGTTCTTGATATACGCTTTCACTGCTTTCTCAGTGCCGTCGGTGCTTCCATCATCGACAATGACAATCTGTATCTTGTTTTTAGGATAGTTAAGATTGTGTAAGCTTTCTAACGTTGGCAGGATGGTCTTTGCTTCGTTATACGCAGGTACTGTGATGGTTACCTTAGGAAAGGTGGTGAGTTTTTTCTTGGATGGTCGGTACTTGTTCTTGATGAGCTGCAAAAATAGGAAGATAGCGAAGTATAAGGAGATAGCGTACGAGGCCCAGAGGAGTACCTTAATGAAGGCGTTCATACACGACGAGGGGTGAGTATATTTTAAAAGGGTTATGTCTCCAGAGCAGGCACGTCTGCACGAGACATGTACTCCCCAATACTGGTGAAGAACATGCCTATCCCCATGCTCATCTGTTTGAAGACCAAATATCTGTGTGCGGAGTCAGATTTGCTTTGGACGTACGCATCTGCAAGAAGGAGGGCGCCTCCAACCATGAGTCCAGCTCGCGCGAACGGCATCGCTCCAGAAGGGATAATGGATTTCTCCATTATCTTACGTTCGCCCTGTAAACTGATCTTGTCCTGACTCTGGGCAGCCCGTATGTAGCTGTAACCTACCAAAAAAATGCGCAAGCTAGCAAAGTAACAACTCATTGCTGCAACATGTGCTGCCTCGGTCAGATTGGATGCAGGAGTTTTGGTCACTTTTTGCCAGGCTCTTCCTACGTGGGAAGCGCTTTGCACCATGAAATTATCCATCTTGATGCCTATGCCTCCCTCAGGATAGTAGTTAAGTTTGGGCATCTATCCAGAGTAAATTGATGGCTTTTAAACCTACTTCCCTAACTCGAGAATATCTCCGATAGTAAGATCTTTCTCTTTAGAAGATGCAACTTTTACTTTCGTGTGCTCTATGGTTTCAACCAAACGTATTCCTAGCTTTCTTGCCAATTTTGTCGCTTGTTCTAGGCTAGGTGTGAGGTTTCCAGTCTCCAGCTGATGGATCGTGCTCTCTTTGACCGCAACAAACTGAGAAAATTCATGCTGGGTCATCTGCTTGCTTTCCCTTGATTGCTTAATGAGTGATGAAAAGTTGCCAACCACGCTCTGTTCAGGTTCAACAGTTCGCACCTTTTTTTGTACAACTGTAGGTTGTTCTATGATTGTGCCAAAGGAAGTGCATGCTTGGCACACACTCATCGTGCTACCCTCAACATCCACAACTTTAGCAGAAGGGTATTTGCCGCATAACTCACACGGTTGCATATCCTACCCTATGCACACCAAGTATAAGAAACTTTTGTGAACCCACTACCAAATAGTGGCGTTTTATTTTAAAAAACCTTCTGGTTCTTAGTCTTAATGGGCAAGAAAGAAGTAGAGGCAACACTGTTGAGTAGTGGGTGGCCCAAGGGCATCATCCACGACTACCTACACAGCGCTTTTAGATCATTTGCCGGCAAACTCTGCGTACAGGACGTCAAAAAAAGCTTTGACCGTCCGGTGCTGAGCAGCGTGAGCTTCACCGTGAAAGCAGGAGAGATCTTTGGCGTCTCCGGACCAAGCGGAAGCGGGAAAAGCACACTCTTGAACTTGCTAGTAGGATTCATCCGGCCAGACGAAGGTCGCATCTACATAACAAAAGACGATCAAGAGTTGAACGTGGATAAGGCCACCAATTTCTTTGGGTTAAGCACCCAGACGCCCAGCGTGTACAAAGATCTTACAGTGCTAGAAAACCTGCTACACTTTGCTACCTTGTACCAACTAAGCCCTCCTGAAGCCTCAAGAAGAGCAGAAAAGCTAGTTAAGATGGTAGGATTGGCAAGCAGCAGTGACGTGCTGGCATCAAACCTTTCAGGAGGCATGCTCAAGCGGTTAGACATCGCTTGCGCACTCATAAACAATCCGTACATCTTGATCTTGGACGAGCCAACAACAGGCTTGGATGAGGATCTTAGACACTCTTTATGGTCATTAATCAAGGAGATCAACCAAAAAGGCACCACCGTCATCGTTGCCTCGCATTTTGTGGACGAAATTGGGGTATTGTGTGATAGAATGTGCTACATCAACCAAGGAACCGTCCGCGAGGTAGATCCTACTGCCGCTTACCGAATCACACTCCAAACAAAGAGCGGAAAGTATGGGGGATTGAAAGGGATGGGCAGAAAACAAGGAGATGAGTACGTCATCATAACTCAAGACCCACAAAAGGCCCTGGCCACCATCGCTGCATCCCTAACAGGAGAGCACATTACCTTACTAGGGCTGAGCCCACACATAAAATGATAACATACTTGCAAAACATCGGAGCATTGATCCGCAAGAACGTGCTAGTGCTTGTTCGCGCACGAGCGTCCGCATTAGTTGTGCTTCTAGGACCGCTCCTCCTCATATTGTTAGCAGGATTAGCTTTTGACAACACGAATACCTACGCCGTCAGTGTAGGGACGTATTCCGAAAGCTACAATGAACTATCCAACGCCTTTGTAGAACGCTTATCACAGAACCGATACCAACTCACGAGGTATGATGCATTAAATGATTGCAAACTTGCCATCAGAAAAGGAGAGGCACACCTTTGTGTAGAGTTCCCCAAAGATATGACCGTAGGGAAGAACGCAAGCATGATCTTCTACGTAGACCACAGCCGGATGAATCTTGTGTGGACTATTGTTAACGTCATGACCAAACACGTCATGGAAGGAAACTTTGAGTTGACGAGGAATCTGACCAGCAATCTTCTCGATTCAGTAGCGGTGACAGAAGAACATGTCATACGATTGCGTCCAGTGGTGGTGCAGATGACGACTGATAACGAAGCAAACCGTCAAGACATGATGACGATGCAAGCAGAATTGATGGAGTTAAACACAAACTTTGCTAAGGGCGACTTCCAGATAGATGAGTTAGCCACCAAAAAGCAGATAGTCAAACAATGGATAGAAAACGCAGTCCAGCTAGGCGAGAAAAGCTTGAAAGACGCAGAAAGTTTCATCAACGTCGCTCACCAGAGCACGGCAAGTAACGAAGACGTCCAGACCGCACTAGCAAAAGCAGTGGCAGACCTAGAAAAGCAACGCAAGTCTATGGACGCCACGACAGCGCTTCTAGCCACAGAATTTGAAGCATTCTCAACCCTACTTGCTGCACTCGTAGAGCAAGTAGAAGCTACAGATAGCCAAATTCAGGAGATCGCGCGCGTCCAAGGGTTGAGTGGGGACGCATTAAGAGCTACGGGTTACCGTTTGGATCGTTCCCTGCTAGGATTGTTGGACATCCAACAAAGTCTGAATATCATTGACAACCAAATTGACGATCTTGCTATTCGCGATGCAGGCAACATCGCCCAACCTATAGAGACGGTCATAAAGCCCGTGGTAGCAGAGAAGACCTACCTGCAATACCTCTTCCCAGTGCTGATATTGTTAGTGATCATGTTCACCAGCGTTATACTTCCACCCACGCTAATCATGATTGAGAAGAAGAGTCCTGCGGTTATCCGCAACTATCTCACCCCCACAAAGAGTTACACATACATGCTAGCTACCTTCATCAGCATTTTCTTGATGTTGCTAGCACAACTCATCGTTGTGTTGTTGATCGCTGCGCTCTTCTTCAAAACTCAGATCATCGGACACCTTCCAGAAACAGTATTCGTGTTAGCATTCACCGCAAGCATTTTCGTGCTCGCAGGCATGCTTATTGGGTATCTGTTCAACACCGAAGAGACTGCAATGCTTGCGTCGGTGAGCTTGGCAATACTTTCCTTGCTCATGTCTGAAGCCATCATACCCATAGAGACCATGCCTACCTGGCTTATCTCCCTATCCAAACTGAGTCCGTTCGTTATTGGAAGCAATCTGTTACGCCAGACACTCGTGTTTGATGGACTAACCGGTACAGGCAAAGGCGTACTTACCTTGTTCATCTACATAATCATCATGATCTTTGTGTGCTGGATGGCGTACTCTGCTGACAATCGAAGAATGTTCAAGACAGTGATGGGCGAGAAAGTCAAAAAGTTTAAGAACAAGAAGATCCGTATAGGAAGATAATGCCGCAACTTGTACAAGTAGCAACGCCAAACGATCTCCGCGCCTACCTGCACAAGGACGCAAATCTGTCTACGATCACTGGTGCGTTGGGGGACGACGGTTATGAACTACCCACGCCGCCAAGGCACGTATTAGTGCACGGCCTCCATAGGCATGGGCCCTATTCTGGAAGCCACCAAACCATCATCCATCGCAAGGTAGGACACCCTATGTCCTCTGCTCTACGAAACGGAGATCATTACGCTAAGCTTTTGCTTATACCTTTCGCAGGGGAGTACGTTCGAGGACGCAAGGCACCTTTCCTTGTGATCACTCACCCACAAGCGTATACAAAAATGTTTGAGGTTTTTAACTCTCTTTTCGGTAGCAAAGTAAAAGTGGCGCCGTTAGCTAGGCAAATTCCTGAAACTCTCCCGTCTCAGGCTGTTGCGTAACATCAACGTTCTCTACTTTTGCACCTTCTGGTCCTTGCTTGCAAAATGTTATGAGCTGATCGATGGCTTTCTTCTCACCCTCAGCAATCACGTGCACCTTATCTCCGCTATTTTCCACCATGCCTGTCAAGCCAAGCGAGCGGGCAAGATCTCTAACTCCTGCACGAAAGAACACGCCAATGACATCTCCGGAAATCCATATCTCAACACGCATGCCTTTTGCCAGCACAACAAGCATAAAAAACCTACGGCAGATTTATATAGCTAACACCGGATAAATGAATCATGCTCAAACTGCACAACACGCTATCAAGGAAGCTAGAAGAGTTCAAACCTCTCAAGAAGAACGAGGTAAGCTTGTACACGTGCGGTCCTACGGTATACAATTACGCACATATCGGCAATCTTAGAACGTACGTGTTTGAGGACATTCTCAGAAGAGTATTGGAAGCCTTCAAGTACAAGGTCAAACACGTCATGAACATCACAGATGTAGGACACCTTACCAGCGATGCAGATACGGGTGAGGACAAGATGGAAAAAAGCGCTAGAGAACAGAAAAAGAGCGCGTACGAAATCGCAGAAATGTACACTAAGGCCTTCTTAGAAAACATGCAAGAACTCAACATCATCCAAGCACACATTCTATGCAAAGCTACAGACCATATCAAGGAGCAAATCAACATGGTGAAAGCCATAGAAAAAGCAGGCGCAACCTACGCAACAGATGATGGTATCTACTTTGACACCTCAACATTTCCTAACTACGCAAAGCTTGCCAAACTTAACATCAAAGGATTACAAGCAGGGTCTCGCATTGACATGAAAGGCAAAAAACAAAAAACAGACTTTGCTCTGTGGAAGTTTGCTCCTCCTGGAGAAAAACGAGAGATGGAGTGGGAATCTCCGTGGGGAAGAGGCTTCCCTGGTTGGCACATTGAATGTAGTGCTATGGCAACAAAGTATTTAGGCGAGCAGTTTGATCTTCACACTGGTGGCATAGATCATATCCCTGTCCACCATAGTAACGAGATCGCCCAAGCAGAGACAGCAACAGGCAAATCTCCTTGGGTGAAGTACTGGTTGCATGGAGAATTTTTGGTGTTGGAAAAGGACGCTAAAATGAGCAAGTCTTTAGGAAATTTCATCACACTGCGCACGCTAACAGACAAAGGGTATGATCCTTTGGCTTATCGTTATCTATGTCTCACGGCGCACTATCGAAAAAAACTCACCTTCAGCCTGTCCGCTCTAGACGGGGCTGCAAACACGTATGCAAGATTGAAAGAAGTCATACTTTCGTTAGACCACAAAAAAGCAAAATTGTCAGAAAAGTATGTCGCGCAGTTCGAAAAAGTGATTGCAGATGACTTGAACACTCCTAAAGCGCTAGCAGTATTGTGGAACGTGCTACGCAACGAACGATTAAGCCCTGCACAACGCTACAGTCTAGCATTGCACTTTGACAAGGTCTTAGGACTAGGCATAAAGGATTTCAAGCACGACCAGGCAACTCCTGAAGTGGCAGAGCTCATCAAGGCAAGAGAGCAAGCAAGAAAGGCAAAAGACTTCCAAAAAGCAGACGAAATACGCGAAAAAGTGCACGATTTAGGGTATGAAATCGACGACACTGCAGACGGTGCCGTGGCTAAGAAGTTATAGGGACTTTTACAAAACACTTATAAGTGGACTTTATCCTTATACTTTCGTGAGTGTCGGAACAATACATATTACTGGACAAATACAAACTGAAGGTCCAAAGAAGTACCTGATTTTGCAGTTTGGAGGTCGTGCACTTCATAGCGTTCCTTACGAGCCAGGTGGAGGCCATCACGTGCGAGAAGCCTTAGAATCGTTTGCACGCTGTAATGGCTCACATCCTGCACTTTCATCCGAACAGTTTCATAGAGTGAGAACATACTTGAGTGAAGCAGAAAATGGCGGATGTACTTTTGCTGATGAGGAAGATTTAGGATTAATTCTCAATGAACCACAAGGCAGCGCTTAAATCGTTATGCCGAATTTTTTGCATCCTGCATCAAACTTTACGACTTTTTCCTGACCATATTCTGATAAGCCTCTTCGAATAGTAGAAAGTTGCTTTTCTTTGGTTAAGTCCTCGCCACTTTTAGAGTAAAAATTGTCTGCTAGAGCGATGATCTCTTCTTCTAATGTCAAAGGTATCATGTCCCGGGCAGGCAAGGGCAAGCCTTGCTTCTCTATATCTTCCTTGGTTATGCCTACGCCGGTGTGACGCTCACAGATAAGCGCGTGTTTTGGCAGTCCTTCTTTTTCTAACATTTCTCTGCCAATAATGCCGTGCTTTGCGTACGGCTCTTTGCCAAAACAACCAAGTTCGGGTACGTGGGTTCGGATGATGCCGATATCGTGCAGCATGGCTGCCTCTTCAATGAATCGTAGGTCAGGGTTGAGTTCAGGCACGCTTTCAGCAATTTCTAGGGCTTTTTTAGTCACACAAAGTGCGTGTTGGACCAGAATTTCGTACGCTTTGCTATCTGTGTCGTAGTACTTTTCGATGATGTCCATAGGATTCATAGTGTTATAGCGAACGTATCTCCATATGTTATATCACCTATTGTATGCGTGTGCTTTATATCCTTTTCTATCACTTGTAAGCTCTTCGGAAGGGTTGCTTTTTTGACCTCTGCTTTGAGTGAAATGCCCTTATCTTGCTTGGCTTTCCATATAGCACCGTTCGTTTCCATGAGTTCTTCAGTCTTAAAAGGGGGCTGATACGTGCGTTCTACCTTAGGGAAGGCTTCCTGATGAACATCCTTGTTTTCGGTGGCTTTGACGATCTCGTACGTCACCATGGGTAGGATAGGGGCAAAAAGTCTTGTCAGTCGTGATAGCACGGTATGCAGGGTGTATCTTGCAGAGTTGGCCTCTTCATCAGTGTATAAGTCTTCATTGTTGTACGCTCTGTTCTTTGCTAGCTCTAGATAGTGTGATGCAAAGGTTTCCCACACAAAATGGCGTAGAGCAAGAGCAGGCGTGAAAAAGTCGTAGTGTGCGTATTTTTCATTTGCCAAAGCTATTAATGTGTTTAATTCATCAAGAATCCATTCGTCTAACGGTTCCAAATTCCCTTCTTTGCCTTCTGGGAAGGAGCTCACAAAACGTGCCACATTCCATAATTTTGTTAAGGTCTTTCCTGCGCCTTTAATGCGTTCATCACTACACCTAATGTCTCCCTTGCTGAGATCTCCTTCTGTGGCAGCCCATAATCGTAAGCTTTCTGCGCCATGGTCGTCCAACAACTTTTGTGGGTCGATGATGTTGCCAACACTCTTGCTCATTTTTTTTCCATTATCATCCACAACGTGATAGTGGATCCACACGTCTTTGAAGATGGTCTTGTTGGTGAGGTGGAAGCATTTGAGCAACGTGTAGTACAACCACGTGCGTACGATTTCCTTACCTTGCGGTCGGAGACTGCAGGGTATGTTGTTCCTGAAGAACTTGTCGTCTTTTTCATACTGTAGGATGTATAGGGGGCTGATGCTGCTGTCAAACCAGGTATCAAACACGCGTTCTTCACCTTTCAAATCTGTGCTTTGACATTTTGGACAGGGCACTGGACTTTTTTCCTTCCACGGCTGGTAGTACTTGCCTTTTGGTGGTAGGACTATTTCTTTGCATTTGGTGCAGTGCCATACTGGAACTTCGGTTGCGTAGAATCTTCTTCGAGAGATGGGCCAGTCGATGGCGATGCTGTCGATCCAGTCAAGGAGTATCTGTCTGGAGGGTTCTGCATGGATGCTGACGCTTTCTGCTATGCTTCGCAATGTATCTTTGAACTCCAACTGCTTTACGTAGAACTCTGGCAATTCTATGAATTCTACGTCGTCTTTGGATCGATCACACACAGGAGTTCGGTGTTGGATCTGGCGTTGCTCTACGATGAGTCCTGCTTCTTTCAAATCTTCGAGTATGGCTTTTCTTCCGGCGTAGATTCTTTTCCCTTCGTACTTTCCAGCATGTTGGTTTAAGGTCCCATCTTTGTTGATGGCTATCTTTGGTGTTAACTTTTGTTCTCGGAAAAAGCGGATGTCGGTGTAGTCTCCGAACGCGCACATCATGACTAGCCCGGTTCCCTTGTCCATCTCTGCCAAGGGATGTGCCATGATCTTCACCTTTCTTCCGTAGATCGGGGTGATGGCGTTCTTCCCTTCTAGGTGCTTGTAGCGTTGGTCGTTGGGATGGTAGAGCACGGCTTCGCAACTGCACAGCAATTCTGGTCGTGTGGTTCCAATAACTATCTTTTCACCAGTATCTGTCTCCCATTGGATGTCTGTGAATATTGTTGGCTTGTCTTCGTATTCTATCTCCGAATCTGCAATCGTGGTTTGACAACCAGGACAGTAGTTGTTCGTTCTTACATCTTCATAGATCAACCCTTTCTTCCACATGTCGATGAACGTTCCTTGTGTCAAGGCTCTGTAGTCGTCGCTGTCTGTGAGGTAGATCTCTCCAGGATTAGTACCTATCTTCCAGCTGTTGAAGCTTATTCCCGCGCGTGCAAAGGATTCCACACTAGCTAAGCTTGACTCTTCTAAGATCTTCTTGCACATCTCGATGGCTTCTTCTCTTGGAACTTCAGTGAGCTTTTTCTTGAACTTTTTCTCTGCTGCCACTTCAATGGGCAGGCCGTTTCTGTCCAATCCTAAGGGAAACAACACGTTATGCCCTGTCATTCTTTTGAAGCGGGCGATCATGTCCATGATGATGTACGTTGTTACGTGACCCATGTGGACTGGCGCGTTCACATACGGCGGTGGTGTGTCTACAGAGAAAAGAGGTTTTTCGTTCTTCTTATCAAACGGGTACGGACTGGTACGCCACTGTTTAGCTAAGGATTCTTCCTTTTCCTTGGTCCACCTTTTATCCTCGATAGGCATGGTATGACGGAAGAAAGATTGCTTATAAACGTTTGTGAAGGTTTTAATATGTTGAAACCCTGGCAGTCCCATGCGATCACATTTGGATGAGTGGAAACCAGAAAGCTCAGCAGAGATCCCACAACCCTTCTCCATAAAGATGCTTAAGGACTATCTAGGCACGTATGACAAGCAAAAGAAGCGAGCGTGCTTGCTCCACGGTCCAGCAGGTACAGGAAAAACAAGTTCTGTATATGCAGTTGCAAAAGAGCTCGGCTTTGAGGTCATCGAAGTCAACAGTTCTGATGTCAGGAACAAAGCACAAATTCAAGAAGTTGTTGGACAAGCAGCATTCCAACAAAGTCTCGTTGCGAGCAGCAAACTCTTACTAATTGATGAAGTAGACGGTATAGCAGGAAACGCAGATCGTGGTGGTGTGCAAGCGCTAGCAAAAATCATAGCCGCAACACCCCATCCCATCATCATGACCGCAAACAAGGCATTTGACAAGAAACTGAAGAGTTTGCGAAGCAAGAGCTTGATGATCGAGTACAAAGAGATTCCTACTACTAACATCAAAGCAATACTTCAAGGGATCTGTCAAAAGCACGGCATCCAGCATGATCAAGTAGCCCTACATACCTTAGCAAGAACGAGCAACGGAGACCTGAGAGGGGCGCTCCAAGATCTTGCAAGCCTTGCAGAGGTGAGCAGCAAACATCTCGAAGGGTTGGATGCGAGAGATAAGGAAGCCACGTTCAACGAAGCACTCACCACCTTATTCCAAGGAAAGCCAGAGCAAGCCAAAGAAGCCTTTGACAAAACCAATGAAATGCCTGATGAATGGATGCTGTGGATCGATGAGAACATGGCAGCACAATACTCTATAACCGAGAAAGCAGCAGCATACGAGTGTTTAAGCAAGGCAGACGTCTATAAGGGTCGCATCATGAGAATGCAGCACTGGCGTTTTTTGGCATACATCGTAGAACTCATAACAACAGGGGTTAGTGCAGCAAAAGCAGGCCCAAAAGACTACGCAAGGTACAAACAACCCGGAAGAATACTTAGCATGTGGATCAACAAGATGAAGTATGCAAAAAGAGACGCGATCCTTAAGAAAATGGCAGAAAAGATGCACTGCAGTGTTGCAAAAGCAAAGAAAGAAGCACCCTACCTACTTCATATAATGAAACAAAAAAAGCTCATTCCTGCTGTTGTAGAAGAATTAAACCTTGAAGATGACCACGCAGCCTGGCTGGCAAAGGCTTAAATACGCTCGTTCTACCGCAAACACCATGACCATCACTATTGATGAAATGGCAAGCTTTTGCAAACGAAAAGGCTTGGTGTTTCCTAGCGTGGAGATCTACGGAGGGATGGCAGGTAGTTGGGACTACGGTCCAGCAGGAGTGGAGCTAGCCAACAACCTAAAACAAAGCTGGTGGAAGTTCTTTGTCCAAGACAGACAGGACATGGTAGGTATTGATGGTTCTATAGTCAATCCAAGAGCGGTCTGGGAAGCATCAGGTCACACACAAAATTTTGATGACATCTTAGTAGGATGCACACAATGCAAAGAAAAACACCGCGCAGATCATTTGGTAGAAGATGAAGTAGGCATTCGCACTGACGGATTGACAGCAAAAGAGTTGGACAAGCACATCAAGAAGAAAAACATCCGCTGCAAGAAATGTGGAGGAGACCTAGGACAGTGCACGCCCTTTAACCTAATGTTTGAGACGTACATCGGAGACAAAACTCCCGAAAACCAGGGCTTCCTACGCCCAGAAACCGCACAAATTATCTTCACCAACTTCAAAGGAGTCGCAGACACCAGCAGAGTCAAGCCGCCCTTTGGTATTGCTCAGATTGGTAAAGCGTTCCGAAACGAGATAGCACCCAGAAACTTCCTTTTCCGATGCAGAGAGTTCGAACAGATGGAAATCGAGTACTTTATCCATCCCAAACAAGAGGCAGAATGTCCCTTTTTTGATGAGGTGGCCAAGGACAAACTTGTACTCTTCACAGAGGATGACCAAAAGAACGACAACGAAGCACAAACCATGACTGTTAAGGAAGCAGTCACCAAAAAATTGCTCATGCCTTGGCATGGGTACTGGCTAGCAATAATCACCCGATGGTTTGTGAGCCTAGGAGCAAAGAAAGAGAACTTCCGCTGCCGCCAACACATCAAAACAGAGCTATCACACTACGCCAAGGACACCTGGGATATAGAGTACAAGTTTCCTTTCGGCTACAAAGAGCTACAAGGAGTTGCCAACAGACAAGACTTTGACTTACAACAACACATCAAGCATTCGGGCAAGGATCTAAGCTTGTTTGACGAAGAATCCAAAGAGAAATTCGTACCGCATGTAGTGTGCGAGCCCTCACTAGGTGTAGGAAGAGCATTACTGGTGTTTTTGTTTGATGCTTACGAATTTGATCATAAAAGAGAGAACGTAGTCATGCATTTGCACCCCAAACTGGCGCCGTACAAGGCAGCCATATTCCCCTTGCTCAAGAATAGGAAGGAGCTGGTGGATAGAGCAAAAGAGATCTATGAAGATCTAAAGCAAGATTTTCACGTGTTCTATGACGAATCCGGAAGCATAGGGAAGCGGTACGCCAGACAAGATGAAATTGGTACGCCATTGTGCATCACGATAGATTTTGACTCTTTAGAGGGCGGCGACGTCACTTTGAGAGATCGAGACACGACTAAACAAGAGCGGGTAAAAGCGTCAGCTTTAAAAAGCAAGGTCGAACAATGCCTTAGAAGAGGTAACAAATAAAAAATGAAAATAAGCGAAGTACAACCAGGACAAGGAGACATTGAAGTAGAAGTAGAAGTAGTTTCACTCGACGAGCCAAGATCGTTCGAAAAGTTCGGCAAGCAAGGCAGAGTGTGCAACGCCAATGTAAAGGATGATTCTGGTGAGATCAAACTCACGCTATGGAATGACGACATCGACAAGGTCAAGCCAGGCATGAAGATCAAGCTAACAAACGGCTACTGCAACGAGTTCAGAGGCGAAGCCCAACTTACCACAGGCAAGTTCGGCAAGCTAGAAATCGAAGGCGAGGGTGGCGACGCTCCAGCTAACGATGCCGCTGATGCACCTGCAGAAGACGCTCCTGACGGAGAATAATTCTTTTTTCTTTACTTTTTTTCTTTCTCAACTATTTGTAAAGGTTTATAAAGTAGCCAACGAGCTATTAATCTCCGACAATGGGACGGTAGCTCAGCCTGGGAGAGCACACGACTGAAGATCGTGGTGTCGGGAGAGGATCGAAAGATCCCCCGTATTCAAATCTCCCTCGTCCCACTTTTTTTTCTTTTTTCAAAGCGATACGCGTCCATGTCCCGTAGGTTCTTCTGGATTTTTCGGAAATCTTACGGCTACGCTTCTGCTGTGGCAGCTTCCAACTTTTCCTTGCACGCGCCACAATACTCAAGATCGCGGCAAAGATACTTCTGGGGAATGCCGTCGTAGAGAGCGCCTGTTGGGAGTTCGCTCTCAGCAAGCATTGAGCAGTATTTTCCAGAGGGGGTGCGTCCTCCTGATGCAAGCATGCAGCTCTCCAAGCCCCATGCATGGCCCATAGCTTGCAAGGACAACATTGCTAGACAGTGTTGGAGACTTTTTTGTTGATATTGGAGAATTCGATGCGTGGAAACAACAGCCAACTTGTTTTTGGCATGCGTGTAGGTTTCAGTAGGCCCGCGAATCGCCACGCTTTCTGTTCGATCCCACAACGGATGTCCGGTTACAAATATCGCATCACGATGGCGGCTTCTCATGTCTTCAAGAAAGGGTTGCACCCTTAGACTTGCAGGAACAGGTGGGAGTCTCACATCTTGTTCCTGCCCCATCAAATGCCTTTCTGCGTTTTCGGGCACTGAGCTGCTAAACGCTCTTTCATATTGCGGAAAATTGGCGCCGATGATCTCTGCTATTTGATCAAGGTAGGACCTTTCAAGCAACGATTGGAGTTCTATAACGCTGGCTGTGCTCATTACGAGAAAAGGATTTAGTGTAACCTTTAAACCTTCACTTAATCCGATTAACGATCGTTCCGGCTATCACGCTGAACAGGATGATTAAGACACTGCTTGCCACCACGTACAGGATGGTGCTTCTGATGAGGTTGTTGCCCAACAGATACTCTTCTTGTAGGGTGTCATTACCGTTCTCTATGCTGTTGGAAATGATGGTTAGTAGGTAGACAATCTGGAAGACGTAGGTGCCAATAACGATCTGGAAGTAATACGTGGGGATACCGTCTCCGAACAAGGAAAGGATGCCACTAACATTACCGCCAACCCCTCCACCGCCCGAGTCGTCAAGGCTAACATTCTTGAGTTTGTTGCCCAACTCCCCAAGAATGCTAGATATCATGGCTGTGATGGCGATAACAATGCTTGCGATGGCAGGTGTTAGGAAGGAAATCTGGTTTTTCATGTCTGCGATGATCTCTGCCATCAAATCCTTCAGTCGTTCATTCACTTTCTTAATTTCTTTAATGTACCTGCTAATGTTCAAGATAGCATTTGCTGCGATGGTGGGCCCTTTCTTGATGCTTTCTGCTAAGATCTTCATGCTGCTCTGGACGAACGCACTTGGGTAGGAGAGCACTGCTCCACGTTTGGGGTCAAACAATGCCTGGTCTATGCCCATACCTAACTGCCTAATGTTTACGTTGACTAGCTGGAAGAATTGTCCAGAGGTGGTGCCTTTCATCTGCTCTGCTGCCTTCTCAAAGGCTATCTCTGCAGGTATTCCATCTCCTAGTCGGTTACCAAACTGGAAGAGCGCAGTGGTAAACTCTTCCTCTAACTTCTTCACTCTTTCTCGTATCTCCAACACTTTCTTGCTTCGTATGTAATAGAATAGCCCTATGCTTAGCGCAAACGCTAGGGGAACAGCGCCACTAAGTAAGCTGGCACCTAATCCAAAGGGTCCGATGATCGTGGTGTCATCTCCTGCCGAGGCTCGATAGCCAAAGAATTTGAGGCCAAAGCCCATGTCAATGTCTGTGCACACCACTACTTTGTCTACAGCTTCACATTGGATGAATGCGTCTGCTGCTACAGGAATTAAAGCCACCAGGCCCACAAAGACACCAATGACCACACAGAGGGGTATGGGATTGATGCTAAACTCTTTGGGGCCCAGCTTGAACGTGAGGTTTTGTCTTTCGGTCTCGCTGCCTTGCTCTGCCGCGCCATATCCTGATGGGCGACTGCCTAGGATTTTTTTGCCAAAAATGAACACGAACATGGGGAAGCCTATGTTGTAGATGATGGCAATATGCCACCATTTTACGCCTTCCATGAAGCTCACCATCATGGGCAACATCACCATGCCTAAGATGGGTAGAATGATGCCCATCATGTGCAGCAGCGTGATGGGTCCTTTCAACCCTTGGGCAAAGTGCAACATTTTCTCATAGGTTTGCTCAAGAATGTTGTCTAAGGATTTCTCAAGCATACCTATTCTTCTTTCTTCGTTATTCTCTAAGAGACTGCTTTGGACGAGGTTGAAGCTTTCCACGAACTCTTTGTTGTATTTGCTCCATTTTTTCAGGTAATTGTCCAGACTCATCTTGACGTTCTCAAACTTGTTGGTTTGGACGTCCCATAACACTTTTTTCATGTCTTCAGAAAGAGGGGGGGAGAGGTGGGCTGCCGCAAACGTGACGCCCCTTTCCAGGTTGGAGGTGTGACGCATGTACGTCACAATATAGAAGATGCACAGCACCATTTGGTTGGAGGCAGCCATGCGTTCGTTGTTTGCCAAAAAGTGCGGATAGTATCCTAGTATCACGATGAACGCCACGCCAAACATGAAGGAGAACATGGCCATGAACATGCTGCCGAACAACACCACGCTGATCACCATACCTATGATGATCAAGCCCATAGGTACTACGTAGGAGGTGGCTATAACATCTTCTGGTGTGATGACGAGCTTGGCAAAGTCTATGCTTTCTTGTAACTCGTCCTTTTTCTTTTTGGGCACTTTGGGTTGGACTTTGCTGCCCACCCACATGGCTAGCTTTTCGTATTTTGATGGAAGTTTTTGTTTGAACTCTACTTTGAAATTTTGGTATTCTCTGCTGCTGTCACTGTCGCCTGCTATCTCTGCTTCAAGCTTTTTTTTGTACTTGTCAACGAGTTTTTTTGTCTCAATATCCATTACGTCGCCTCTTGACTGCTAACTTCAGCCACTCTGTCCATTCAAATAGAATCTTGTCTGGCTTTTGGTATCCTACTTCGTCGCGTACCCTTTCACAAATGTTGTGGAAGACATCGTTACAGAGTATGCTGAACTCTGCTTCTAGGAGTTCTGGATCTTTTTCTGCTTCAGCAATGTCCACGAGGGCTTTTTTCACGTCTGCTCTTAGCTGGATGTTTTCCCACACTGCGTCCCAGTTGCCTGCCCATTCTTTGACGTTTGCCGCAATGCTTTTCAGCACTTCTGAATTTCCAGATAACAACTCTTCTGATGGTTCTAGCTGGTCGGTCTCTGCGTTGTACTTCATCAGGTCGATGAAGCCATTCTCTCTAAGTGGATCGTCTTCCCAGTCTTTTCTTACCTCGGTGATCTGGGTGACTCTTCTAAACCGGTGAATGCCATCTGGACTTCTTATCGGGTTTGCTACCACGATGATGTCTGTAGCTTTGAAGCTTGTTTTTGGAACCTCTAAATCATTCACGACTCTGTCATACACGCCGTACGGTGAGTCTCCGTGGATGGTTCCTGCGACAACGTTTGCTAGGGCTCCCACTCTCATGGATTCGTAGAGCGCTTTTGCTTCTGTGGAACGAACTTCTCCTACGAACAACGCGCTGTCTCCTAATCGTAAGGTGGTTCTAATTCCTTCTTCTGCACTGACCTCTTGGGTTCCTTTTGTTAAGGAGCTTGCCACTTTCATTGCTTGGATGTTGTAGCCCAACCTGCGTAAGGGGGTGGTGGGCAATTCTAAGGTATCTTCTATAGTGATAACTCGTGCTCGTCTCATAAGCTCGGTCATGACGCAGCCTAGCAGGCTTGTCTTTCCACTGCTTCTCGTTCCTGCCACCAGCATGGTGCGGGCTCCATCTATGAGGAAGCTCATGAGGCCTGCTGCGAAGGGTGTGACCATGCCTGACTTCACGAATAAGGGGAAGGTCCAGGGCTTGTCTCTGTGGCGTCTGAAGGAGAAGGCTAAGCCTGAAGGGTTTAGTGGTGAGGAGATGGCAGACACTCTTGCTCTTGCTTTGGGCGTCTCAATCTCAGTATCTAGAATGGGGTTTGCTTCATCTAGAGGACGGCCAGACATCAATCGTAGTTTTCCTGCCCAGCTTTCTGCTTCTGGATGGGTGGGGATGACGTTTGTCATGCAGTCTCCGAACTCTCCGTGGACGATGAACATGGGCGTTCTTCCCATTGGGGAGTTGATGCTGATGTCTTGGACTTCCTCATCCTCCATCAACACTTCGATTAACCCAAATCCGATGGTGTATCTGCAGAGGATCTCTGCCAGGTCTGTTTTTTGTTTGGTCGTTAATTGTATGCCTTTGTAGCCAGACAACTCTTCCAGCAAGTCCATGCCGATGTTGGTGAAGACGTGCCTTATCCTTTCTGGGTCTACGAACTCGTTCTTGGTTGGCTTGTGTTCAGATAATATCTTTCTTGCTGCATCCAACAACGAGTACATCTCTTCGCTTAGCTTAAACTCAGGAGGCATGAGGTGGTACAGGTATTTTACTGAGTCGGGCATCTGGAAGATGGCGATGTCGGTCTGCCCTACCTGATAATTTCCGATCTCCTCTGCTTCTGGAGGGTATAAGGACATGAGTTTGGTGTACATGAAGTCTGGTCTGATGATGGGGGAGAACAATTTTCTGTAGGCTTCCCTGTCCCCTGCGTGATAGCCGGCAATGTCTTCTCTTGCTGCGCGGATCAAGCTTAGAGCTTCTACTTGCTGTAGCGTGTCTCGGACAAAGGCGGTGAACTTGTCATGGTATGGTGCTACGTTTGTTGGTAGGCCTGCATCTGAGATGGACTTTTCGTTGCGGATAAATCGTACTAACTCTACATACGCACCGATAGGGTCTGCTTTCAATCGCTCATGGACTATGTGCTTGTATTTGATTAGTCGAGCGTCCATGAAGCGTAAGAATTCTGGGCTTAATTGGGAGAACTTTTTTTGCTTAAGATTCCTCCAAGCAACTGCCAACTCTGAGAGCATCGTGGTCTGCTCAAAGTCATACTCGTAGTCTCGCTGTTGGGAGATGACAATCTTTGTAATCGTGCCTGCTTCTGAAAGCATGTCCACGATTAGGGCCATGGCACGTTCCTCATCCTCCACGCTAGGGAAGAAGGTGAATTTGGCAGCGTCTACCTTAAGAACTATTTCTTCGCCTTCTTTGACTATTTCGTACTGGTCCGCAGATGCCATACCCCTCTTTTAAAGGGCAGACGTTCCTTTATTTAAGCGTTACGCGTAATAAAGTATTTTATAGAGGGAGGTTTTTCTTCCTACATGGCCAAGAAGGAAGAGGTAAAACCTCCGGAACCAGCGAACTCACAAGAAGTCATCAATTCTATGGGTGCAAGAATACGCCTCTCAGAAGAGCGTATGATGGAGATTAGAAGAAAGGTAACGTTAGTAGAAACGAACAGCTTGAAACACACCAAAAAGAGTTCTGGGGACTTCAAACTCATAATGGACGAGATCACCGAGATGAAGCAAACCATGCGCAACATTGAGGATAGAATAGTCACGATCATCAAAGAACTCCAACTCACACCCAAGAAAGAGGACGTGGATTTAGTCAAAAAGTACATGGAATACTTCAATCCTGTAAAGTTCGTCACCGTGGACCAAATCGGCAAGTATGTACGCGATGAGATGGAAGACGCTCAGAAGCCAGAAGAAGAGAACATTTAAATACGTTTACAGCTGACAAAACGCAGAATGGGACTCCTTGATGCATTAAAGAAGAAAAAACCTGAGGCTGCACCCGTACCCGGAGCTCTTCCTGGAGCACCACCTGGCGTACCTCTACCACCTGGAGCCCCGCCTGGAGTACCACCTCCACCAATGCCCGGAGCACTACCTGGCGCGCCACCTATACCTGGAGCACCGCCACCACCACCCGGCAACACTCCTGTTGATCTAGTAAAACAACTAGAGGCACAAAACAAGACTGATCAAGAGATAGTCGCAGAGCTCACCAAGAAGGGCTTTGACCAAACCCAAGTGTATGATGCTATAGTACAATCAAGACAAGCAGGAGGACCAGAACCTGTCGCTCCTGTTGCTGGCGCAGCGCCTGTCGAGCAACCTAACGTTCAAGAAGCAGTAGAGCGTGTGGTTGAGGAAAAGTGGAAAGACGTCCAGAAAGAGCTAGCCAAAACAAACGAATGGCGAGACAAGGTAGAGGCTCGAAATACCAAGATAGAGACCAACGTCCAAGACTTGAAAGCAGACTTGGAAAACCTTCACAAAGCTATCGTTTCTAAAATTGGAGAATATGATCGCAATCTTCTCGATGTAGGCGTGGAGATCAAGGCCATGGAACAAGTGTTCAAGAAAGTGTTGCCAGAGCTCACCACCAACGTTCAAGAGTTGAGCAGGATGACAAGAAAGTCTAAGGACGTTAAAGAAAAGCCTAAGAGAAAATAACTAGCTTGAGTCTGTAAGATATTTTACCGTGAACGTTGCGGTTAACAACACCAAAATCATCCCTAACACTTTTGGGTGTGAGACCACGCTGAAGAAGCCTGCTTGTTCTGAGCCTGCCGCACCAACATTGACGGATTGGTTGCCCTCTGTGAGGTCTAAGAATCCTTGCTCTTCTGACAGCACCGAGCTGAAACTACCAATGCTGATGATTAAGATAAGCGCAAGCATCCACAAGCCAAACGTGCTGCCCCATTTTTCCCCAGTAATCGTACTGATCATGGAAGATTGTTCAATACCAAAGGCACCATACACCATGATGGCAAAGACAGAAAAGATGAACACTAACACAAAGAAAGGTGAGGCGCGCATGATTGTCTTGGCTACTAACGGACTGAACAAGCCCGTAAATGCTAGCACGATACTAATGATTGCTGCAAGTACTTGTTTTTCTTTGAAAAAGTCCAACCGTGTGAGTACGGCGTACATGACTGCAAAGATGAGAAGTAGTGGAAAGATGCCTGAAAGTCCCTTCAAGAGTCCGATGTCAAGGAGTGTAGCCATTGTGATTATTCTTTATTCCATGGATCGTACCATGCGCGAAGGCTCTTGCCAGCATCATACTTTTCATCGTCACTGGTCACAAACCAGATGACTAAGCCCATCACGGCGATAATGATCAACGCCGATTGCATGACGGGATTGTTGAGGAACGCAAGTTGTGGTGTTCGAGGCCAGATAGCATATAATGCAATAACTAACAATGCAAGGACGCTGCCCAGACCCACTAATCCTGTAAGGTAGTTGGGTACTTGACCGCCGCCTGCAAAGCCTAGAAGCATGACTGCGAATAACGCGACAATAATAACAATGCCTGAACTGGGAAGAATGCCTTGTAGAACAAGTACG
>JASMHM010000005.1 GCA_030750765.1 Candidatus Woesearchaeota archaeon | reverse complement strand
GGTTTCTAGTTCTGAGGTCTTAATCCCTCCTCCAAATCCTAGAGGGATGTAGCCAGTGTCTTGTGCGGCTTGTTGGAGCTCTTCCTCGGCTACGGCTAGATCACGCTTTCGGCGAGGGCTGTTGGGTGTCGTTTGCTGTGCCTCTCTCGCGAGGTTTCTCTTGGTGACTGCAGCAACGAGTAAGTCTTGGTTGGCAGGGCTGAGTCCGGCTCTCCTCACCTGCGCTTCATCATTAGGCGTGATAACTATTGCAGAAGGTCCAGTTTGCCCTGTCGGTCCGGTATCACCTGGTGAACCTACTTGTCCTTGTGCTCCTGTAGGTTCAGAAGGTGTTGTATCAGTTGGTGTAGGAGCGCGGGGCGTGAATAGTGCTAGGAAGTCAGCGAAGAGCCCAGCCTCAACCACTGGAGCGGCGGCTACTAAGAGCATGCCTACCATGAGGAGGCTTAGGAGTTTAGTCCTCATCTTCTTCCTCCCCTTCGTCGAGTTCTTTGAGTTCTGCACAGTAGTCTCCTTGATCGTTGATGCCAAGAGCGTCCTTGAAGAAGCTCTTGTTTGCGAACAGTTGCTTGATTTGGAAGGCTGACTCGGACAATTGTGACGTGATCTTCACCAAAGCACATGCTTTGTAGAGCGGTCCGCTCTGAGGACAGGCACACGCAACACCAAAGCCTAGTGCAGCGATCGCTCCTGGATTCAATGTTAATACATCAGTGATGGCACTGGTTAGTCTGTCAAAGAGTGCGGAGAACGGAATGGCATTCCAGATCTCTCCCACAACGTAAGAGCAGGTAAGGTATGATTTGAGGTCTTTGCAGTACGTAAGGGGTAGTCCTCCTTCAACAACATCCTTCTTTATACATACTGCGTACTGACATTTGATCTGTCGTATGCGTTCTAGTCCTTTGATAACGCCAGGTAGACATAAGCAGACAGTGCTCCATAAGAGACTGTCTTTGACGTTGATTACGTTCAGAGGAACGCTACATGCGTCTGCCACTCCTGTTTCTTTGGATAGCTTGGCGCAGTTCTTCTCCACGCCTTTTGTAGAACCTTTAATGATGCCGCCTTCAGGGATTTTGCCTCCAGGTGCAGGCGCAGTACCTACTGTTTGGCCTAGGCTGATGCTTCTGCCGTCTGCTCCTAGCGCAAACTTGCCTAGTTGACCGGTGTTGGCTGCTAGGAATGCGTTGGCTTTGGTGCAGATGTTTGCTAGTCCTCCACTACCTCCGCCTGTTGCTTTGGCTATCTTGCCGGTGAACTTGCTCTCATCGAGTGCGTCGGTGCTTGTGTACTGGCAGTTGACGAAGCTGCAGAAGGGGTTGAAGAGTTTGGGGTACAAATGCTTCTCTAGTCCTTCCCTTGATTTTTCTGCCGTTGCACATAGCATGTCTCCAGATTGCGTTATGGTACCTCCGTAGGGGGAGGTGGCAGTGCCAAGATTCTTTAGTACTACCGTGGCAGTGGTTAGCGTGGTTATCAGTCCAGTGATTAATCCATACAGTTTGCATATAGCTTCGGCGATTTTTACCACTTTGTTCAATGCGCCCACCCATTTGAGGGCGTCCTTGGCGTCTTCTAGTTCTTTTTCTATCTCTGCTTGTTGGTTCTTGAAGAGGGTGCCAAAGGGTTGGTTGTAGAATTGTATGGTGGTGTTGACTAGTTCACTTTCGGGTTGGTTGACCAACTGGAAGCTGTCTCCGCTGCCAATGGTGCTTCTGATGAGTAAGGGACATTCAATCAATAGATCGTCCACCTCAAAGTCTTTGGCGTCTAAGGTAAAGACAAGGACAGGGTTCGTGCTTCCTTGGACGTTGTTGATCAATTGTAGGTCTGCTAGCGCCCCTTCAAATGTTCCAGTACATTGGGTTTTGTCAAGTTGGATGGCTACCGTGTTGGGATCTTGTGCGACGTTGTTGGGTTCTAGGATTACTTTGCAAAATCTTTTTTGGCTCTTCAGACTGGCCGTATCTCTGTCGATGAGTTCGGGTGTGCAGCTTATTTTGGAGGTCCAAAAGTTAGGATTGTCAACGTCGGTGGTGCCGGCTACTGCTAGGGGTAGGACTTTTTTGGCTTCGTTGCCTACTTCGTCGAAGAAGCTTACGGTGACGGTGGTGGCGAAGGGTCCTGAGTTTTGGACGGTGCTTTGGAAGACGCATGCGTTGCCTTGGCAGCTTCCTGCCACCTCGCCTCCTCCGGTTCCGGTGAAGTTGGCGCTTGCGGTGGTGAAGCCGGTTGCGTTTGCGTTGATTTCCAGCACGCTTCCTTGGGTTGCTACTGTGCCTGTATCTCCTTCTTCACCTAGTAATACTTTGATGGAACTGATCTGTATGATTTTGGGTCCGGTGACCTTCACACGAACGGATCTTGTGACGCCTGCGCCTTCGTTGCCCAAATCATCTGCTGCGACGGCTTCTATGGTGGTCGTTACGTCTCTTGTGTTGGTAAAGCGTAATCTGCAAACAAAGGTGTTGCCGTCTGGTAGGCACTCTTCAACTTGGCCTATGCCTTTGCCGAGCTGGTTGGTGTCGACAAACACGCCTCCTCCTGCTGTCCCCACGCCTGGTGTGCCTGCGTTGTTCTTGTCCTCCACCACGATGAGTATGTCGGCTTCTTTGCCTATCACGAGCGTCTCTCCATCTACAACAGCAGTCAACACACTGTTGATGACTGGTCCCACATCGTCTAGGGGTAGTTTGCAGTCAAAGGTTTTGGTTGCAGTATTACCTAAGCCATCAGTGGCATCTATTTTGATGCTGCAGGCTGCGTCGGGTGTTAGCGCAGTGTTCCACACGTAGGTGTTGCCGCTGCTGCTGTCTGGACTGCGAATGCCTCCGCCTAGAGCGGTGAAGTCTCCTTTGATATCTACGACGTCACCGTTATCTCCGGTTACTTGGACGGCTACGCTCACGCTTTGTGGACTGCCGCTTTTGAGGTGGTTGATGTTACCAAGAGCATTGCGTACGACAAGACTACCAATGACTGGAGGATTGCTGTCTACGGTGAAGGTGGTGCAGGTTTGGGTGCTTGTTCTACCTACAAAGTCGGTAGCTATTCCACATAGTTGGATGTCTTTGAAGCCGGTGGCGGGTTGTTGGAGGTTGATGGTGGACGTAAGGACACATTCTCCTTGGTTGCCGCTCAACGTTCCTATGTTTGCCCCATCCGCAGTTATGGTTGCTGATTGGATGCCTGAACAAGAGGAAGTGTCACCTACGGCGGTGGAGAAGTCTTCCACGCGTACGCTTACCACGCCGGCTCCGTCTCTGCTCAGCACAGGTACCACGCTTACGAATACGGCAGGAGGTAGTCCATCTTGTGCTAGAACAACATCTTTAGTTAACACCGTAGTAGGGTTCTGGCTGAGCTTGTTGGCGTCGTCTATTAATTGTATGGTGTACGTTCCTAGGGGTGGTTGGGTTCTGGTAAAGGTGCACTCGAACAACCCGCCTCCTTCGTCGGTGCAGGCGTCCACGTTTTGGAAGGTGCTGCCAAAGACGATGCGTATTTGTTGGTCATCGATTACGTCTTCGCCTGGAATGCTGGCTTGGAGTGTTGCTTGGAGGCTTTCGCCGTCGCGGATGAATCCTACGACGTCATCACTGCCGCCGAACTTCACCACCGTAAGTAGTTGTGCGTGCGCGATGGGTAGGCTTAGGATGAGTGCGATCATTATCGTCGCGTGTCTCATGCTAGCCACTGAATATCACCGGTTCCAATTTTTCTTGTGTGGTTGCTTGCTTGGTGAGCTCTGCTGGCAGGTTTATCTTGTCTAAGCTCTCCAGCGCGTTATCATTATTTGGGCTTAATTCGTAGCTCACATAACGGAAGCGTATGGTCTTTGCTCCTTTCAAATCTTCTGGCGTGAGTTCCCATTCCATGCTGTGATCTCCTGTAGGGAAGGGTTGGTCTTTGTCAAAGCGGATCTCTTCATCTGGAAGCAAGACACATTCCTCGTCGAAGAATCCTGCATCAAAGCATCTCTCTCGTGGGGGGATGACCCATGCAGGGTCTGGGCTGGCGGTTGCTATGATGCGCACTTCATACGTGCCAGGCACTAGTCGTATATCTTTGTTTTGGGAAGGTTTGAATGGATCTCCTTGGATTTCTGCCACTGCGGTGAAGGCGGGTTCGTTGCTTTCTGCTTTTCTCGTCAATAACACCACTGCTTTCTCGTATGGTCGTAGGGGTGCTGGGTTGATAACGTCTAGGAAGAAATTGCTTCCTGTTTTGCGGATGAGGAGTTTTTCTAGCTCAAAGTCCACGTTTACGTATGGGAAGAACTCGATGGTTTCTTCAAAGGGTAGGTTGGAGTCTACTGCTTGGCTAACGCTTGCATACTCGGGATGTAGGACGGTGGCTGTGCCACCAATGCAGGAAGGCACATTACCTTTGAACTCTCCCTCGTCGTTAGAACTACCCAATATGCACACTTCTGGTGGACAGCTGAAGCTGATGGCAGCATCTTCTACCACTCTTCCTGTGAAGCCGTCTTTGATCGTGAATTTACCGGGCGTGTGCCATCTTGTGGGGTCACAATACTCTGAGGGTTGTGGCAGTCCAGGGTCTGCCAATTCTACATATTCTGAGTTGAGCGGAAGATTGTTGCGCATGTTAGCTTCCATGAAGAAGCGGAAACTGTAGCCCTGTCCGTTGAACGCGTCAGGATCGCTTAACTCCACCATCAAGGGATAGCTCACGTCGTAGAAGAATTTGGTTCTGTGGAAGCCGAAAGGTATGGGGAGGAAGTTTGCCACGAAACCTTCAGGTCGGCATACCTGTCCTGGACAGTTGATGTCAAAGTAGGGCTTCCAATCAAGGTAGACAAAGTCGGCGGTTAGATCAGGATATTCTGTCTGGACAGGCACGATAAACATGCGGTTGTAGATGACGTCAAATAGTTCTGGGTCTGCTACTGCTGCTGGCGCGATTATCGGTGCATAGTCTCTTGTGTTGAGCACTTGGAAGAGGCTTGCGTGCGTTCCTAAGACATCTCTAAAGATGCGTTCGGAGTTGAACTTGGTCCAGAAGCGTGGTGCTGCTAGCGCCACCTCAAAGTCAGAGATGGGCGGTAGTCGATCACTTTCCCTTCCAGAAAAGGCGGAGATGAGTTCTTTGGTCATTTTTTCGAGATAGCTAAACTGTCTTTCAAGGTTTGTAATTTCTGTGGCAAGCTCGTAGATGTCTACCAAATTCAAGTTCTCCACATACAAGAACTGGTCGCGTTTGAAGCTTTCTCCTCCGCGTTTGATGACGAGATCATGGTTGACTAGGAACTGGACATTCTTTTTGGTGAGGGTCACGCGGGTGGAGATATCATCATCTTGCTCGACGACGATTCCATCAATAGGGAAGTCTTGCAAGCAAGAAGGTAGGTTTGCGGTGACGTATTTTTCTAACTCACTTTGGATGCTGTTCCTTCCCCTTAGGTTGGGTCTTTTGCTGTCATACACACATTCTCCGAGCTTTTCGCAGTTGTTAGGACTCTTGAGGTAGTGCCAGTATGCTGCCACTAAGTCCGTGTCTGGGAACATGTGCACGGCGTCATTGTCCGTGCCTGTAGGATCGAAAGAGTTTGCTCGTAGTTGTTGTGGCGAGGTGTAGCCGCCGTGCAGACCCACAAGGCGTAGTGCGTCTCTGCCAACTTGCCTGATGCATGTTTGGTAATATGCAACAACAGGTTGGGCGACTGCAGGTGCCTCTTGGAGTGTGGGTAGCTCTCCTTCCACGAGTTGGACTTGGCGCTGGTTCACGAAGTAGGCTGCGCTCGCTATAGTGATGAGAAGTATAGCACCTAGTATGACGAATAACGTCGCCTGCCCCTTATCCATGCTATTTGGGATCCAACTCTACTATTATATAAATATACCGACGCTAATAAGAATACACCCCCTTTTTAAGGCACTACTCTGAAGTAACAGTCAATGGAATGCGCGCAACACCCTTAAGATCGGAAGCGTATACGGTTATCTGTCGTTCGCCTGCTTCTTCTGCAGAAACGACCAACATGTCATCTTCGATGTTGACTTTGAGGCCTGCTGCTTTGCTGGACAAGAACACTAAAGAATCTCCATCCTCATCTTGGAACAAGTCACTTAGATTCAGCGCAAAGGGCGCTGCTATCGTGGTTTGGGTACCTGTCCATTTTGGTACGTGGTTTGGTAAAGGTTTTGCCGTGTACTTGACCTTTTCGAGCTTAATCTGGCCTCCCTTTGGTTCGAGCAGCAGTACGATCTTGTTGGTGTCTATCCCGTCGATAACGCAGCTGTCTACGCATTCATAGCCAGGTCCGCCTTCCCACACTTTGATTAGGTTTTTACCTTGAACGAGATACACTTTTCCTTGGCCTGTTCCTTTCAATCGTAAGCTGGTAGGTATCCCTTCTAGTGAGACGTTCAAGAATCCCGTTCTGCTTGTGGCAACGTTAACATCTTGGTAGATGGTCTCAGGAAATATGGGCAATCCTACGATGGATGGTTGGACCACCGCAACAAAGCTGAGGAGTACGACGAGTAATCCTGCTGCAAAGTAGGGTGCCACGCTCCTCGTGGGTTGTTGTAATTTGTAGTATAACTTGCATATTTGTTCGTGGGCTACAGCCTTGTCTTGTTCTGTTCCTTCTTGCTGTATGCCTTCGTATAATCCTAACAATTGTTTGTAAGAAGCAGTAGCTTTCTCCACATCATGATCGTCGAGGTATGCCTGTGCCTCATAATATGCTTTAACAAAGTCTTGAACTGCTGCCATCCAACGCTTGGCAATCGTATGGGTTTAAATATGTTGCGGCTGGCAAGCCATCTTTTTAAGGCAGGGACGACAGGGTATAAGTATGCGGACTTCCGAGAAGAAATCGACCTTAGTTTTTCCACGAGACGCCTCTTCTCCAGGATGTGCCGTAGGCGTGTCCATATCAGGAGAACGCGTCCACCGAGAATATGGGGTGGCAAATCTTGAAACAAACTTGTCCATCTCAACAAAAACAGTGTTCAGGGCGGCGTCCTTGTCCAAACAATTTACGGCCATGTGTGTCGCACTGCTAGTAACGAAGAATGCTCTCTCCTTGGACGATGAGATCCAAGAGCATGTTCCGGAATTGCCCAAATACGATTGGCCGGTTACCCTTCGCCACCTTTTGCATCACACTAGCGGCATGCCTGATTACATGAATGTGATGTTGGAAAAAGGAATCAAGGAAGACCAGCCTTGCTCGGCAGAGACAGTGTTGGAAGGGTTGAAGGAAAGGAAGCTCGGTTTTGAGCCAGGGGAGAAAATGGAGTACAGCAATTCAGGATATTTTCTCATGTCGTTTGTCGTGCGCAACATTACAGGAAAATCGTTACGAGCGTATGCCAAAGAAAATATTTTTGATCCTTTGGGTATGACGAATTCTCACTTTCACGATCGCTGGGATGAACCCGTAGACAACGAGGCGATAGGGTATATTAACACCTCTGAAGGTATTGAAGCCATTCAGATACGATGGGATAGCGTGGGCGATGGAGGTCTGTTTACGACGGTGGAAGATCTTTTTTTGTGGAATGAAAATTTTGATCATAACATTTTAGGAGATGAGGCACTACACCTCACGCTCACCCCGGGAAGATTAAATGATGGATCTGAGATTGACTACGCGTTAGGCCATATGATACAAGAATATCGAGGCATGTCTGTCTTTCACCATTCTGGATCATTTGGAGGCTTCAAGGCGAACATGTTACGTTTCCCTGAAAAACAAGCGTCCGTGGTTTGTTTGGCAAACATAGATACTCTTGATGCTAAAGCGATAACATATGCTTTTGCTGACGTCTATGTGCACTCATAAGAAGAACAAAGGCGTTACATATACTTCTAAGATAGCTGCTGCGAACAGGATTAAAGCTGCTAAGACGACTAAGTCAGAAACATCCAACAACACCCTCTCAAACTCGTGAGATTGGTAATCCTTGCGCATGATACTCACGCTGAGAATGCCACCTGCTAGCCCTGCAACAAAATACCCCAAAATTTCTGGGATGCCATGGATGGCATACCGTAACACAGTAAAAGAGCTTACGGCAAAGTATGCGCCTACCTGGGCTAAGCCGGAGTTGGCCGCGTATTCAGCAAGGTGTGAACGGAAGAAGTTTCCTGCTGCCGCGGCGAGCACCGAAGCGTTCCACATGAGGATGAATAGGGCACCGGTCCCGTAGAGGAACGAGAATAATAATGAAAAGACCATCACTTTGATGTTGTTCAAAAATATCTTACTGAGAATGTCTAGGGAAAACATATTTCCTGTCACTTTTTGGTTGACAGTAACTATTGTGGTCTCTTGCGCCGAGAATAAAGTAGCGGTTGTCTCGGCCGGCAACATAATGTACGCGACGGTGAAAGCAACCGCGACCCCACAGAAGAACATGATAAAGAAGCGCAACGCCTTGGCATGCTCTTTCAACATTTGCATTTCCTTCAACAGTTTGAGATCCTTTTTTTCCTCGACCTGCATGGTGTGATAGAATAGTGGTAGGCCCGCGATGACGGCAAAAAACACCATAACCATGCTGGCTTGTTCTTTGAAAATCCATAAGCTCGCAAACACTGCGATGATGGCGTACACGAATCCTATGCCAAAAAGTCCCCAAGGTTTTTGTTCTGCCTTGAAGGGATTGGTGAGGCTTTCAAGAACCATTATCAGCGAAGAATGTTACAGCTATTTAAGCGTTATGCCGCGTAATAGACGAGATCGCTCTGTTCGGGAGGAATGCCGTACTTTTCTGCAGCATCCAAGGCTTCTCTTACAGAGATGACTGGAGGACCGTTTACAGTGTCCTTGCCGAGTGCTTGGGCAGTGTAGGCGGCTCTGGCCCAGACGATACGACCGACGTGGGAGTCTAGAGCGTTGCGCACGTCCCGTGCTGCGTCTGGAATGTCGTGCACCGTGGCTATCCGTTCCACCACAGTCCTTGTAGGTTGGAGTCTCGCAATCATGCCTTGTTGGAATCGTTCGAAACGCGCGAACTCAGGGTCGGTGAGCAATAACTCTATCATTTTATCGCTAAGATCTGAAGTGACGGTGTAGGACATCCCAAACTCATCGCTCCCTTGGGTGCGATAGCCATTAGGAGTCCAGTCACTTCTTGAATTCCCAGTATGGACGAGCTTTGTCTCAAAGGGGAGGTCTTTTAGCAACGTGGAAATCTGACGTACGCCATCAGGACCGTGCTGGAAGAGGAAAAAGGGCGCACCGAGGACGCCGTAGAGCTGTCCTTCGTAAGGCGCTCTTTCTAACTCTAGATCACAGGCACTTTCCCAGTCGCTGGTTACTACGTTCATATTCCCCCGGCTGATAGCCTAGTAGTTGTTATAAATAGATTGTGCTACCCTGAAAAGTGAGCATGTTCAGTACTTCTTTGCAGAGGGTACACGCCTTTCACGGTACACGAGTCCTTCTGCTTCAACAGTAGTCTCAAGGCTTTCCTCAACGACGATGCCCTTGTCAAGCACGTTCTGTCCTCTGGTGTGGAGCTGCTCTGCGACAGCGTACAAAGATCTTTCTTCGTCAGGGCCCTGTAGGGGTTTTGCTAGATTCAACTGCGCCTCGTGCAATCGTTCAGTCGCAAAATGGAAGAGCGCGGCTACCTTGGTCTCGTATGCTGTTTTGAGATTGGAATGGAGTATTTTTTGGCCTTGTTGTAATGATTTGAGTATGCTAGTGACCGATCTGTGGACCTGGTGGCGCACAGTGCTGCTTTCTCCGTAGTCCGCGCTTTGTACATAATCTTGTATGAGTTTGCTCATCACCTTCATATGAGCGGCGGCCGTCCTGGGATCAGTGACCACGTCGCTCACGACTCGAGTGTTGCCTGCGGCGTAGTCTTGGACCACGGTCCATCGCGGATCGTAGGGTTTTTCTTCAAACGTGATTTTTGGTCGTTCTTGCATGCCTGGTACTTCGCGAGCTACCTCTCTCACCTGGGTGGCCGTCTCTTTGACATAGGATACAGGAGAGGGTTCTACATACGCAGGGTCTACGAGTGGCTCGCGTAGTGCTGCTCGCACTCCTGAAAGGCCCTCAGCGATTTGGTGCGTCTCTGCGCTTATTCTGCGAATGTTTGCTAATGATTGTTCAGCTGCTTTCGCGTCGTATATGGGAGAGTCTTCTACGGTTTCCTCATACTCCCTAGCATCTAGTTGGGGTTCTGGAGAAGGACCGTCTGTGCCCGTGTCAGAAAATTCTGAGATGCGTGTTTGGGTACGCGCTACAGGAAACGGAATGGGTTCTGAAGGTTTGTCTTGAAAATTAAACTGACTCGTTCGTCGAGGTCCAATGGCGTTTTTGGGGGTACTTACCGACAGGGTATCTTCATAGGTTGGTCAGAAGATGTAGTATAACGCGTTACCGTACGTGAAGTACGTACTTCCGGTAGGTTTTTATATATGATCGTCGGAGCAGTAGCCATGTCAAAAGCGGTGATGGCAATTTTCTTAGGTGTCTTTCTCTTAGGAGGGGCGTTGGTGTATTTTGCCCAAACCCCCAGCTATGTAGGAAAGATATACACATTACAGGGCCAATCACCCAAACTCCCCCTGAGCGTGGTGTGTGAAAGCACGTTACGAAAGTGTGTGGCAGCCCCTGATCCGTGTCCAGAAGGCAACCAAGTACCCTGTACGTGGAGGATGGGCCCAGGAGAGAGCGTGTTTGACCGTAAGAGTGGCTGCTTTAAGACATGCTTTAGTCAAGGCGAAGCGTCCTTGCAAGAGTGTACGTAAGGGCACAAACATTATATAGGCGTACCCCTGGAATAGTGACATGATCGGCTTTCAATGGGCCGCGTTGCTTGTCGCAACAGCCACATTCTTGTATGTAGGTAGAAAGTTCCTTGGTGCAAGCGTAGCCTCCATCATAGCAATCATGCTTCTACTCAGCGGAGGCAGTGCTATATACATCATGGACTGCCCATCATGCCTAAACTTCATAGGCATGGTGAAAGGCGGTGTTGAGACCGGGATAGAGGTAGGACAAACCGTGCCAGCAGTTACCGGAAGAGTGATTGATAACATTATTGAGAGACAGCAAGACCAAGGATTACGCACCACTCGACAACCCATCCAGCAAGCCCCCTCACAGCTACAATCAGAACAAACCGCACGAGCTGCACCCACAGATGCAGGCTTCCAAAGAAATCCTTATCCATCTGTAAGCACCGACTTGGACCGGATCAATCCTGGAGATGTATAAATCGTCCCCCACCCTACCGACCCGGATAGAGTGTGCACATGCTAACATTATTATACGAGTAGTTCTTGCAAGCGCTTATGGGCATTCTTGACCGGTTGAAACATTTTCATTTGCGAAAACAAAAAGATCTTGACCTGCCAGAGCCAGACAACCCGCCACCAGCAGCGGACAGCGCTCCAGCCATAGATCCAGAACCTTTGGTAGGTGTCACCCACGGAGGATTGGTAGATCCCAAACCTCCGGACATGGGCGCGTTTAACGCACCACCCGAACCACCACAACCCTTCACCACACCAGCCGGGCCACCCGAACCAAACCCGGTAGCACCTAGCCCGCCCATGATGAACGTGGAACGAGATGTGCAGGTCGTGATTGCAAAGCTGGATACCCTACGCGCACAGTTAGAAAATGTGTTGCAACGATTAGAAAGAATCGAACAAAAATCCAATGATAAAAAAGACGCTCAGTGGTAGCTTTGTTCGCATAGCATTACTCATTCTTGTGCTAGACAGAATATCAAAACATATCTTTGCTTCCATGTCTATCCAGAACACCGGCACGTTGTTTGGTATGGGTCAAAACAATCTGCTCTGGCTAGCAGTGAGTGTCCTGATTCTCGTCGGTATCTACAAGTATCGAACGAGTTTGATCAAGAATGCGTGGTGCAGTCACATGCTCGCACTTGTGGTTGGCGGTGCCGCAGGCAACATCCTTGACCGAATACTGTACGGTGGCGTGATAGATTTCATCAACGTAGGTTTCTGGCCGGTCTTCAACATTGCTGATGCTGCGATAACCCTAGGCGTTATCGGATTAATCTGGGACGAGTTCCGACAACAATAAATAAGGGAAGGCCTGCTCAAAGTCATGCGAACACTCAAGCAGCTTCCAGTAAAAAATAAGCGAGTACTTCTAAGAGCAGGTTTTGACGTGCCCATTAAAGAGGGTAAGGTCGTGGACGATCAAAGGATTGTTGATGGGTTGCCCACCATCAAATACTTGCTCAAACAACAAGCAGTCATTATAATCATCTGTCACGTGGGCAGACCGCATGGAAAAAGATTGAAAGGTGTGAGCACCCTCCCCATAGCCGAACGATTAAGCGAACTGCTCAACAAGAAGGTGACTCATTTGGATGATTGCGTTGGCGTAGGACCTATTGTTGCGCACGCAAAACCAGGCCAGATCTTCATGCTCGAAAATCTTCGCTACCATAAAGAGGAAGAAGAAAATGATCTATCATTTGCCAAGAAATTAGCAAGCCAGGCGCAAGTGTTTGTCCAAGATGCGTTTTCTAACTCGCATAGAGACCATGCCAGCATGACTGGCATCCCAAAATTGTTGCCGTCAGCTGCAGGTTTGGAAGTGGAAGCAGAGATGCGCATGCTACAAAGTTTGAACAAACCCAAGAAACCGTACGTTGTGGTGCTGGGTGGCGTGAAAATGAAAGACAAAGGAGCAGTCATAAAAACCCTTCTCAAGAAAGCAGACGCCATCCTCATTGGAGGTGCGATGGCACTTACTTTTTACAAAAATATGGGGAAAGAAGTAGGCATCACCGTCGGAGAAGAGTACCCAACCAAAGCGTTGTTGCAATCCAAAAAAATCATGCTTCCGGTAGATTTCAAAATCTTACACAAAGGGAAAACGAACACGGTAGGGGCAGATAACGTGCCAAAAGATGCCCGATGCTTGGACAACGGACCAGAAACAACCGCAATCTTTTCAGAGATCATCAACAACGCAAAAACAATTTTGTGGAGCGGGCCAATGGGCATGTTTGAGGACAAAAGATTTTCCAGCGGCAGCAAAAAGATTGCCAAAGCCATCGCGAAAGCAAAAGCGATGAGCGTGATTGGTGGCGGAGACACCATAACCGTGGCAGCAAAAATTAAAGGTTACAGCCATGTGTGCAGTGGCGGCGGTGCCATGCTGATGGTGCTGGAAGGCAAAGAATTACCCGCACTCAAACCACTTTAACTTTCAGTTTTTCTAACAATTCATGAGGATACTCAATTTCCACGTTGATGTCCTCCACGCGGCGCAATGCTTTTTCTTTGTCTGACAGTTTTGCTTGCAATTGTTTCGCTTCTTCAGACAGTTTTTTTGAAATCTTGATGGCATCATGCTCTTTGCTCGAACGATCTGCATCCTTTGCCTGCTTGCTCAACAAAGCATACTCGCGAAGCATCACGGTGAGCTCTTCTTTGGAAATAAAATCGATGGCATCCAGTGCGCGTTGTTTTTTCCCATCATCCTTGAACGTGATCTCTTCCTTTGCTATCATGCTCTTTGCGTATGCCAAAGCATCCACCACTTCTAGATCTATGTCTGTGCTCAGAGCAACGCTCGCGTCGTCGAGGTATTGGTCCATCAACTGCTTGTGGTGGAAGCGAGCGTGACCGTATTTTTTTAGTACATCTCGTAAAGGGGAGAACAGGTCTGCTATCTCACCGCGCATGCGCTTGCTTGCCGTTTCCAACTTGTCAGCGTTTTCTTGGGCACCAAGAAAGTCAGGTTGGAGCAATCGGTTGCTCGCTCGCTCATCTCTGTCAGCGTATTGTTGTTGTAAACTTTCCACTTCCTTGGTAAGGACCGCTTGTTGGTTTTCTACATGCGACTTTTCTTTCTTTCCTCTTTGGTACGCAGACAAACGATTGAGAACAACCTCAAATTCGTTCTCTGCTTCGAGTTCGAGCTGTTCTTTCCTTGCGTTTTCGTAATTGCGTACAGATTCTAAGATCGCCATCACTTCGTTCTGGAAAAATTCGTTCAGTATGGTCATGCTTCTTTGGAGTTTTGTTCCTAAATCATCCAAGCGATTGTTCTCTAGGCCTTGATTGATCACTTTCATAAAGGTGGCACGATTGCCTTCCATGAAATGTTTGTGCTTGACAGGGATCTTTTCATTACCCAACTCTGCAGCTTCTAAGGCTTCTAGTCCAGTGAGAATACTTTTTCGGCTCTCTTCTTGTTTGTTAGCGAACGCTTTTGCTTCCTCTTGCTGCTCTTCGCGTCTTTCTGTAGCCTTTTCCTTGAGCCACACCTCTAGTTCTGCAGCAGGAATTTCTGTCTCTCGACGGAACCAATCACGCCATCCCATGAGAGTGAAAGCGTGGTTCCGCTTATTAAGATGGGTATCATTTAAATACAAAACATCTCTATCACCGTCGTGGCAGGGTTAGACGAGTTTCAAAAATTGTTGGTGGAAGCGACCAAAGATAAGGCTAATGAACGAAAATTGGTAAGGAAAGCTCATTTGCTTCGCTTGAAAAAAAGGCTAGACCTTTCTCCAGAGCTCAAACGTACGTACTGTAAGGAATGTTTCGCGCTTGCGCGATGGCAAAAACGCATCAGAAAGGGCGTGTTGGTGCAAACTTGCAGCGATTGTGATGCTGTGACAAGGTACGATCTGTAAGTGGTACGGTAGTAATTTAAAGAATCGAGTTTTTTGATAGTTTTGACCCACGCGAGTGATTGTAGGGTTTTCGACGAGAAACGTCGAAAGCTTTATATACCAAACTGTTAAATTATTTAACAGCGTGGTTGCTGGTAGTAGTTACACTGAATTTGCACTTTTTACCTATTCTACCACCCATCTAAAATACTCTGACAAGGTTAGATTTTACTACGCCATCAAAGGAAGAGATGGGAAAAGTGGCATCATCAAAGACTGCAAAATAGACCAGTTAGGTCGCACCGCCTTCTTAGTACCCAAACAACACGCTAACACCGTAGACGCATTTCTCAAGGAATGGAAATGTTCCTACGATAGGAGGGCAGTATGGAAGTAAGGAAGCTGCTCGCCGTATTCATCGTCATTGCTGGGCTTAGTTTAGCTCTTTGGGGAGGCACGATCACCGGACTATTCGGTCTTGATCTACCAACAACCACGCTAAACCTCACGGAGCGACTAGGCCCGGCTGACTCTTTCCTCGTCCAGACACACGAGAATGTGACGACAGAAGTTGATGGAGAATTGCTAACACTAACCAAAAACCACGCAGATGTTAGAGAGGTGGAGCTCACAGTATCCTTACTCGTGGGCTCCAATATCTCTCAACAGGTGCTTAGTCACGAGTTCCAAGGGCCAGTTGTTGAAGCACTACCCGACCTTACCGACCTTCCCAGTCTTATTGAAGACACAACCACGCTAGAGGACGCAGCGGACGAAGAGGATGATGCTGCAATCCTCAACTACAATTTCTTACTCATACCCAAAGGAATGCAAATACAAGAAGACGGCAGCGTTAGCGGCGATCTTGGAAAGATCGACTTTGGTGGCAAGCAAAACTACACCAACATCCACGAATGTCTTGTTGTGGAGGATAACCTTATCGGACTAGACACTGCCAAGTGTGTCCAGCTCAACAAAACAGCAACACTCACCATCAACAGCGCCATCGGCAGCAAGATCGAATACAGCGATGATGGAACAACTTGGGGAACGTGTGATGACACGACAAGCCCTAGCTGTACCAACATCCAGTACGACAGCGGAGACGTAAGTTTTACCGTTGACCACTTCACCTTGTTCAGGTCTGCAGGAGAGGCAGTGGGCTTCTCTGTCTCGCCAGTCCAACAACAAGGAGACCTCCTCATACAAGTGGTCTCCATAACCGCGATCTCCCTAGACGGAGGCAATCTCACGCTAGACGGGCACACCCTTAGAAACGAGACCAGCACGAACGTGACAGCACACACCCGAGATACCACATCCTCAAACGCTTCCCTTGGAAACAAAACCCATCCAGGTTGCTCAGGTGAAGTTATGACCTGCGGCGAGATCGCAGATGAGCCTTCCTGCGACACCCAGCGAGGATGCACCTGGGACGGAGACAGCTGCGAGGGCACAGCTGAACCGTGCAGCAATATAACCTCCGGCGAAGGAGATTGCTCTGCCCAATTTACGTGCTCTTGGGGCGACACCAAGCATGCAGGCTATCGCATCTTCCTAGACTTCAACACCACCATAATTCCTGACAACGCCAACATCACATTGGTTAATCTAACGCTTACAGCAACAAAGAGCACTGGCGAGGACAACATCACGATTGCCGGAATCTCCAAGCCCGCGGCAGACTACACCGACAACTCGCAAGGCAACAACGACCTCTACAACGGCACTAATGGCACCAGTAACGTCTACTTTGAGGACCACACCAACTTCACCAGCAGCAGAACCCTGTGCCGAGGCTTCCGAGATAATTGTGCAGAGCAGGGAGATGAAGGCTCTTGCGGTACGAACACCGGCTGTCAATGGAATGGCTCCGTGTGCTTGGACCACGCGGACGGGTGTAACGTGGCAGGCCATGAAGAGAAGGACAACTGTCTTATGTCTTCTGGCTGCTACTGGAAGACCACCCAGCAACTAGGCCTTAATGCCTCAGCCGACATCGAGAGCGCGCTAACAGGGAGCGACGTGTTCACGCTAGGCATAAGAACACCGGAAAATAACGAGACCAACTCCACGGCAGAGATCGTGATGCAGAATGATGACAACATTACCAACTATCCTGTGCTGATCATCCAGTACGAGATCAACCTCCCTTCAGACATCAAAGTACCCGCAGTAACCAAGCTCAACATCACGCCCAAACAGTTCGCCAGAGGCAACACCACCACCATCGATGTTAATGTTACAGATGACAACATAACAGACACTGTGTTTGCCAACATCACCATCCCCAACGGCAGCAACACACTGATACAATTGTTCAATCGTTCTGGCACCGAGTTCAACAACACGTTTGTTACGCTAGCCACAGACACCTCGGGAGAGTACAACCTCACAATACTAGCTAACGACACCTCCAACAACAAGAACCACAGCGTCTACATCGAGTTTAACGTCACCAAGTTTGCGAGCTGTCCAGACTCAACAGGCAACTGGGTCATCACCGGTACTGAGTACGTAACGAGCAACAAAACCTGTAGCAACATCAACATTAGTGCAGGAGCCATCATGATCATCAACGCCACCAGCATAGGCAACGAAAGCATACTCATCAAGGCAGATAACATCACTGTAGAAGGAGACATCCTGTTGAATGGTACCGGCTACCAAGTTCTTGAAGGCATCAGCCAAGTGGACCGCTCTAGCGATGATGAAAAGCATGGCCCTGGAGGAAGCCACGGCGGTGGAGGCGGAGCGAATAACAACGACCCTCCCTCCGACGGAGGAGTAGCGTATGGAGATCCTGTCAACCCATTCCAGGCAGGAAGTGGAGGAGGGCATGCAGGCACTACGGATGACGGCATTGGAGGAGCAGGAGGAGGCATACTCAAGCTCGAGGCAGACGTGCTCATCGTTAACGGTACGATAAGTGCAGACGGTATCTCAGGCATCCAGAGCTTTGGCTCAGGAATAGGCGGCGGAGGCGGAGGCGGCACCATCCACATCATCGCCAACCACATCAATGGTACAGGAAACATCACTGCCAGAGGCGGAGGCGGAGGCGGAGGTGCAGGCGGCGGAGGAAGAATGCGCATTGAGTACAACCACTCCAGTCTCACCCGCGACAATTACGACGTTTCACCAGGCGAGGCCGACGCAGATCCAGGTTCGCTAATCATTTTGGACGTGGACGACGACACAGTCTATCTCATTGAGGATTTCAGATTCCCCTCTGCAGCCTTGCAAAACATGGGCAGCATTCGCATTATTGGCGTTAACATCACCATGAACGCCACACTCAACTTTAGCGTTGGGATGTTCAGCATGGTAAACGCATCCATTGAGGGTGCCCCAGAAAACACCACGACCAACCTCACCATGAACGCGACCAACATGGAGATCAAAAACAGCATACTAACAAGCCTTCTCATAGTAAACATCACCAGTACAAACACAACCATTGATGAGAGCTCAGTCATTAACGCAAGCGACACTGCCTACGACGGTCCAGGAGCAGGGGCGGACGACGACGGAGGTCACCCCTACGGTTCTGGCGCAGGACACGGAGGCAAAGGGTTAGACTCTCCCGGAACACCTCCCACACTAGCAGGTCTGAGCTATGACAGCGCACGCAACCCTGTAAACCCTGGAAGCCAGGGCGGAAGGGGCGATGACGGTAACTCTGGAGCTGCCCGAGGAGGAGGCGCAGTGTTCATAAGAGGAAGCAGGCTCAACATGAGCGGAAACATAACCGTGTCAGGGGGAACAGTCTTTACTGATAATGATGCAGCTGGCGGAGGCAGCGGAGGCAGCATCAACATCCTCGTAGACACTCTCGTAGGAAACGGACGTCTCGAGGCAGAAGGAGCCTCAAGTAATGAAAATGCTTCTGGAGGCGGCGGACGCATCATGGTTAGGGCAAACAGCAGCACTCTTGACCCCTCTCGCTCTTCTGTGAGCAGCAGAGGAAATGCCTTCCCTGGCTCGCTAGCATTTGTGGACCTAGGCACCGGCGTGTTCAACATGCGACAGTCGTGGACGTTTGACGAGACACCAGTATACGCGTTTTCCATGAACCTGACAAATGTAGTGGCCACGTATAACGTCAGTATCAACATCTCTGGAGCGTTCTTCCGCATGCAAAACAGCACTTTGCTTCTTGCCGGAAACGTAAGCCTGGATTTGGACAAGAACCTGACCGTGAACACCACCGAAATGTTCATACTAAGCTCGACCATCGGAAACTTCACAAGATTCAACGTGACCTCGGTAAACGTCAGCATTGACAGCGGATCCTTCATCATTCTGGACGCCTCTGGATTCGACTCCTCAGACGGACCTGGAGGAGGACAAGATGGTGGAAGCTTTGGCGGTCCAGGAGGACACGGTGGAGCAGGCAGAGCCGTACCCGAAGATACTCCTCCCTTGCCTCGCAGCGAAGTGTACGATGATCCCTTGAATCCTATCGAGTTAGGAAGTGGAGGAGGCAAGGGCGGACAGAGAGGAGGCGGAGCAGTCTTTATCAGAGCCGACATGCTGAACATGTCAGGCAACATCAGCACAGACGGAGGGGCTAGCGACGGCCCCCATGGAGGAGGAAGCGGAGGCACCATCAACGTACTCGCGAACACTCTACACGGAGACGGAAAGTACCTGTCACGAGGTATTGGATCTTCAGGAGGCGGGGGAGGTATGATCCTTCTTAGTTACAACACCACCACATCAAGCATTGAGAATATGTTTGTTGACGGAGCCAGCGGAAGCAATCCCGGTACCTCAGCCATGTTTGACATGGACAGCAACAGCCTCAACATCAGACAGAGCTGGCGATGGGTCAAGCTCGCGGCCTGGAACTTCACTTTGTTGAACGTCACAAATGCTATCACGTTAGCGAACGACTCACTCAACATCACCGCCAGCGTCTTCCACTTGACAAACGCAAGCATCGAGCCCAAGAACAATGAAAGCATCATCGGCAACATTACGATTGGCGCAGGAACCTCATTCTTGGTAGATGCTGTCATCAATAAAACAAGCAGACTCAACATCACCAGCCCTAACTTCACCTTCACTATTGGCTCGATCATCATCGCAGACGGCACAGGGTTTTCTAACGACCTAGGCCCAGGAGCAGGCATGGCTTCGGGAAGCGGAGACGGCGCCGGGGCAGGACACGGAGGACTAGGCGGCCCCCCCGAAGCAGATCCTCCCATGCCCGAGGGCCAAGTGTATGACGACCCCACAAACCCTGTTGAGCATGGCAGCGGCGGCGGTTCTGAGGGAGTCGGCGGACCTCGTGGAGGTTTCGGTGGAGGCGTGGTCATTATACGATCCAACTTCGCTAACCTCTCCGGCAACATCAGCGTCCAAGGCGTTGCGGGAAGTGGCTTAGCAGGAGGGGGAAGCGGAGGCAGCATCAACATCCTCGTAAACGAACTTGTAGGTAATGGAACGTTCGACGCGACAGGTACTGGAGCCAGAAGCGGCGGTGGCATGATTTTCGTTGGTTACAACACCACCACCATCTCTATAGAGAAGCTCAACACCAGCGGCAGCTCTGGCGGAGAACAAGGCACGACAGCAATGTATGACGAGGATGACAACAGCCTAAACATCCGACAAGGATGGCGATGGGTCAAACAAGCCAGCTGGAACTACACCTTGTTGAACGTTAGCAACGCCCGCACAAAAGCAAATGACACCTTAAACATCTCAGCCAGCGTCTTCCACCTTGTAGACAGCATCATCGAACCAAAAAACAACGTGTCCTTCATCGGCAACTTCACACTAAGCGCAGGCACCAGCCTCATCATGAACTCAGTCATCAACAGAACGAGCAGGTTCAACATCACCAGTCCTAATTTCACCCTCACGGCAGGGTCCGTCATTCTTTCTGATGGTGCCGGCTTTGCCTCAGATTCTGGACCTGCCTTTGGTGTAGCAGGAGCGACCTTAGCAGGCAGCGGGGCCGGCCACGGTGGAAAGGGCATGCCAGGAGAGAGCGTTCCCAATCAACCCTATGACAATCCTCTAAACCCTGAAGAGGCAGGAAGCGGAGGCGCCAGCGAAAGTGCAAGTTTCCTAGGCGGGCGAGGAGGGGGCGTGGTGTTCATCCGTTCTTCCTTTTCTAACCTGTCGGGCAACATCAGCGTTGATGGAGTACTCCCCCCACCAGAAGGTACTAAGAACACAGGAGGGGCAGGCGGCTCCATTAATATTTTGGTAGGCAACCTCACCGGCGGCGGATTCCTCACAGCAAAAGGAGCCAACGCTAGCAGCGGCGGCATGATCCTTGTACAGTACAATTTCACCCAGATACCCATCACAAATCTTGAGGTGCAGGGAGATGGTGGCGCAGAACATGGCACTGCCGCCATGTTCGACCTGGACGACAACAGCCTCAACATCAGGCAAGGATGGCGATGGGTCAAACAAGCCAGCTGGAACTACACCTTGTTGAACGTTAGCAACGCCCGCACAAAAGCAAATGACACCTTAAACATCTCAGCCAGCGTCTTCCACCTAATAAACAGCACCATCGAAGGCAACACCAACGATAGCTTCATCGGAAACTTCACACTAAGCGCAGGCACCAGCCTCATCATGGACTCCACCATCAACAGAACAAGCGTAATGAACATCACCAGCCCAAACTTCACGCTCACGGCAAACTCGTTTATTTCCGCAGATAAAGCAGGATTTATCGCAGAGAAAGGACCTGGAGCAGGAACATCAGCCACCGAAGGAGGCTCAGGGGCAGGTCACGGCGGCAAGGGTGCTGAATTTGTCGAAACTGCTGGCGGGACCATGCCAGGAGGCAGTCCTTATGACCGCCCCTTCAACCCTACCCAACCAGGAAGTGGAGGCGGGGATAAAATGGACCAAGGAGGAGCAGGAGCAGGAGGAGGCGTGGTGTTCATCCGCGGCAACCAAGTGAATATTAGCGGAAATGTCAGCGCTAAGGGCGAAAATTATCAAGGAACAGAATCCGGAGCAGGAGGAAGCGGAGGCACCATCAACGTAATCGTAAACAATCTCACAGGCAATGGAAATTTTGACGTAAAAGGAGGCGACAACAGCTCAGGAGGCATGATCACAGTAAGAACCAATTTCAGCACCCTATCCATCGAGAATGCGGACGTGTCTGGAAAGAGTGGAGGAGGGATAGGCACCATCGCCTTCTTTGAGTTGAACGCCAGCAGCGTCCAAATCCGAGGCGGCTGGAGATGGGTGCTCACCGATCTCAGCATTTGGAATTACGCCACCATCAACGTCACCCAGGCAGTAACAAAAAGCAACAGCAGTCTCGTGCTGAACGTCACCAACCTGATCTTGTACAACGCAAGCATCATCCCAAACCCAAGCCAAAATCTCTCCAACCTAAGCATCACCGCCCAACACATACTCATGGACATGTCACAGATCGCTAACGTCACCAGGCTCAACATCAGCACCACCAACATGACCATGGACGTCGGAAGCACCATCACCACCAAAGGGTTTGGAGCAGAGACAGGACCGGGCGCAGGACCCACCGGCGCAACAGAAGGCAACGGAAGCGGCGGCAGTCACGGAGGAACCGGAGCACCCACATGGCTACCCACAGAGAACCCCGAAATAAGCACAGAATCGTACGGATCAACGTACGGCAGCGCCTTCAATCCCGTAGAGCTAGGAAGTGGGGGCGGAGGCGGAGGTGCAGCTCCAGAGGTTAACGGTTCGCTAGGCGGAGGGCTAGTGTTCATCGAGGCAGGGCTCATGAACATCTCTGGAAACCTGTCTGTAGACGGCTTTGGTGACCAAGACGGAGGCGGAGGAAGCGGAGGAAGCATCAACATAGTTACAGACGTCATCGACGGACAAGGATACTTCCTTGCGCGAGGACGCGGAGGAACTGGAGAAGGTGGAGGTGGAGGAAGGATCATGATCAAGTACAACACCAGCCTGATCAATGATAGTCACCTACTTGTCAACGGGACAAATGGGGGAGAGATTGGAACTGGGGGAAGATACGACATCGCCCACAACCATCTGTACGGCATACAAAACTGGGAGTGGAGTCCTAGAGATGCAAATCTCAACCTCAGCAACGCCACCATGCTCCCAGGAACAACAGTAAGGGGTGCAGGTGGAAACATAATCATCAACAGCACCTACATCATGGACGGAGCAACCTACAACGGCAGGAATGGATCCACCCAAGTACAAGCAGAATTCATCTTTGTAAGAAACGCAACCTTCAACGGAACCAGTGCCGGAGCAAAGTTTGTCTACCTCAACCGATATCACGACAACCACAGCAACATCATGAAAGACAGCACGTTCAAACTTGGACAGCTGAACACGAGCGGCATAGAATTCGGAAGAATAGCAAACAACATCACCAACCTTTCTAGCTTCTTAGTCTTTGCTGAAGATTACGCCCTAGCAAACAGCAGTCAAGAATCCGGACTAAATGTAGAATCACAAGTCACCTTCTTCAACACGTTATTCTTGTCCCCTCGAGCGACGAGAGATCCTGAAGATGATGGCGTCTTTGAGACCTGCCCAAGCTCGGCGTGCACAGAGGTGAGCTTCTCCAACCAGAGACACATCTTCAACGTCACCGGCTTTACCAGCTACGGGGAAGAGACCAATCCAGGTACGGGAAAAATAATTCCCTCCAGATCTAGCAATGCTGCCAAGAAAGCCGCTGCAGCCGAGGAAGCACCAGATGCACCCGCAGCACCCGCGCCTGCCCCCGCGCCAGCAGCAGCACCGGCAGCAAAAGCAGCAGGCGTGAGCACCGCAACCTCCCAAAGACGAAGCAACATCGGAAAACTCTTCATCAGCCAAGAAGACATCGAAGCAGAAGAAGTAGCATGCGCACAAGGAGAAGCAGGAAGCCAAGTAAAAATCAAGAAAGCCAGCACCCCTCCAGTACCTACAGGCTTCAGCGTGCTAGCAGACCCATTCGCCATGGACTGCGCCGGAGACAACGTCGTACTAACGCTAAGCGTCTCTGAGAACTACGAAAACATAACAACGCTAAAGTGCAACAACGAAGGCTGCGAATTCGTCGGCGTAGAAAAACCAACAGAGTTCGAATGCGGTGGCGTGAGCTACTCCGAACTCGTGTTGAGCGAGTACTCCAAAGAAGGATTAGAAATTGATAGAAAGAGAGTGCTCACAAAACAAGCCACCATCACCCCTGAAAATCCACGCGTCCAGGTAGAAGGATACACCATCGAATTCAAAGACGTCACCACACCCTTCCAATTCAACATGAAACCACACGCACTCAGCCTACCACAAGTAGACAAACACATCGCACTACTCGTAGACCCCATCGAAATCATCCAAAACAGTGGCAAACCACAAACCGTAACCATAAGCGTCAAGAACCCGCGCACCAACAACGTCCTCGAAGGCGAATTCCCCGCATTCCGAAAACAAAACGGAGACATGCAGTCCATCGTCACCAACTACGACGGCACCACAGTCAAAGGAAGCTTTGAAACAAACACCACAAGCGTACTAGGATTCTACGGAATCAGGTGCGACAGCTGTGACGACGTAACGATGAGTAAGGAATATGATGGCGGCAGCAGACAAGCACTCATCCTCATCCACGGATTCATGAGCAGCCCAGCAACCTGGCTACCCATGATAGAAGAATTCAGACTAACCAAACAACCACAACAAGTGTACAGTATCGCGTACCCAAGCACTCTAGAATTCAAAGAAATATCCAGACAAACAAGACTACTCATCGAAGGTACATTACGAGAGTTCGACACTGTAGACATCGTCGCTCACAGTATGGGAGGACTCATCACTCAGCAAGTACTCAAGGACATGACCAACAAAGAGTTTGAAGAAAAAATCAGAAAACTCATCCTCGTAGGAACACCAAACGATGGAAGCCCCGCCATCGACATCTACAAGAAAGTACAAAAGAAGATCGGAGCAAAGAAAAACATCGTGCCCTTCCTCGCGGCAAGCCCCACAGTAGTGTCTAGCCTAAGCCAAGGAGTCCAACTACCAAGAATGCCTGGCAAAGAATACGTCGTACTAGCAGGCAACCGACCCTTCACCATCGAAACCGCAATCTTCACCGTTGAGAGTGACCAAATTGGAGAGTTCTTCAAGGAACCCAATGACGGAGTGGTGAGTGTGAGCAGCGCCCAGAATGTCGGAGGTCAACCTGTGGAGAACAAGTGCGAAGACTACTTTGAGATGGAACTAGACCACGGACAACTCATCGACCACTCCGTACCAAGAAAAGTCATCGCAAGATTAGTAGCACAACAAGTAGAAGGAAAAGTTACACTAGGATACAATCAGTACATCCGGCTCAACATTAACAACTGCCAACCTGGCTACACATACGCAGTTGTTGGCCAGGAAATCGACGAAGACACCGTAGCAGACCCACTCAACTGTAAGTGTGGAAACGGTGTGTGTGGAAACGGAGAGGACAAGGTAAACTGCCCAAGTGACTGTTTGATCGTTGAAAGAAGAGCCAAGAACTTGCTACCCATCGTTATTTATGGCTTCCTCATCGCCATGATCGCCCTCATCTTGTGGGGAGAGGTCAAGAAGCACAAGTACGGCAAAGCACTTCCACGCATCTTCCGCCTAGGAAAAGTAGCCATCGCACTCCTCCTAGGCGCAACCATAGGACTCCACCACTACCTATACCAAGCCCTCATCCCTGCCTATGTTCTGCTCGCACTCATTGTTGTCTCTGTCCTTGTTGAATTCTTCAGACACCTCCGCCTACCGCACATCAAAGTGCCGCACCCATTACGAGACTGGAAGCCTCATAGACGAAAACCAGTAATGGTGCCTGCCTTGAGAAGGTTGCAAGATGTCTTCCTGAAAGTTAGCCTACCAAAACTCAAACCTATACGACTACCCTCCAGAACCCAGATACCTAGCCCACCACCAAAGTGGGACATGCCAAAAGTCAAGTACAAACCGTTCGTCATTAGACCTCAACCCACCCCACAACAGCAACCTAAGACCAGCGGGAAACGACTACAAGAGATGCTTGGAAAACGCCACCCAAGCGCTTGGACCAAGCCAAAAGAGACTGAAAAAGTACCCACACCACTCCACCAACTCAAGAAACAATTCGGTACAAGTTATGCAAGATACTTAGAAAAGACACCCAAGGCGCAACCACATGCCCTCCCTGTCCAGAAGAAGCCTCGCGCACCAGTCCACAAACCACGATATGGCTTTGACAAGCTCAAGGAACAATTCCGTGGAAGAGTTGAGGAGCGGCTACAGTACAAAAAACCAGAACCAACACCTATTGTGCCCGCACCAAAGGTCGTGCGCAAGCCGTATGAGCACAAGAGCCACATGCTGGACAACCTGAAGAAGAGCTTTGACACCAACTACAAGACCAAGACAAGCTACGTCCGTCCCGCACCAAGCACCACGCTAGAACCCACGCCCGTTGAGAAGAGACAGAGAACCCACAACGAGAGTCTAGAAAAACTGCGAGGAAGCTTTGGTACGAACTACCAGCGAATGGTGAAACCAAAGCCAACGATCAAGCATAAACCAAAAGAAAAACCAAAGCAGGAAGAGCACGAATACAAGCACGCCAAGCGCTTACGTGACTTGAAGAAAAAGTTTGGAGGTGGCAAGAAATGAAGCGCGCCCCCATGAACATCTTCACCTACGACACCAAGCACTTAGAGTACAAAGACAAAGTCAGATTCTTCTACGCGCTTAAAGGTAGAGGGGGCCAGCCAGGCATAATCAAAGAATGTAACATCACACAGCTTGCCAAAACCGTGTTGCTCGTGGCACCAGAACATGAAAAGAGAGTTCAAGCCTTCCTCAAGGAATGGGAGTGCAATTCCAAAATGCTCCGTTGCCTGATGCGACCAGAAGAATGCGGCCAGGACTCCATACGAACGGCGCCAAAGGAAGAACACCCCCACGCTGAGAGACTTCGCGAATTGAAAAAGAAGTTTGGAGGTGGCAAGAAATGAAGCTCACCCCTATGATTATTGTTACATATGACACCAAACACTTGGTGTACAAAGATAAAGTCAGATTCTTCTATGCTCTCAAAGGAAGAGGAGGCCAACCAGGCATCATAAAAGAATGCGGCATAGTACAACTTGCAAAGACCGTTCTACTCGTAAGGCCAAAACAGGAAAAGAAGGTCAAGGAATTCCTCAAGGAATGGAAGTGCAAGTCAAAGATGATACATTGCTTGATGAGACCAAACGAAATTAATGCTTCAAAGCGTTCTTGATATCGCGATCAGAGTATCGCATACTCTTCAAATAATACGTGAGCCGCTCATCTGTGGTGTTCTCTTGTCGTGCCTGTCTAATATACTCCTTTAGTTGCTTTCGCCTTCGGCGCATTTCTGCCAGCGTCCTTCGCAGGTGCACCACCGCGTACAAGCATGCAAGGAAAACAACCAGTCCGAGAAGAATACTACCCCACCACACTGCGGGTTCTTCCATCCAAGGAAGGTTCATACCCTCCATGCGTTTCTCCTCAACACACACTTCCTCACCATCTACCTCTGTACACACCGTTTCAGTAACGTGGACTGCTGGAAGACTAATATCTCCCGTGATGATAGCATCTCCCAATATCAAGCACAGAGCACAGAGAGCCACCAAGCCTACAACGAGGATGCTAGTTGTGTGTTTCACGTTCCATCTCCTTTTCAGCCATGGCGAGGGCTCGGTTAACAAGTTTAGGGTCATATCCCCCCAAGATGACGTACTGGCGTATTTGGCTATCAGGATAACCAATGCGCTTGCACTGCGTGATGTAGTCCACCAAAGGCATGAGATCATCATGCCTTTTCTTCAGGTAGCCCAGGGCCAACAAGGGCAGTAGCAACAAGAACCATAGCCACCACCAGCTACGTTTCTTAGTGACCCTCGGCGTCTTCACGACCTTTGGTTTTGGAGGCTCTATGATCACTGGCGGAGTTTTTGGTGTTGGTGCCTCAATCAATATGGGCGTATCTTCAGTGACGGGTTTCTCTATGATGACTTCCTTGAGAACCTGTTTAGTAACCGTGATCGGTCGCTCTAGCACCACACGCTTGATCACCGTTCGGGGTACCTCAACTATTCGCTCTCTTTCCACGATGCGCTCCTTCTCCACAATGAGAGGTTCCCTAATGGTAACGTTCACCAATCGGGTGATGAAGATCTCCTTAGTGACATTGACCATTCTAGTTACGAATAGCGTGGTGATGTTGGTCTTCGGTTCAGGAGGTACGCCTGGCTTACATTCATCAAGAACGCACACCTCATCCTGGCTACACACTTCCACACCGCAAGGCAGCACACATTCTTGATCGAGGCAGATCTCTCTGCCAAGACAGAGTTTTCTACCGCAAGCTGGCGTGCACTGGCCATCCGTACACATTTGTCCTTCACCACACACCGTATCTCCACATACCGAGACGCAAGAATCAAGAACACAGGTTTCTCCTCCCTCACAGATCTTATTGCCACAAGTAGGTACGCACTCCTCTTCAATGCATGCCTCTCCCGGATAACACGATTTTCCATCGCAACCTGGCGAGCACACATCGTCTGTGCAAAGCTCACCAGCACCACAGAGGGCATTACCGCATGTTTCAACACACACGTTGTCCAAGCACGTGGAAGGAGCCTTACAGGTAGTGCCTCCACAACTTCCTGGACAATTAATCGTACATACGCCCTCCACACAGGTCTCCCTCGGCGTACAGCAGGTGTTGCCGCACTCGGTGGTCTTCAGACCGTTGAAGAAGATCGGACAGTCAACACTTTCTTGTACCTTTGGACAGTCAGCCTCACATTCTCCGTCGGTGCATACCTCCCCAGGCACGCAGCACGTTGTACCGCAAGCAGAGGTAGAAGTTCCATCAGGCAACAAGGGACAACCCAACTCTGCCGCAACCAGACCGGTGAGGAGAACGGTGTTTCCTGTCAGCCTATTGAAGAAACTGCGGATTGGGCCTTCACATTGTGGGATGCAAGTATCATCAATACAGTTTTGGGTATCGCTACAGCAGGTCTCTCCGCATGCGGTCAGAGGCTCTCTTCCGTCTATGCTTGGGCATTGGAGTACGCCACACTTGCCCTCGACTTCGCCGCGAACATCTGCTGTTCCTTGGTCGTTACAGACGGAGTATTCTGTGCCGTCGCAGAACTCCTCGCCAAGGGCGCAGAGAGCTCCACACTCCCCCTTAACCAGTCCCGCGGGCGCTAGAGTACCTTGGTCGGTACAGACCGCAGTCAAGGTTCCTTGACAGAGCGACTCTCCTGGAGTGCAGACAGCACCACATGTGCCTTCTTGGACTCCCTTTGCCACCCATGAACCTTCTTCACACGCCTCCATGATTGGACCGTTGCATTTTGTCTCTCCGACTTCACATGTGGGAAGGATGGTGGGCTCGCAGTCCGTCTGACCCTCAAAGCAAGGGCATGGCTTGCCTTGGTCACCGCATAGGCCACACACTTGGAGGTCTTCGATCCAGGACGTGTACGGGTTGTGGCTCGAACCACCAGTGTAGACACCTACCTTCTTTAGATTGGCCAAGGGAGTCTGAGGGTTTTGGGGCTCACCGTTTACAAGGGCAAAGGTTTGACCGTCCTTTCGTCCGATGACATATTCTACGTACTCAGGTGTGAATGCACCTTGTTGATTGTAACAACGTTGGTGTGTGCATCGTATGAGCAGATAGGGTCCTGGATTACTTGACCGTCCGTGTCTTCTAGGTCCCTGACCTGGTCCCAGAGCCACCATTTTTCCTACATCGTCGTACGCTCTGAGAGCAACTCGTTTTTTATCGTAAGTCCATCGTGCTCCAAGATCCATGCGAATGCGTGCGGAAACAGCAAAGTCAGCGAGTGGGTTTTCTAGCTCTCGAGTAAGCCACGTATCCTTACCGTCTCCAGAGTTAGTGTCAATGCGGATAGTCCCTTCGTCTTTGATAAGTGCAATTTTTTCATTATCAAGCGTAACCCAGCCGTTATTCGCTCCACCGCGATTGCCACAGAAATCAATATCCGGTGGTTCTGGTGGTTTTTCACACAGTCCCTTGACGGAAAGGCCATCAAACCAGGTAGTGAATGGTGGCGAACCGCCCCAGGTGTGTGCGTTGAAAGATATTTTCTTTAGCTTGAAGAATTGTGCACCTTGCGTGTTTACAGACTCTCCGTTCGCGTATAGCGTTAGCGTGCTTCCTTTTTTAACCAAACGGTACTGTACCACACTGCCGTCATAGTCTTTAAAGTTGGTTTTACAGTCCGAAGGATTGCATATATGCACCATCGCCTGTTTGTTGTTCGGTGTTCGACCGTGCATGTGCGTGTACTGGTTGAGGCCATAGCTGTATTTCCTACCTTGCTCGTCCTCTATAATTAACATGCTTTTGCGTCCACGGCGTGGGATGGAAGAACCAAAGTCTGCTTGGGATTTCCAGCTAATGTCAAAGTCAATGAGTGGTTTGGTGATCTCATGGGTGAGCGTTGAGGAATCTTCTCCGCCCACGGTTTCAATACGGATACGACCATCTTGCGCCTGGACTTTGCTTTGGGGTCCTTGGTTCACATCCCATGATCCTTGGCTGCCACAAACATCAATGTCAGGGAGTACGTCCTCTGCTGGCAGTCCACAAATACCTGAAAGATGGAAGTCTTTGAACCATGCCTCGCTGCCCAGTCCCTCTTGCCAAGTGCGAAGTTCAATACGGCTCAACGCACCGATTTTGCTACCGTATTCCTTGACAATTGTCTCGATGCCGTCAACATACGAGTATACCTTGATGCTGCTTCCTCTTTTTTCTATGGCAAAGGTTTGCCAGGTTCTTTCAGCGTACGCTCCACCCGGCCTTCCTCCATTTATGTGGCGAGTTCTTCCGTGGTAGCTAACGTAGTTGCCAAGTTCCACCACATGTTCTGCTCCTGCTTGGTCCACGACTGCGATGCTAGCAGTCATTCTTTTTCCATCAAAGACAGCGTACACACTTCCTTTGAGTCGGAAGTCTGCGAGAGGCTCTTGGAGCGTCCGGTACAGGACCACATTCGCGTCCTCGGAAGCACCAAAGCGTTGTATCTTAATGACTTGCTCTTCGCTCCGAACGTGGAATCCATACTTTGGTTTTTCCTTACCCCAGGATGCAAGATTCATGTTTAGGGCGCTGTCAAAGCTTTCGGTCGTAGGACAGGTATCGATTGGCGTATCTCCACTTACTTGCGTTTTGTCCTCACAATAACCACAACTGGCCACGTATTCCTGACGCCAACCAGCGCGTTCCTGATAATTATTGGGCAATGTTCCGGTGATAGTTGTGCTTTCGATGTGCGCGTCGCATTTGATGTTGCACTCTCCTTCACCTTTTCTGACACAGTTGCAGGGAAGATTTGCTCTGTACTGGCAAGCCTTATTTCCATGCGTGCCTGCTTTTATGAGTATGCCACCGTTTCGCATCGGTATAGGACCTTGGTGGGTGTAGATTTCTACACACTCGTCAGTGTCTGGCTTGATGGGCGGCGGTGGTGTGTCTGTCCAAGCTAGATTGTCCTGCACGACCTTAGGGACGCACAATCCTGCTTTGCACGCTTCGGTGTGCCAGTTGCAACATCCACTTCCACATGGGAGGTTTGGCTCGTCGCAGTTGAGCACAGTCAGTGCACCAGTGGGTGGTCCAGAGAGCCAGGTGAAGAACTTGGCTAGTGGGGAGGGTTGGAGCGGGTGTATAATACGTGCCGTGAGTGAGGGGATGGTACTCTCCGTCAGCCGAATTAGTACTCGTTCTCCTCGTAGCTTGCCGAAACGGTTCTTGATCGAAGCGTTCTTTGACACGCTCTTGTGATCTCCTGCTTCTGCTACAACAGTGTAATCACCTTCTGGAAGGGTAATCTCTACGGGTAGCCTATCGCTCATAACTCGCTGCGTGACGAGAACGTCACCGCTGAATATTTTGATGATTGCTCCTGGAAGCACTTTTCGGTCAGGGCCCTGGATGGTGATGACCAACTCATCCACTGTAGGATCTTTTAGCTCCTTAGTAACTTGCACTCTTCCCTCGCCCCCTTTTGGTGGGGTGTTGAGAGCAAAGCGAGATTCCAAGAAGGTGCCGTGAGACTTGATGGATATGCGCTTTGTGGATGCTCGCTGATTCTTTCCTACATCTCTGGTTGCCAAGGCCGTTATGATCAGATCCTCATCCAGATCTTGGACAAGACGGGTAGTAAATAGTTTTTCCCCGTCAATCTCCAGATAACCCGGCCCTACCCCTATGAGGAAGGTTACGTTTCCATTTTCATCTGTTATCTTTTCGGCTATCTCGGTCAGCTTGACCCCTTCATGGAAGTTGCTGTTCTTGAGCGTCACTTCCACGCCAGGGAATGGCTGGATGAATCTGTTGACTCCGTCTCTGAAGTCAGCACTCACGTGGACGGTTAACTTGCTTGTCTCAGTAGTTGTTCCTTCGAGAGGTCTCGTGACGAATAGAGTCAGCTGTTTTATCTTGTTTGTGCTCGCAAAGCCGAAACTCTTGGTGAAGATGCGTGGTTGGGTTTCGATGATGAAGCGACTGCTCTCGCAAGGGAAGAGTTTGGTTCTTCCGAGCTCGTCAGTCTTTCCAGTGTCTGCTACGTTGCGAACGTTCGCTGCCAAATCATCATAGTTGATGGCCTCTACCGTGACTCCCTGGGCAGGTATTCTTCCAGGCATCTCCAGCACGTGTACGGGTATCTCTTGACATCCTTGGGTGACGTTGTAGAACTGGGTGATGTTTTCTACCTGGACGATCTCAGTTACCTGGGTGACGTTGATCACGTTTTGGAAGACTTGGGTGTAGTTGGTTACTTGTGAGTAATGCACGATATTTAGGATGTTAGCCACACCCCCGCCAGCATAGGTGCAGGCAGCCTTACAGCTTCCACGTATACAGCGCTCGTTAGGTCCACAGCAATCATTGCCACATTGTATGGTCAGTCTGCCTCCTGGCAGTACAGGGCATTGGTTGCATTCCTTCAGGAAGTAGTCGCCAGGTCCTTTTCCACCTGGACCTGTGGCACCATTCTCACATACGAGTATCTCTTGTTCGTATTTTGGACATTCCAGCGTGCACTGACCTTCGATGCAGCTTTCTCCTTCCACGCAGCACATGTCTCCACACGGCCAGGATGTGGTGCCATCAGGGAAAGCAGGGCACGGGGTTTTTCCAGGGGTAGGTAGTGGTCTGTCTGCAGGACAGTCACAACCAGTTCCCCCACTCATGATAGAGCCGTCTCCACCCTCTGGACCCGGCACGTTGCACTTGCCCGGTTGACTTCCTAGGTTATCAAACTGCCAGTTGTTGTTGCATTTGAGGAAAGTGGTGCCCTCACATTTTTCTTGGCCAGGCGTGCACAAACTACCACATACTGTGAAGCGAATGCCTAAATTCTCCCATAATCGTTGATCGTTACATTTGTGTAGTTCTGATCCTTGGCAGGCTTCTTGGCCGGGTGAACATTCTACCCCACACTGATCTCGGATGAATCCTCGTTGTACGAGTTCTCCATCTCTGCACTGCCAGAATTCTTGTTCTCGGCACTCGTCTTGGGTGCATCCTGATTCGGATGGTCTGTCTTGGGCTCCAGCGGGCACTTCACCAGGAACAACAACCTGTTCTCCTTCTTCAGCCACTGGAACGGGTGTAATCTCTATCTCAGGCAGAGGCACTCCACACTGGCCTGGAACTTCGCCTTCGCTGAATTCCTTGCCTGTGCTATCACACCGAAGGACGTTGGTCCCATCACATCGTGTGCTTGTGGGCTCACAGTCTACGCCACACTCTCCCATTACCAATCCAGAGGCCTGGAAAACGTTGGTGTCAGCACACACGTGCAATACCCCTCTATCGTCGCAGGTTTTTTCTCCTAGAAGGCATGCAACGCCACACTTACCCTGTTGTAATCCTTGATTTTGCCATTTTCCTTCGCTGTCGCACTCTTCGAATTCGTTTCCTGGAGAGCATCGAGTTTGACCTGGCTCACAATCCACGCCACATTCTCCCAGAATGATACCTAGAGATTGCCACGATCCAGCATTGCAGGTCTCCTTTTCTATGCCTGCGCATTGTGTGTCGCCTGGTTGGCATTCAGGAGGATTGCCACAGGTCGCTGAGAAAGATCCTGCGTTCTTGCATATTTGTGGTGGTTCGCAACACTGGAACATGACTAACTGGTTGACCAAGCCCGTGTCTCCATTATCAATAGCACTTTGTACCCTTGCGACGTCTATGCTTGTCGAGTCCTCACCGCAATAGAATTGTTGGTCTCCTTGGAAACGGGCGTTGCACAGCTGCTGCATGATAGGCTTGTTTACCACAGGGATGATGGCTACAGGAGGAGCACAGGTTCCTGCTACACATGTCGTTCCTGCATCACAACACGTTTGGCCACAGCTCACCTGACTCGCATCACAACCACAACAGTTGTTTTCGCACTTCGCGGCTTCTCCGTCGCAGAATCTTTCAACATTTTGTTCGAGTTTGAGAATCTTTTTTTCTGCATCTCGGACAATGTCATCACACGCTTGCGTGCCTTCATCAGAGCACACAAAGTCCATACTCGCGGCGACGCATTCATCGAAACATTCATCGCGGATTGCTTCGAGATTATGCATAGAGACCCTTGTCCTCCAAGAATGGCAATCTCCCATGCAGTCGTCCACGCATAAGGGCTCTGGCGACTTCGGGAAGTGACATGTGTCACTAGGCACAGAGGTCGGACCAGGTCCTTCAGGGATAGAAGGATTTTCAGGGACAAAGGAAAAGTCTTCGAAAGGAAGAGATGGGCCGCAGCAGATTAAGCAATCATTCATGCAGACCTCACGATTTTGAATATTCGCTTCCTCTTCTCTTTCGTGACAGGCAACTTCGGCGTTAACACAACTTTCGTGGCAAGAGATAGGATCAGGACGCGAGTCACACTCCACACCACACATCGTAAAGTCGCACATAGTTCCTGGAGGAACAGAACACGAAAACTCGCACTCAGCTATACACTCAAGATCACTATCTAGCTCTCTTTTACAAGTACCAGGTTTGAAAATGGGAAACATAGGATCAAATACTTGCGCGCCTGTGATGGAAGCTAGTCCGGTTAGAGCAAGTATGTTTCTTGGCGTGACGACCGCGCCGCCGGTTATGGAGTTGGACAGATCTAAATCAAGGCTAATAGCGTCTAAGTTTAAGTCAAGAAGGTCCTCATTAATATCTGCAAAGGAAGTGAGAGCGGCCGCATCGGATTTAGGAATGACATCCACCCAGTGCCTGTCAAGCTCGTTGGCAAAGACCAAGGCAGCACCCTCATCATTCTTGCCAGAAAGTGGGGCACCCACCACAAGCACTTCATCCCAGCTCAGCTCGTGACCAAAGTGTACAGATGGTTCCAGGATAAGTTTAGGATGGAGCTTTATTGCTCTAGGATCGGTAAAGGGTCCATAATCCGCATCCCGACCCAATAACTCTTTTGAGAGCTGGATATCTCCGCTTTCTGGGTGGTTTGCAATAAACACGAGTCCGTGCTCATTATTTGCGGCCTTTGCTCCAACAAACGTTTGCGTTCCGTTGGTAGCTATAGACCAGCCAAAGAGTAAGGGAAAAGTGCACCCGCGAGACGGCTCTACAGATCTCACTAGTGTGACGCTTGCAGGTCCGATATTATACTCCGAAAGGTGCCCCATGTCTCTCTTCCACTCTCCGTCATATGCCTGTGCGTGTCTAGGTGCGCCAATCACGAGCGTGCCTTCATGCAAATCTAAGGCAGCCCCAAACTGCGCACCCTTCGTGAGAAGCTCGTTCACTATTTTTTTCTGTAGACCCCATTTTCCTCCCACTTTCCTGTACAAGAACACGGCCCCTTGGTCAATCTCGGCAGTATCCTGGCCATGAGCGCCTATGACAATGAGCTCTCCATCAACGTCCATGGCACTGCCAAAGAAGTCACCAAATTGTGGTTGAGGACTGACCAACTTTTGGACTAACTCCATGCTCGCATCATACACATAGACATTTCCGAAATTGAATCCTGGCTTGCAGTGCAGGTTGAGCGGGTCGAAGAGTTTATCAACCGCTCCAACAAGTAGTGTGTCTCCGTCGAAGGAAAGCGAGCTTCCAAAGAGCGCGCTCTGAGGTGAGTCATCGGGTTCTAGTTTTTTCGAGAACTCCCATCCTTCAGAAGTGTACCGGTACACGTACGCGGCTCCTGGGAGTCCGGCAGCGTCACTATTAGGAGCACCCACCACTAACGTGTCGCCATGCATGGCAACCGCTTGTCCAAAGCGTTCATAACTCTCTCCAGGAGGGTCTAAGGTCTGCATTTGACGGAAGGCATCTTGGCGCAATCTCAAGTACAAGTTTTGCCCACCAGCCTTAGCTGGCTGCCCACTTCCCTTGTAATATGCCGGACCAAATATGGGCCCTCCCTTCTGGATGAAGTACTCAGGAGGGGTTGGATACACATTGGTAGGTGTGAGAAGCGGGTTGGTACGTTCGTAAGTGTACACTTGGGTAGGGAAGGGAGCGCTCGTTCGGTTACTCACGGCCCCTACAGCGATCTTGTTCTGGGAAGTAGCAACGCTTATCCCTACTCTACTATGCGCAAGAGTGGTTGGTGAGATTTCTCCCCCACCCCATCCTCTATTACGATTGGGGCAGCCCCCTCCACATTGAGGTTTCTCAGGCGGAGGCGGAGGTCCTGGACAAGCATTCACACAAGCACCGTCCACACACGCATGGTTAGGCCCACAGCACGTGTTGCCGCAGGGCGTTGTGACTCTTTGACCAGGGAGAACAGGGCAATCATCAGGAATTGAATCATCAGGATCATCAAAATCACCAGGATCTGCGCAGTTGACGATGCACTGGCCACCAACACAATCTTCCTGAGGTGTACAACAAGTGTTGCCGCAGGCTATTGTTTCTGTTCCATCAGCGAAAGTGGCGCACTCTTCAGTATCCATCTCAGGAGGAGGTTCGGGTGCAGGAGGCTCAGGCGGTTCAGGTGGAGGCTCGTTGTCGGGCGTGGTCCCAAAGTTATCACAATCACAACCTGGCTCGGTCGTGCATGTACCAACGACGTTAATGTAATCAAAGTCCACGGTGAAGGCAGGAGGGTACCCGTTTGTGAGTGCGGCTAGTTGAACGCTGTCTAACCTACCTATGTTGAGCTTGCCGGAAAAAATTCGGTTTCCGTTTTCGGTTATGGTGAAGACTGGGCCTTTTCTGACGAAAACATAAAGAATCGGCTCTCCACGATATCTAGTCTCGCTCTCGTCACATCTTGGATTGCAAATCTCCCCTTTCCAGGTACTACTACCCATGTCTCTTCCTATTTGTTGTGTGAATTCTTTGCCGCAAGCGTCTCTCAGTACTATTTGTCCACGCTGATTACCCCCTCCTTTGAAATCTCCTTGGATGCTTACCGAGACAGCAAAATCATGCATGGGATGCGGAAGCTTTTTCTTGAGGCCTACTGCCTTCCAGTTCGAGCCCCCGCCCATTTTTAGGTGAAGCTTGCCGCTTTTGTGCCCTATTGTTCCTGAGCCTTCTGTTACCCGCTCCCAACCTTCAAAGTCGTCTAGAACGAAGTTTTCATCCAGCCCACATTCTGATTGAGGCACTGCGTTACCTGCAGGAACTATGCACGTGCTTGATCCAGGAACAAACTCTGGCAGACGGGGAGGCGGAAGCCCAGGACTAGGCTGTGGCGCAGGCGTGGGAGTTGGAACCGGCGTAGGAGGCGGAGTAGGAGGTGGAGTTGGCGGAGGTGTTGGAGGGCGAACAGGGGGCGCGGGTTTGGAAACGGTCTCTTTTTCAAGTCTCATAGTGACTTTGCTATTCTTGCCTAACCACATTCCGGCACCAATTTCTTCGGTTTTGTAGCCAGGCATTTCTATGCGAACCTTTCCGCCAGGGATCACTCGAGGAAATCGCGTCGAGGTGAGTTTCTTTCCGTTAATGATTTCGTTCATGGCGTCCCATTTGTAGATGAGTTTGGCCACCCCATTTGCGTTCGCCGTGATAACCGAGGACTCACCATTAGGAAGGTAGTAGGTTACGGTTGCGGGAAGTCTTATCACCTTTCCATTTTCCTTGGTATAGGTAGTAACTGTCATAACGCCGGTGTCAAAACGTTCGTCCTTTGGTCTTTCCAGACTTTGTGCTTTGGAGGTAGGTTTGTTCCCCACAGGAGAGACGAGTAAAGGATTGATTGTGTGGCGGGAGTCTTTGGCGACGAACCAGAAACTGCTTCTAAACTGGGCACGTGTCTCGGATGCGGTGACGAGCCCATCTGCGTTGGTGGTGTATCGAGCCTTACGAATAGGTAGGGGCTGGAATGAAGCTTCAACTTCATACACTTCTACAGGAACTCCCGCTATAGGCGCGCCCGTGTTTTTGTCGCTAAAGCTCACTTTCATTTCTACCGGCGTATCCAGATAGCCCATCCCTGTGATCAATGCTCCAGTGGGTGAAGAGGATTGATCCAAGTAGACGTTTGTAGAAACCTTCCTAAAAGACCGTCGGTAAGGCTTGAAAAACGGGTCGTCAATGACTACTTCATAATTGAGCGTACCTTGTATCTCGCCACACCGCGTAGGAATGCCAAGATCGATTATTGCTGGCACCCTATGACTGGACCGTTCGTTGAACTCTTTTCCATTATGAATAACCTTTACGGGGACTCGCCGCTTAAGCAGGGTAGTTGCTCCCCGGTCCTGTGGTGCAATATACACTTTTGTTTCGGCTAGCTCTGCAGCAGTGCAAGTCTTTCCGGAAGGGGATACAGGGGGAGCAGGAGTGTCGCAACACACAACATTTGCATTGAATCCGCTAACAGTATTCATCAATCCCCATTGTGAATTCGAACTAACTACCGATTCACATCCCACGGGCGGAATGTACTCCATTGTCGGAACCGCCTTACCTCCGGAATGAAGGAAAACATCTTCACACGTTTCTCCACGTATAGCACATACCTCGTTTCCAGATTTTCCACTCATACCTCTAACATTCTTACAAGATAGATCTCGCGTAGTGCAGCATGCCGCTCTAAACTTACCCTGCCCGGTGTGCGCCTAAAAGGTTTTGTCACAACTTGCTAAGGAGGGTGAGGAAGTATCACCAAGAAGGACATATTCAATTTCTTTACATTGTAAGTTCTTCCCTTGACAGACCTCGTTTCCGTTAGGTCCAGGTATAGGTCCTTCTATAACTCCACAATGCTCTTGGCCTGTAAGCGGCGTGGGTGGAACGGGAGGCGTAGGAGGGATAGGAGGGGTTGGCGGCACGGGAGTGCCTGCTCCTTGTCCATCACACATTGGCTGGCATCTTTCGGATTCACAATACTCATTAGGACCACAGCATGTTCCCCCACAGGCAGTTGTTGGTCTGTCGCCCTTGAGTGTCGGACAGGGCTTGTTGAGACAGCTTCCTTGGAAGCATTCTTGTCCTCGGTTGCAGCAGGCATTACCACACCGGGTTTCTTTCTCGTCGCACGCCAACGCGCAAATATCGTTGATGCAAACCTCTCCAGAAGGACAGAGTACGCCACCGCAATCCTCCTTGACGACACATGCGCCATCACTGCATTTTTGTTCTGGTCCGCAGCAGCTATTTCCGCAGCTGATGTGGTTTGCAGGACAGAGCTCTGCGCAGGTTGTTTGTATGCACTCTTCCGTTTCTGTGGTTATCTTGATCGTGGCTAGCAATTTCTTGGCATCCGGTCCTGGCGGCTGTGGAGGTGTGGGAGGCGGAGTAGGTGACGGTACGGGAGGAGGTGTGGGAGGAGGTGTAGGACTAGGCGGTGGCACCGGAGGAGGTGTAGGCGGAGGCACGGGAGGCGGTGGAGGACTAACGGTACCTCCTGACCCTGACGTTGGCTCCATGTTCAGGTTGATCTTGCTTATCTTGCCCAACCACATACCCGAACCCAGATCTCTAGTCTTGTAACCAGACATCTCTATTTTTATCCTACCTATGGCTGCAGCTGTTCGAATTCTGTTGGAGGTAAGTTTCTTTCCGTTGATGATCTCGCCTTTGGTATCCCATTTGTACGTGAAGGTAGTTTCTCCTTGGCTGTTGGCCGTGGCCTGGACTTTTTGGCCGTCAGCAAGGGAATACGTGAGCTTAGCCCGGAGACGGACAACCTTATCGTCCTTTTTGGTGTAGGTGGTGAAGACGGCCTTACCCGAATCCCACAACGAAGGATTCTCAGGTTTGGAGAGCGCTTGTGATGTAGTGAGGGGTCCGGTAATGTAGATTGGCAGGGGATGGATTGTGTGGTCAGCAGACTTTGCCACGAACCAGAATGATGTGCCCAGAGATGATGGCGTTTGTGAGACTTTAACGCTTCCGTCCGAACGAGTTGAGTGGTACGTTGTCTTAATAGGAGGACCGTTGTGCACGACCTCAATGACGCTCACAGGAATGCCAGGAAGGGGCGCTCCGGTTGCCTTGTCGGTGAAGCGCACGCTCATTTCAAGTGGCGTGTCTAGTATGCTCATACCTGTCACGCTTGCCCCAGTCATAAACATTCTGTCATCATCTAGTCTCAGTAATGCAGACACGCCTGCTCGATTGTACGTTTGTCGGAAATTTGCGTACCCGTAGTGCTGGATTTGCACTAGGTACTTGAGTGTGCCTTGCACCATACCACACCACGTGGGAATGCCAAGATCAACCACCGCATCACCGTTACGCTTAGACGTCACGGTGTAGCCCTTACCTTTGTGGCTGACGTATACTGTGACACCCTCAATAGGGCTTTTTCTGTAATAATCCCGCACGCCTATAGCCACATGGGTTATTTTCAGTTGTTCAGCGGTGCATACCGTCTTGGATGGTAGTGGAGTAGGAGTGGGCGCTCCCGGAAGTCCACAAGTTTTCCCAATATTGTTTTGGAAGATAACCGTGCGGCCAAACTTGGCCACAGTACTTGCGAAGCGATAGTCACACGGGTGTCCTGAAGCTTGATTGTTCTTGAATACCGGATCGTATGAGTTGTGTAACCATACAAAACCTCCCCCACCATTGTTGGTTGCTCGGTTGTTGGTTACCAGGGCGCGGTAAGAGTTGTCGTTGAATTGGAAACCGTTCTTGCCGTTGTCATACGCGTTGTTGTTCGTTAACTGCACATCCCAGTTGTGGACTCCAGAATTTACCCCATTTTCGGTGTTTTTGAAAAGTTCGTTGTTTTCCAAAACCACACCTCGCGTGTGCGTGACCACCTCGATACCCGTCTGGAATTCTGTGATTTTGCAGTTTTTGACGGTGAATCCACCCATAAACGTCTCGATTCTCACGCCTGCACCCTGACCACTGCCACGTATGGTATGCCCCCCACAATCCAACGTTGAACCTTGTCCCTTGGCCACGAAGCAACCTTTATCGGCCACCACATCTTGGGTCAGCGTGTATACCGTATTTTGTTTGCTTAATGTTTGACACCCCGTCACAGCATTGCTTACCGTGCTGGGAGTGGATTGAGGAGCAGAGCCCTCCTCCAATTTGAGTAGGCTGATGCCTACGCCCGCTTTGCTTCCTTCGGCTGGGGGCGTCTTAGCCACACGGAGACGGCCCTTATCCTCATCTTGTTTGAACACTCTGAAATTTGCGTACTGAGCATCCACACTCTCGAACAACACACGGAAATCACCCGTAGTGTAGGAACTGCCTAGAGCTATCGTAGTGGTGACTTCTTGTTTTGTCTTGGTGCAACCTTCTTCCAAACACTTTTGTCCAGAAGCACAGCAACCTGCCCCACAAACGTGTTGTGATCTACCGAGTAGATCCTTGCCTTCACAAGGTCCTGTACCACCACATGCGAGCTGCTTACCCGTGTAAGGATCAGGAGGACACCTAGGCGGACCGGGAGGAGCACCATCACGATCACGATCACCAGGCGGAACACACTGGCCGTTCTCGCAGGTGTCACCGGCCATGCAACAATTATCCTCACCACACTTAGCCATCTTCACATTCGTCATCGGATCAATAGGACACTCAAACGGAACGACACATTCGCCGTTCTCACACTTCTCACCCTCCATGCAGCAATTGAACTCGCCGCATTTGGCTGTTGGCAGGAAGGTGAAGGGATCAGGCGGGCACTCAAAGGGTACCTCCTCTGGTTCGGGATACTTCACACAGCAGCTTACCGCAGAACGCTTATTGCCTTGGGTATCAGTAGTCATTCTTCGCTCTCCTTGAGAGTGCATAATTGCTACCCATGAACCTGTGTAGACCGGAAAGCACCTAGCGCGAAGGTCCATCAAGTTCACCAAATGTCCGGCGCACGATGCGTATTGCGATCCACCCATAATAGGAGACCATTGAAGGTGTGGAGGATCGTTAGCCTTGGGAAGTTTTAGGAAAGGATCTGAAGGATCCATCCATCCGAGCTCTGCACATATGCTTTCAGTATACCCTTCCTGGCAGCACATGGAACTTCTCTCGGTGCAGCAGACCCTATTGTAGTAATCTGCTCTTCCAGACATGAAGAACCGTTTAGGATTCCTTTTAGCGTCACACGCTTCGTCAAGCGCGAAAGGATTGTAGATCCCTTGACGGTGGGCGTCAAAACAGTGATACGAGTTAGAACGGTGTTTTCGACCGCTAGCACAACCCAATTCTTCACATTCTCCGTTGTTACATTCCTCATCCCACTCGCAGCAGGTTTCACCACATTTGGTCTGTTCTCGTTTTTCACACCAGTTAGGGTTGATGCACTTTCCGTTCCTGCAAGTTTGGTCACTCTCGCAGCAGTTAGCCCCACACTCTATCTCTGCAGGCATTCCGGCCATAGGATCTCCTTGCATGCACTTAGGAGCGCATGTTCCTTGGTAGCATCGTTCGTTGTACGGATCACAACATCCTGAATTTCCGCAAGCTATACCCGGTTTTTCCTGCGGACCAGACATGGGGTCGCTACCCGTCGGATCTGGGTACATCGGACATCGTGCACAAGACGGTGGCGAGTTTGGCTCTGCACTATTGAGGCAGTACGGTGCTGCCTCATTACAGCACGTTATCTCACCGTTCATGCCCTCACATTCGTATCTAGGTTCTGAACACAATGGACAGTCTCCACAGTACGCGTTGTGGATAGGGAAACCGGTTCGTACGCGCTCTCGCACCTCTTGGTAACATGAGAACTTCTTGCCGCCCGCCTTGACAACGTACGCGCAGTTAGTGTCAACGATGTCTGAGGGGTGAGGAATGTCTCGAGGGTATTGGCACGTTCTTGTACCGTCTCCGAACAAGATTATGACCGTACCCGGAGTGACGCGTGTACCGACAAGCATTCTTTCAACACCGCACTGTCCTGCAGGTACTTGGTACTCGGCTATGACAGCGAGAGCGCTAGCTAGAAATACGACTATTAAACCTACCGGTATCAAGATGTGATAACGGTTCCCCCTTTTTTTCACAATGAGAATGCGGCAGTCGTACGGGTATATAAATGTTATAGTCTTATTCAGTCTTAAGCAGCTGCGCCTGCTTCATGTCTTCTTTTTGTAATAATAAGGCGTGAATGAACAGTATTACTATGGCTAACTCGAAAAAGCCATTAATGTGCCTGCCAACACCTGTAGCAGACAGGTTTCTTAAGACAGTGATGACGCTTTCTACCACGAAAATTATGACGCCGATAAAGATAAGCTTCCAAGGCTTAGTGTACACGTGCTGGTAAGCTTCTGCTTTTAAGAGCTTAACAAAGAGCACGATCACGACTATAACCAGGATAAGGTTGTAGATAGGCCCCACCTCAGCAAAGGACTGCAATATCACGCCACCCACCCCCTCTTAATGTTGATTTGCTTGATGAGAGCTGCGATAAGAAGCATGAGTATGAAGAAAGGAAGGATGTGCGTTGCGGCAGTGGTCAAAAATCTTACCATACCCGCAGGCACCCAGCTGAAGGCTGCAGTGCCGTAGACGTCGAATGTTCTAAACAAACCCAAAAGCTCCTCGACGGCAAACAAGGCCAAAGCTGCGCACATGGGCTTCCACGCGCCTAACAATTCTTGTTTTCGTGCATCCTTAAAGATGTAAAGAGCTATGAGTCCTGCAATACACGATAGGACTACTGCTGCGATTTGCGAGATACCATAGATCCAGTCGTACATCACCATCGCCATGGACGCTAGCCAGCCGTGGACGTATTTAAATGTTTCTCACGATAACGTTTTAAAGGAGTACCACTCCTGCAGGGTATGGCGTTCTTCAAGAAAGGAATTACCATTGTACAGCGTTTACTGGATTTGGAGGAGAAACTGGAAGAGGAGGTCGCCACGCAACAGCGAGAGACCCACGCCCTTGCGAAGCTGCAACGAAATCCAGTATATGCTCAAAACCTAGTTGACCTACAATATACGATACGTTCTTTTGAGGTAGGTATTAGAAAGCGCAGCGCACGCATCGCAGATATACGAAGGGAAATACATCAACAAAGGAACAACACAGACCGAGATGTTCAAGAAATAGTGGCAAGAGTAGAAGGTAATAAAGCAGCTTAGTCCCACAACGAACCAGCAGGCAAGCCGTACAAGAATAACAAGCTAGCAACGAGTAGATCACTTCTCAGAAAGATTATTCCCAAAATAAGGAGTACGTCCACGCCCTTGTTGAGCCATCCTGTCAGGAACATGCTTACTGGAATGAGCAAAAGACCATACCATCCGAAGTAGGCGAACAAACCTACGCATGCGAGGATACCAAACAGTAACCCTCTAAGCAAGAAAAGCCAGCCTCTGCCTCCACCCATCTCGTCCTTAGCGTATTGTGCCACGAGAATGCCGGCAGGAAAGCCAAGCAAGCCCCATAACACTAGAAATTCCATTCAGCGTGACCCCATTGGACGAGCAGATCCACGCCTAGACCTTCCACCTCTAAGGGAAGATCGCACGCGCCAAAACAACTACCCAACCAGATCAGGATGGTGGCGTCAGTAGATGTTTCTAACTGCTGAGCGATCTCGCCAGCTTGGGTCTTCAGACCGTCCGGTAGCTGGACGCAAACCGTTTTTGCCTTTTCATCCTTAATGCGTTTGACCACACTATCCATTTCTAGATTGTATTCCAACGCCCCCGGGCAGACTCGAACTGCCGACCTACAGATTAACAGTCTGTCGCTCTACCGGCTGAGCTACAGGGGCATACCCTAAAAAGCTCTTCGGCGGTTTATAAACGTTTCTAAGCTTACGAGTAATCAAAACCTTTCTTTGTCGCGAACGCAAACGATCGGCGTGTGTATTCATCAATAGGCAATTCCTCTGAAGAGTCGATGCCCATGAAACCAAGATGACGCATTCTTAGATCTTCGGGAGTTCCCTGATGCCCCATCGTGTACCCTTTTCGAACATCTGTGTACAGATACACTAACGTTTCACAATGCGCAAGCGTGCCAAGGCCAAACCCGCCAAAACTATCCAAGTCTACTTCGTGCAAAGGACGGAAAGCATGCCACAATATCCTACGCACGTCACGACAGATCTCCACGCTCGCCAAACCCAACGGAACACTCTTCAGCCTATACAAGAAAGAGATCCCATCATCTAACCCTATGGGACATGCTAAAAACTCTTTCTGAATGTCCGCAGGGGCGGCTTCTTTCAACCATGTGAGGAGTTCAGGCATAACACCGCAAGACGCGCACGGAATAAAAAGATGTGTTGATCCTCCATGGTAAAAACCAAACACGTATTATAACTTACAATCATATAAAGTCCTATGGAAAGTATCACCACATTGAGAAAGGCAGGCAGTTCTTTGATTGCCACGGTCCCAAAGGAAATCATTGCATTGGAAGGACTCACCGCAGGACAGCACGTAAAGATAACCGTGCAACTAGTGAAAAAAAGTTTCTTTGGTGCTGCAAGAGGAATTGGACCTTTCACTGCCCAGGATGAGAAATGGATGGAAGGTAATCATGACTAAGTACGTCGTTGATGTCTACGTCTGAATAGAGTATTTAGATGGCTCTGACAAGGGGAAAAGGTGGCGGCGATAGTGGAGGCAGACCACCACATCATTACGTCTTCTGCCACGGTTGCAGAGATAGTTAGCAAATTTGAACGCAATGGCAAAAATTCAGACATTGCCATCCAGGGAATAAACAGTCTCTCCGCCGTTGACCCGCTTGAGCAAGATACGAGCATAGAGGCAGGAAAGATTCACGTTGCAGGAAAAAAAGAAGGAAAAAGAATTTGGCATGCTGGACGCGTTTGTTGCGGCCAACGCCAAACAAGCCAACGCCAAAATACTCACAGGCGACCCGCATTTTAAGAGATTCAAGAACGCAGTTCTATTGTGAAAGAAATGGATGGTCCGCGGTGATTTACTTTCGCTCTTTAAACCATTCGCACCGGTCCATAGCGAACATTCTGCCAATGCTGGAAAGTTCATAAGTATCTGAGCGGTGCTTAACGAGCAATCCAAGCTTAAACAGTTTCTCTAGTATCTTTTTATCTCTACGATGGTCTCTTGAACCAACAAATCGTAGCAAAGCATCCAGCGTTAGATGGCCTTTTCTGAAAATAGTTTTAGCAGTTTTGCAAAAAAGTTCTAGATCCTTTCCTTCCACGGAGGTCATGCGAGTGTCTGAGCAAAGGCCAAGCCCTTCAGATAGCCTCTAGCAACGCTTTGGCCATTATCTGTCAGTGCTATTTTTTTTCCAATCTTTTTGAGAATTTTAAAGGGATGACGAAGAAGTTTGGAGATAGCCTTTTTTTCAGCAGGATTAAAACCTTGTTTTTCCGGATTCAAGAAAAGCGAGGCTAAGGTCCGACCCTCTAGGCTGGAAAAATCGCCCTTTGCAGCCATTACCCTTACTGCATGCTCAAACTCATTTGGACTCTTAACTTCCCTCATTTTCTCTCGAGCAGCGTTTCTTATTAGATCGCTTCTAGAAATAAAGACTCCCTTCTTAACAAGCGCGTCCATCTCCTTAACATCCTGCACAGGAAATTTGGTGGGGATTATCTCAGTAACCATAGCCATTACAAAGGTATTACCATTTATATACCTTTCGTTTTAAGTCCGGAAACTTTCCGGGAAAGACTCAACACGCAGAAAAAATGGTGGTCCCGCGGACCACAGTAGGTTGGTGTTCGAATCACTGCATTTTTTTGATAATTTGGTTAGCTGCGTAAATACCCGTTATGAAGGCATCCTCCATGCCTATTATGTTGTGATCACCGATCAGGAAAAGGTTCGGTTTAATCTCGCAGTCCCACAGAACATGACCTGCGGCGTTAAAAGCAGGGTCCCAGTGAAGTTTCTGAACCAAATCATACTCAGAGAAGTATTTGCGTAAGTTAGGTTGAGGCGACAAACAATACAACAAGTAAGATCCATCATGCTGATGTGCAATATCAATTAATTCGGAATGTTGAGAAAACAATTCATAATCATCCGCCCAAGGAGGCCGGATAACTCCTCTGATGTGAAACATGTAGGCCTTTGCGGGTTTTTTTATCTTTTTAATCCCAACAAGCTTCTTTGAAATGTGTGGGGGGGTGGCCACAACCACATTTTTGCAAGACAAAAACCCTTGTTTTAATTTGACTTCATAAGCTTCCTTCTTCTTGGAAATCCTCACGACTTTTCCTAAAATAATTTTTTGATCCATGCCCGACAGGAATCTTTCCTTAAGAAAGTGAAATTCATATAGCGGGCGGTTGAAGTACTGCATCCATCTAAAGAATTCGAAAGCTGAGTATTCCTCAAGTCCCAGAAAAATAAGTCCATACATGGTTTCTGACATAAACTTCTTGCTAATTCCGTATATGCCTTCGCTCTTCACAAAATCAATTGCCCTTGCTTTGTAAAGACCGGAAAGGAATTCGTCCTCCTTTAAAGCAACAAGTTGGCTCACATTTTCGCACCTTTTTTTCAAACTCTCATAGTGCCTTCGGAATTTGTTGATTAAGTAAAGGAATTTGAGGACCTGGATAGGATGAAAAAAGGAACTAGCCGTCTTGTAAGAACCCGATCGGTCATGAAATCTTACCTTGAAAATGTTAATTTCTCTCACTTTCTTAAAAAATTTTTTGGTATGGTGATAATCATCGCCAATAAAATAAGCCCCGTAGGCGACATGCCCGTCCTCAGACATACGCAGGCGTCCACCGATATCCTCCGTAATCAATTTAAAGTTCTTGTAGCCCTTCTTGAGCAGAGTCCGGGCACAACCCACGCCAGCCATCCCTCCTCCAATAATTACTGTCTCAACAAACCTCTTTTTCATATGACAAGGAAAACTTAGCTAGTATAAAAATAGGAATGGTCCCGCGGTGATTCGAACACCGGACCTCCGCCTTATCAGAGCGGCGCTCTAACCAGGCTGAGCTACGGGACCATGCTTATTAAATGCCGACAAGGGTTTATAAACTTTCGCTCCTTGGAAAACACGTGGAAATAAAGCAATTAGCCAAAGAGCACACCATCAACCTCGCGCTAGACACGATAGCAAAAGACAAGCAAGCACTCGTCTTTGTGAACACCAAAAGAAGCGCAGAGAAAGAAGCAGAAAGTATCAGCAAAAAGACAAACCTATCATGCGAAGCGTTGGCAGAAAAAGTAAGAAAGGTGTTGCCAACACCAACCAAACAATGTGAAAGATTGTTTCGCTGCGTCCAAAAAGGAACCGCCTTCCATCATGCAGGCTTGCATTCCAAACAAAAAACATTAGTAGAAGATGGATTTCGCGATGGCACCATCAAGATCATCGCGTGCACGCCAACACTTGCTGCAGGATTGGACCTTCCTGCGTTTCGCGCAATCATTAGAGATTTGAAACGCTTTGACAGCTTTGGCATGAACTTCATACCAGTGCTGGAGTACCACCAAATGGCAGGTCGTGCAGGCCGACCCAAGTACGACACGTTCGGAGAAGCGATATGCATCGCCAATTCAGAAGATGATGCAGAACACATTATGGAAGAATACATCAATGGCGATCCAGAAAACATACTATCCAAGCTCGCAGTAGAACCGGTGCTCAGAACATACGTGCTGAGTTTGATCGTCACCAGAATCGCACGCACAGAAGAACAACTGATGGACTTCTTTTCCAAAACCTTCTGGGCACATCAGTATGAAGACCATGACGAGATCGAAGAGATCATCTCACGCATGGTGAACCTTTTGGAAGAGATAGAACAAATCAAAAAAGGGAAAACCTTGGAAGCAACCCGATTAGGAAGAAGGGTTGCAGAATTGTACATCGATCCCTTAACCGCTCACAGCCTAAGAAAACGGTTACACACGGACATGTCCGACACCGGAATGTTGTACCTGCTTTGTGATTGCGTAGAAATGAAACCCTTGTTTAGCATTCGGCAAGCAGAATATGATGACATAGAAGCCGTGGCAACAAAAGAAGGAATAGACGACATGTTCAACGAAGATTATCTTCCAGCAGTCAAGACCGCCGCCGTCTTGGTAGACTGGATGGATGAGAAGAATGAAGCATTCATCTTGGAGCACAGAAACATAACTCCGGGAGAATTACGTAACAAAATCGAAAAAGCCAAATGGTTGTCGTATGCCGCCATGGAGATTGCCAAAATTTCTGGACAGCGAGAACTCTCCAAGCGTGTTTACAAAACTAAATTGAGATTGGAAAAAGGAGTCAAAGAAGAGTTGCTCGACCTCATCCGTTTCAAAGGCATTGGACGCGTCAGAGCAAGAACGTTGTTCAACAACGGCCTCAAAACTGCCACAGAAGTGAAGCGCGCAAAGTTCGACATACTCAATCGGTTGCTTGGACAGGCAGTGGCAAGAGATCTCAAAAAGCAAGTTGGCGAGAACGTGGTCCAAAGTCGATTGGCCTAGTCAAACAACGCTATGACACCGAGGGCGATGGCAAAGTGCTCATGACTAATAATCGATTCTGTACCGCCAGCATTAATCCATTTTTGCTGCCTCTTCTCGTTTAGACGCTTTTTTAGCGCGTAGTTCACGCTATACATATCAAACCCTGCTTGCTTCATTTTTTCAGCGACCTGGGCGTACTCGTTGAGCAATGATTCTTTTGCCTTCTCCCACTGCCGGTCTTGGGTGTCCATGGCCAACAAACCAAATTCCATGCTGCCAAACAGTATGCCAAATGCTGTCCCTGCCTGGGTGCTTAGCGAGACCCCTGTGTCCGTGTGGCTTCCAGGGATGAACTCTGTGAACATTTTTCCTTGCGCAGAGAAGGAGTTTGCTTGCTCCCAAAACTTGCCCATATCGCTCTCCCTCTCTAGCTTCTCTGCTGCGCCATCATACATATCATAGAATGAGGCATAGAACTCTGCATTGTCTGTCTCTAACTTTCCTGCCCACTTTTCTAGGATCATCACACCGTGTATTGCCCATGCTTGTCTTGCGTCCATATCCATGGACGTGCCTAGGCCTAGAGGCATATAAGTTTTTGTGTGTCTAGGGTTATACCTTTATAAAACAACAGCCACTCTTCCATGGCATGCCCCTGTAGGCTAATGGATAGACTGTACCGTTGCGGTCGGTAAGATCTGGGTTCGACTCCCAGCAGGGGCGTTACTTCTTCGCTGCCTTCCACAAGATTTTGAAATATTCGCGGAACGAATCCGCCACTTCCTTTCCTTTCATCACGTAAGCAAGGTTCTTACTCCAGACAAACACGGCAACGTTGTCTCCGTGGATGTTCACCCCTGCAGGCGTGTAGTGCTTGAGATAGCGAATCTTGTTGTGCTTGCCCTTTTCGTGGGCTGTTGCTTCAGACGTTCCTCGCAGATCTTCATTGTAGATGAGGCGAAGACCGATCTTCTTGGATTCTAGTTGTCTGTTGTAGTTAAGAAAATACGTTTCCCAGGTTTTTTTGTGAAAGTCATGCCCAGACCTAGCACCAAACACCAAAATCTCTCCCCCTTTTGGCGTGTCGCGCTTTGCGTTCTCAAAAATGCTTTTGAGCCCTCGAAACCCTTCATACACCGCAGTTTCATAGGCCTCCTCAGGTTTTGCTTGTAGGGCCTTAAGCTGTGGCAGCAAGGTTTGGACGTTGCGTTTCTTTTCTTCCAAATAATCCAGCAATTCTTCGGGATTGTTGGCCTGGAAGTATTTTGTCTGAGCTTTGTTCGTGTAGGATACCAACCCTTTGTTAACGAGTCGGGTGAGCGCTTCGTACACGCGAGAACGGTGTAGTGCCGACTCTTGTGTGATCGGGCCGGCGCTGACCTTCCCCAATTTTAGTAGGGCGAGATAGACCTTGATTTCTCCTTGGGTGAGGCCTGCCTCTTCGAGCACTTTCAGATCCATACTCTTAGAAGTACCTAGCCATACTTAAAGGTTGTCCTCCTTTTTAGGACTACATTACAATTTATGTGTTCTGGGGCTAGAAATCTCCATGAAGTATGCAATGTTGTTCTTAATGCTGGCAGCCTGCACCATCCACGGTGCGGTTCCTGGCGTGAGCGAACCCGTCAGAGTAGGTGCGTTAGCGCCCCTAACCGGGTCGCTTAGCTACTTTGGCGAGGAGATGCGAAAAGGATTTGATCTTGCTGCAGAAGAAATCAACGAACAAGGCGGCGTTAATGGAAAGTTGTTGCAATTGGTCTATGAAGACACCAAGTGCGATATAACCCCCACAGTGACCGCACTCAACAAACTAAGACACATAGACGACGTAGCTGCCTTCCTGGGCCCCTTTTGCGGCAGCTCTATTGAAATAACCGCGAAGTTTGCTGAGAAAGAAAACCTTATCGGCATCACTTCTGAGACCAACTTTGGCAAACTAGGCCCTACCTATTTCAGCACGAAAAGCCTGCTGGAAAAGCAAATGCGCACTCTAGCAGAGCACGCATACAAAGCAGGCATGCGAACGGTAGGAATAATCTACTTTGACAACTTGTACGGAGTCAAGAACAAGGAACACTTTGCACATTATTTTACCAATCAAGGAGGAAGTATTGTCGGCACTGAATCCTTCCTTCCCTGGGAGAATCCAGACTATCGAACCATGATCACCAAGATGAAAAACGCTGATGCAATATTCATCGTATGGGGAAGCGCAGGAGAGGTCATCAACCAAATACGCGAACTAGGATCAAAAGCAACCATACTTGGCATTGAAGGCATTGACAATCCAGACACGTTACGTATCGCAGAAAACAATGCGGAGGGCATAGTCAGCGCCAAGGAAGAAAAAGGCACGGACGCAGTGTTTGCCTCTCGATGGGAAGCAAGATATCACGAAGAGCCAACCATGTGGGCAAGAGACGCCTACGACTCCGCACATCTCATGGCGCACCTGTTTAATGCTTGCGGTAGCGAAGAAACAGAGTGTGCGGCGGATAGGATGATCAATCTAAAAAACTACCAAAGCGTGGCTGGCCCCATCACCTTCAACCCACAGACATGGGACACGGGCAAGGACTATTACATCACGACAGTGCGAGATGGACAGGCGGTTCGTAGCTGACAATACTCTTAAATACTCGCATTCTTGCTTTACGCCTTATGAATGCTATCGAAGTTCATGGTGTGAGTAAAGACTTCAGGGCAAAAGTCAAGCCGCCAGGGCTGTGGAATAGTTTGAAAAGTTTGGTTAGTCCACAGTACAAAAACGTCAAAGCGGTAAAAAACATCAACATCCAGATCAAGCAAGGAGAGTTGGTAGGTTTCATCGGACCTAACGGTGCTGGAAAGAGTACTGCCATAAAGATGATGACCGGCATCCTGCACCCTAGCCGAGGAAAGATAAGCGTCTTAGGTTTCAATCCGCAAGAAGAAAGACAACAACTAGCCTTCCATATTGGTGCGATCTTTGGTCAACGACAGCAGTTGTTGTACCACCTACCCGCCATGGACACGTTCGAGTTGTACTCCAAGATCTACGAGCTAGAAGAGAGTGATTTCAAGAAACACGTACAAGAACTAATCAAGATCTTCAAGATAGATGAACTCGTGCACATCCCTGTCAAAAAACTCTCACTAGGCCAGCGCATGCGGTGCGAGTTTGTAGCCAGCATACTCCACAAACCAGAAGTGTTGTTCCTAGACGAGCCCACTATAGGGTTAGACATAATAGCCAAGAGAAGAGTGCGAGAATTGATCAGGAAGCTCAACAAGGAGCAAAACCTCACCGTCATCCTAACTAGCCATGACTTAGATGACATTGAAGAACTCTGCCCTAGAGTTATCGTGATCAATCAAGGGAAGGTGTTGTATGATGGCAGCATGGAAAGAATGCGCAAGCGTATCACCACAAAAATCATGGAATTCCATCTTGCAGAACAAACTAACAAACTACCCACCATACCTGGCGTCAAGATACTCATCCACACGCCTGCCTTGGTCAAGTTAGAAGTGAACAAAAAGCGAGCACCCGTACGCAAAGTGTTGAGCGCGTATATGACTGCGTGCAAAGTGGCGGACGTCGTCATCGAAGAACCTCCCATTGAGGAGATCATCGAAAAACTGTACCAATGAACCTGGCCAAGTACTGGCAGATTGCCAAGTCGGAATTCCATCATGAGCTCAGCGATAGTGGCAACTCATTCGTAGGCATAGCCATTCTCGTCGTCGTGCTGTTTGTGTTCTTACAAATTTGGAAAACCGTGTACGGCCAAGAAACAACCATCGAAGGCTTCACTATTGCACAGATGATATGGTACTTAGCAGTTGCCGAGATCATCACGTTCTCGAACGCCTCCCACAAGGTGGAGGACATCAACGAGGAAGTACGCACAGGATTGTTTAGCCTTTCTTTGCTAAAACCCATAAACTACGCGTACCGGTGGCTGGCCAACCTGTTCGGCTATGGTTCTTTTGTGCTGCTCTTTTTTGGCAGCATGGGTTTAGTGCTAGCTTGGCTTTTTGTTGGCACCATCCCCTTCACGTTTTCCTACATCCCCTTCATACTGATTGCGGTGCTGGGAGCGTTGTTCATGAACTTTTTGTTCGTGCTGATCTACGGACTACTAAGCTTTTGGTTTGAGGAAACTGAATCGCTTTCCTGGATTCACACAAAATTTACGTTTATCATGGGAGGTATGTTCATGCCCTACGAAGTGTACCCCGCATGGATCCAGCCCATACTTCACAAACTTCCGTTTAGCTACATGATGTACGGCCCTGCAAAATTGTTTGTCAAATTTTCTTTTGCAGACTTTGTCCACGTCGTACTTGGCCAGCTAGGCTGGATTGCAGGGTTGGGCATCATAGTGTGGTGGCTGCACAAAAAAGGAGCAAAGGCGGTGAGCGTGCATGGGGGTTAAGAAAAACCTCGCGTTCATCCTCAAGTACTTTAGCGTAGAGATAGGTGCGGCCATGGAGTACAAGGCTAACTTCTTGGTACAAAGCGTAGGTATGTTTGTGAACGACATCTTTTGGGTATTCTTCTGGTGGTTATTCTTTCAAAGATTCGGCAGCGTTAACGGCTGGGTCTTCCAAGATGTTGCGCTACTATGGGCGGTAACCACGTTTTCCTTTGGCTTAGGAGCAGGGTTCTTAAGACAATCTTCCAAGATTGCTCGAATGATACAAAATGGCATGCTAGATTACTATCTTACCCTGCCAAAGAACGTACTCATGCATGTCATCCTCAAATTCCACTATCCCCCTATTGGCGATTTGGTGTTTGGGCTAGTGTTAGCATTCATATTTTTACCTGAGGGAGCATGGCCGTTGTTTCTCTATACCAGTGTCTTGGGAGCGTTGATACTAACCGCATGGTCGGTGTTGGTCAATTCGGTAGGGTTCTGGCTAGGACGGTTTGAGGAGGCAGCACAAACCTCCAGAGACACCTTTTTTATTATTTCTAGCTATCCCCTTTCGGTGTTTGGTGGTTTCACCAAATTCTTCATCTTGTTTGTGTTCCCTGCAGGCATGGCAGGTGGCGTTCCCGTGGAGCTCATGAGAAGTTTTAGCTGGACTTGGCTGATCTACATGACGTTAGTGACAATAGCTTTCTGCATGCTCGCTATTGGCGTGTTCTATGCAGGTTTGAAAAGGTACGAGTCAGGCAACACGATGACGTTGAGAGGCTAGTCTCCAAGCACCCACTTCAACGCCCGTATCCTTTCTTCTTGCAAGTGCTTGGCGCTTTCTTTCTTGTGGACGGGCTCGACGTAGAAGGTGAAGTAGTGGTTTGTCTCCAAGCGCTCTATCTCTTTTGTTATTGCCTCCGCATCTTTCATCTCACTTGACACTGTCTTTTTTGCAAGCTAGGTGGTTAATAAAGTTTGCGAATGCGTAATCTGGACTAATGGATCGGTTTCCAGACATGGTTGCCTTGCTCGTCGAGGTGGTGGATGGCTATGGACGAGGTAACGTCTCCTCTCTCGTCAAAGCTTAGCGTGCCGTACACGCCTCGGTATCCCTGGACAGCGCTAAGGTATGCAGCCATGCAGTCTGTGTCCGTGACACTTTCGCAGGCTTCCATGGCCCTTGCCACAAGGAACACGCGATCGTAGGACGCGGCAACATATCCGAAGTTGGTCTGTGGCTCTTGTCCGTACTTTGCAGCATAGCGAGTGAGTAATTCTTGTGCTTGGAGCGTGCTTCTGTCTGCGTAGGCATCAACAGCAGTGACGCCTACGTTTAATCCTTGGCTTTCGTCAAACACTTTTTTGGCAGCAACAACACTGTTGCCTATAAGCTTGAAACTGTCTTGGAGGTCTAGTTCATGGTAATGCTTCAAGAAGTTAACCGCGCTGGAGGTTCCTTGTGCAGAGAACAGGATGGCCTGTGCTCCAGATTCCTTTGCTTTCAGGAGATAGCTTCTAAAGTCGGTCTCCTCTGAAGGGAAGGCATGTTCTTGGATGACTGTGCCCCCATTTGCTTCAAATCCTTTTTTGAATGCGGCAAACACGGATTGAGGGTATGCTTTTTGTTCGTAGATGATGACTATGCTGGTGACGCCTTGTTGTAGGGCTAGCTGGGCTTGCTTCCCTACGTAGTAGGTTGAGGTGGGGAAGACTCTAAAGCTGTAAGGTCCTGCATCTGAGTAACTGTCTGCAGAGGTGAGGGTTGCCACCTGTAACACTTTGTTTTCGTTAGCTACAGGAGCGATAGCAATACTTTCTGAGCTGCAACTGCCGCCTAGGAGTACGCTCACCCCTTCAATTTCTATGAGGTGTTTGGTTGCGGTGACGGCTTTTGCAGGATTGCACTCTCCGTCTTGCATGATGAGTTTGATCTGTCTGCCGAGTACGCCACCTTGTTCATTGATGATGTCTGCCCCTACCTGTAGAGCGAGAGCGCTAGGCTCTCCGTAGCTTGCAGCAGGTCCGGTGAGTGGTGCGATAACACCAATTTCTATGGCTTCTGGGCTTCCGCAGGCCAGCAGCGTTACTAGTAGTAAGGGTAGTAGTTTATGCGTTGCCATACACTAGATAAGGTAAACCCACTATGTAAATAGATTCTACCCCCAAAGGGAGTGGTTAAACAGCAAAGTTTAAATGCGCCCCACCCTTCACACGACTATGGACACCTCTACCCTAGAGCAACTCGGCCTGTCCAAACGTGAGGCCAAAGCGTACCTAGCACTGCTAGAACTTGGCACCTCAACAATTGGAAGCATAGTCAAGAAAACAGACATCCCTAGCTCCAAGATTTATGAAGTCTTAGACCGATTGATAGAAAAATCATTGGTAAGTTATGTCACCATCAAGCACACCAAACACTTCCAGGCTGCAGAGCCAGAAAAGATCGTACACTATTATGATGAGCGAAAGGCACAGTTCATGGAAATCCTTCCCCTGTTGCAGGAAAAACGCAAGCAGGCGGAGGACAAGCAAAACGTGGAGTTGTACGAAGGTAAACAAGCGGTTTTCAACTCCATCTATAATCTGGTAAGACAGGCAAAGAAAGGCGAGGAATACTTGAGCTTTAGTTTTGGTAAAGAGCATGAAGATCCAGACATTCACCGATTTTATGCCAATCTTACCTGGCGCAGGGTAGAAAAGGGGCTGAAGATTAGAGTGTTATGTCACGAAAGCGCACGCCACATAATGTTTCGATACGGAACAGACATTGCAAAACGCATCAAACTTCGCTTCACCAACTTTACCTTCCCGCAAGGAATCGTCCTCGTAGGAAACAAGCTAGTGATCGTGAACTGGGAGGACAAGCCCACAACTATCGTGATTACCTCCCATACCATCACTGAACAGTTTCGCCAATTCTTCTACGAATTGTACAAACAAGCAAAACTCTAACCAAAAGAGCTTTAAACTAAGCGTCTCCACGTTTTCCATGCTTGATTGGATCGTACTATTGGCTATTTTAACCATCGCTAGCGTGACCGACCTCCAAACCAGAGAGGTTTCGGACTGGCTGTGCTATGCTAGCGTCTTTGCAGGATTAGGGCTTGCAGCACTTGCAGGAGCGTACACTGAAAACTGGATCCCGATCATCTCTCGACTGATGGGCTGTTTGGTGTTTTTTGCCATAGGTGCCGCATTGTTCTACACAAGACAATGGGGTGGAGGAGACGTAGGCATCCTCACAGTCACGGGGAGCTTTATCGGTCTCCAACTCTCTTTGGACGGCATTTGGTTGGCGTTCTTGATGAATCTGCTCCTGTGCGGGGCAGCGTACAGCATCGTATGGCTGGTGTGTTTGGCTATCCGACACCATCACGCGTTCAGGAAACAGTTTACTGCAAGCATGAACCTGTTTAGCTGGGTAAGGTACGCAAGCGCCGCAGGCGTTTTGGTAACTTTGGTGCTGTTTGCGATGATGCCCTACTGGCCCATGCTAGCCATCGCAGTGCTCTTCCCCATACTGTTCTACTTGCTACCCTTTTCTCATGCCGTACAACTTTCTTGCCTGCAATACTATGCCAAGCCAGACAAGCTCACGTTGGGTGACTGGATTGGTGAGGATATCAAGGCAGAAGGAAAAACGATAGTGAGCAAGGAATCCACTGGCCTGAGTGCTGCAGAGATCAATAAAGTGCAAGAACTGCACGATAAGGGAAAAGTAGGTAATGTTTTGGTTAAGACAGGCATCCCTTTCATCCCTAGCTTTTTGATTGCCTTTGTTGTTACCTTATGGCACGGTTCTCTACTCACCTTTGTGCTGCACCTTCTCTTGTGAGGGAAACGCTTATATATCGTTAGACCTCGACTGAGTGAATGGATGTTCGTGATTTTATCATCATGGCAGGTATTGTTACAGTAGTCATCATTGCAAAACTAGTACTCACAGAATTACACGCCGAGATGGCTAGGGAACACGGCGGAAAACGCGGCGCATAAACGCATTCTCCTTTTTTTCTTCATCCTTACTCTTTGGTTTACTTTCTACCTTTGGCTTTTCTTCTACAGGACCGCTATCCACTGCCTGGATGGCTTCCGTCATCTTTTCCTGGATCTGGTTCATGGCATCCTCTGGCAGTTGCTTTGGCTGCCATAGCGGGAATAACCCATCGTTCTCGCTCCTTTCCACGAGTTGTAAGGCAACGTGTGGAAGGGTTTGGCCAGCAGTAACCCCGTTGTTTAAGATTAAGTTAGCACCTTGTAATCCCTTTTCGAACATTTGCAGCAATACTATGTTTGCTTTGGCGAACATAGCCCCCACCACCTCATCAGGAGTCTGTTCTAAGATAGCAACGTGTTCTTTAGGCACAACCACCATTCCATCTTCTGTCTTGATGGTGGCGATGAGCTTGTCTTCGTCCTCTTTCTTGGTGAGGCATACCGGACAGTCAACCATCCAACACCGCCGTGATCGCATCCAGATCTACGTCTTTTGGTGGGGCTGCTTGCTTGTCTGGAGGCGTATCCTTCTTTTCACCCTCGTCATCGTCTTTGTCGTCCTTGTCATCTTTGCCTTCATCAGGAGCGTCTGGCATACCATCCACCGGCGTTACAGGGTGCGGTTGGAAGAGTTTGTCATCTTGCATGCGTGGGATGACGTGGACGATTAAGTGTGGTGCTCGTTGTCCTGCAACACCACCGTTTGCCACAAAGATTGTGGTGCCTTGCACACCTAATCCTTGGATCATGGCTAAGGATATCTTTTTGCACAGGATACCTACACCTGAAGAGTCTCCTTCGCTCAGTTGTGGGTAGACACTCGCGTGTGCCTTGGGTAGGATGAGTACATGGCCAGGATTGGCAGGATTGATGTCTAAGACCGCCATGAAGCTTGCGTCTTCATACACTTTCTTTGCTGGCACTTGACCGTTAGCTATCTGACAAAAAATGCAGTCTTGTCCTTCCTCGGCCATTCGTAGAATGTGTGTCTCGACGTATTTAAGTGTTTAGGCTTAGACTGTCATGCTTGTTTGAGCCGTGCGAGCGGTGAGGGCGGGATCATCGTAGAGTATGCTTGCTATGTTGTACTTCGTGTGTTGCGCGTCCAACTCTCTGATCTGGGAAAGCGTCAGATTCACCATATGCACGCCCGGAACAGGAGGAGATTGTAGCTTCACTTGTTCTACTTTGTTTGCCGAAAAATACGCCTTCAGAGGCTTGGCCTTGGCCGTGAGGTCACCCACAATTATACTTAATTTGGCGGCCCTTCCTGGAGCTGCAGCCAGGGCTGTTGCGGGAGATGGAGTGATGGATATCTGCACAGGTATGTCATCCGTATCTCCTGAGGTAACCAGAAATTGTTCGAGGCCCTCATGGATGACTGACATAGTAAGGAGGAAACTAAGAACAGCTAAATACCTTTGCGTAATTTCTTTAGCACAGCCTTCGTGGCATCCTTCTGCTTCAACTTCTTTCTTCGCTGCCCCCACTTGCTGCGAAACGTTGCATTATGCAGAGCTTGCTTGATTAGCGTTTTTGCAGCGTGGGCAGAGTACGCATGAGGGGTTATGTTCATCACATTAGTAATCATGTCTTCTTGGGTTGCACCCAGTTGTATGCTTACTGCTAGCTTGTTTGCAAAGGTGGCAAACTCTAGCACCGTAGAGGCACTGCCTGTGCAAAACTCATCCTCTCGCATGCTCAACACAAGCTCTTCTGTGTCTGACGTTTTGTCTATGATTGCTCCGCATTTTTGGTATTTTTTGATGGTAGCAGCAGTATCCTTAGGATGGGGTTTGACGATGACGTCCGCATCAGTAACAGCGTCTACCACTACCTTGAGAAGTGGAAGATTGTCCATGCCTGCTTGTAGCATGTAACGTTGGCTGCTCAAGAACACCGGGATAATACGTTGCTTGTACTTTCTTTTTGCTTTTCTTTTAACATTATCAAAGTGTGGATTGCCTGTAACAGTAAGATGCTTTCGAGCAAAGCCTAGTTTGAGCATTTCTTTGAGTGCGAAGTCGTGTGGCAGGCATACCTTGTCAGGGAACACTTTTCCGCCACTAACCACTTCAGTAAAGAGGTCAAACACCTCTGTTTTGGTGTACTTGTCCATGACTGCCAGGCTAGGTATCTTTTTGTGCTTGGCAAGATGCCATGCCTCGGCTTCCCTGCCATAATGCACTATTTTTCCTTTTTCTCGCTGGATGGGCGTGGTAGACGTTAAGAGTGCGTCCCCCAGAGGGATGACCTGTTTTTTGGTGAGTGATTTGAAGGGAATGCCTGCCTTTTTGAGTGCTATTTTGGCCTGCCCTCGACTATCTGCCAAGACTTGGACGTTCTTGACCTTGCGAATTACAGGAATCAAGGCTTGGGCAGCGCCCATGTCAGTGCACAACACAGTAAGCATCTCTCTTGCAGAACCTCAAGATTTATAAATACGAATGGTTGGAAACAACAAAAGAGGACACTATGTTAGGCTCTAAAAAGGGGATCACACCTATTGTTGCCACGATCATCCTAATCGCATTCTCATTCCTTATCGGTACAGTAGTTATGGCATGGGGGGAAAAGTACATTGAAGATAGCGCTGACTTTGTTGAAGGAGCTCATAAAATGAGTGCAGGGTGCGATGCAGTAGAGGTGCATGCATACAGTATTGACAGCATAAATCAAGTTTGTGACCAAGATGGCACCTTCCAAGCCATCCTAGAAAACGGTCCCGACATAGCTGTCAAGGACGTCCAGATAAAACTGATAGGAACAAGGAACGTCCATACTGCAGAAAGCACGATCTCGCAAGACATGGAACCTACAGCAGTGCAGCAAGTCTCGTTCTCCCATCCAGACATTGGCAGACCACGACAGGTTAAGTTCACGCCCAAGATAGAAGTGAACGGCAATGTCGTGTTCTGCGCAGACAAGAACACGGTTGTCAAGACCTTTGATTGTTCGTGGACATGATGGAAATCAAGCTGGACTTTACCAAGTCGCTAGAGGTAAACGCGGCAAGGTATTACGAGGGTGCTAAACGAGCACGAAAGAAACGAGAGCGGGCCATACTTGCGATGGATCGTCTCAAGAACAAGGCAGCCACGGCTATTCCTAAGAAAAAAACAGTGCGAACAAAAGCTGAATGGTATGATCGCTTTCACTGGTTTGTCAGCAGCGATGGTGTGCTCTGTGTTGGGGGAAGGAACGCAGAGAGTAATGATGCTATCGTGAAAACACACGTGGAAGCCGAAGAGACCGTCTGCCACACCGTGTTTGCCGGCTCCCCATTCTTTGTGATTAAAGGTGAGGCCACCAAGACCAACATCGAGGAAGCGAGCATCGCCACAGGCGTGTTTAGCAGAGGGTGGAAGTTAGGGATGGCCTTTGCAGAGGTCCATATCATGAAAGGTCACCAACTCAAAAAAGCAGGACCACACGGAGAGAGCCTGAAAAAGGGATCTTTCTACGTGGACGGCAGCAGGGAAACGCAGAAGGTAGAGTTGAAGTGCGCTGTTGGGGTGGTGCGTGACAAAGTAACTTGCGGCCCGGTGGCAGCCATGCAAAAGAACGCCAAAAAGATAGTAGAACTATCTTTAGGTATAAAGAATAAAGAAGACACCGCCAAAAGGGTGGCAGAAGAATTGGGTGTTGATATGCAAGCAGTCTACCAAGTGCTTCCCTCTGGAGGCTTCTCATGACAGTATTGAACGAGTTAACCATCATATTAGTGATTGCAGCTGTCCTGGCCGTGCTTGCTGATCGCTTGAAACAACCACCCATCATTGGCTACATCCTTGCTGGACTCATTTTAGGTCCCTCCTTTTTGGGCGTGCTACAAGACCAACAACTCATCACGATACTGTCAGAGATTGGTATCGCTTTCTTGCTCTTCATGGTAGGACTAGAACTAGACATGCGAAAGCTGAAGGAGGTAGGAAAGATCTCGTTGGTGGCAGGGCTTGCCCAGGTCGCGTTCACCTTTGGAGTGGGATACTACCTCTTACGTATGCTCGCCTACTCACCAGAAAGCAGCCTGTACCTTAGTCTTGCCCTGACGTTGAGCAGCACAGTGCTTGTCGTCAAACTCTTAAGTGATAAACGAGAGCTGCACTCGCTTCACAGCAGGATAGCACTCGGAATCTTACTAGTGCAAGATGTGATAGCCGTGCTAGCTCTTGGTGTACTGGGCAGCGCCTCAACGCCTCTGATGGCAGTATTGAAAGGAATCTTGCTGTTGGCGACAGGAATGATTGGCGGCACGTACGTCATTCGCCCCATCTTTAGCAAGGCAAAAAGCCAGGAAACCATTTTCATGCTCGCCATTGCTTGGTGTTTCTTGCTCAGCGCAGGTGCCGCACGTTTAGAGTTCTCTATTGCTATAGGAGGATTTCTCGCAGGAATCAGTCTTGCATCCACTGCCTACTCTGTAGAGATCAGTAGCAGGGTGAAGGCTCTCCGAGACTTTTTTGCAACCTTGTTCTTCATCAGCGTTGGTTCGCAGATCGTATTGCATACAGGATCCTTGCTAAGCATGCTCGCCCTCGCCGCCTTCGTACTTATCGGCAACCCCATCATCGTCTTCTTGTTCATGGTTATGGCAGGCTTCAAAGCTCACACTAGTTTTGTCACAGGGTTGAGCATCGCCCAGGTAGGAGAGTTTGGGCTTTTGCTCGTGGCGCTAGCCTACAACAACGGGTTGGTAAATACTGAGGCGCTGTCAGCAATCGCTTTGTTGGTAGGCCTCACGTTCATGGTCAGTACGTATTATATCTCCAACAGCCACGACATCTACAAACGATTTGAGAGATTCTTGAAACCCTTTGAGCACTTGAGCCTGACCAAGCAAACACGCTTCTTTAGAGAGCGCAACAGCAAGTATGACGTGATCATCTTTGGAGCCAACCGCATTGGAAGAGTGGTGATCAACCAGCTCAAGAAAAAGCGTAAGAGCATGCTCGTGGTGGAGTACAATCCGTCTACAGTCAAAGAATTGCAAAAAGACAAGATTCCCGTTATTCTTGGCGACGTGTCTGACGCAGAGGTCATCGATGCCGTACCGCTCAAACATGCCAAGATGGTGGTCTCTACCGTCACCGATCCAAAAGCAAGCCTACTCTTGTTGAGTCATGGCAGCAAGAAAACCAAGATCATCGTTACTGCCGAACAACCTCGAGATGCACTGATGTTATACAATGCAGGAGCAGAACACGTCATCATCCCCCACTTAATGGGCGCATTACACTTGTCCGCGCTTATCAAGCAGAAAAAACTACCCAAGGATAAGTTCAAAAAGCACTTGTACACCCTGTATAACTAATCAGGGCTTCTGCTGACTAGAAAACTTTCCTTCATACTTTGCCCTACCCTTTGCAGGTTGGACGATTAATTGACACACTTTTGTACCTTGTTTGAGTTTCAACGGAACCTTCCCAAGGTTGACCATCTCCAGAACTTGCTTGTTGTCAATACCTGGCTGCATGAAACTTGCAGAGATATGCACGAGTAAGCCCAGTCTAGCGAAACGTGATCTGCCCTCCAACCATCCGCTGAAACCCGTTTGTAGCGTCACCTTCTCTTTGGTGATGCCCAGCACCATCTCTCCTGGCTTGATTATGATGTGATCTGCTGTCTTTGCTTTGGTGACATCATGATAGTTGGCCTTTTCATCTGCCACATATTGTTTCTTGCTCTTGGTGAAGACTCTGAAGTGTTTGTCCAGAGTGAGATCGATGCTTCCCGGCCCTACTGCGTTCTTATCAAAAGGCGTGATGCGGATCTGGCCTTTCTTGATAGCCTTCAAGAGTTCTGGACGAGTGAGTACCATGCACGCTTGGGTTAAACGCTAGTATAAATTAATTGCTAGGTGTAGCACGTGCTACAACACCATTTGATATAGTTTCATACTCACTAGGAGTAGTGAGATGATACCTCACTATGTACTGACAGGTGGGCCAGGAACCGGCAAGAGCACGTTGTTGGACGATCTCTCAGGACCTGGAATGGGATCCATAGGCGAGGTTGCCACCTTCGTCATCGAAGGGGAACTCAAAAGAAAAGGAAACCTTCTACCCTGGAAAAGACTTCTAGACTTCCAAAAAAGAGTGCTAGAACTACAGCTAGAATGGGAAAACGACCATCTAAACAACCCCCACTTCGTACTCCAAGATAGAGGAGTTCCAGACGGGATAGCCTACTGCAGGATAGGCGGAATAACGCCACCCTCAGAACTCACAGAAGCTGCTGAGAGAAGCAACTACGCAGGAGTGTTCTTAGTTGATCCCCTAACCGAGCTAGAGAACACCGCAGTCCGAAGAGAAGACCGAAACGAACAGCTAGAGACTCACAGAGCGCTCAGAGAGGTCTACACCGAGCTAGGATACAACCCCATACCAATACCTGCGATGAGCAGACACCTGCGACAAAAGTTAGTACTGGACAGAATACTTGAAAGCCCACTCACCCCTCGCTGTGGAGGAATGGACAACAATTATATAGGGGCAGCACCCTGCAGAGTCTATGAACGTAGAAATAGTACTAGAAAACCTCGGGTTCAGCCCGAACGAAATCAAAGTCTATCTCACGCTTAACGACCACGGATCAACCAAAGCCGGAAAAATAGCGCGGCTGGCGAAGATAGACCGAAGTAGTTGTTACAACGCGCTCAAGACGTTAACAGAAAAAGGATTGGTAAGTTATGTGGTCATCGGCCAAATAAAATGGTTCCAAGCAGCAGGACCCAAACGATTACTAGACTATCTTAAAGAACAAGAAGAAGACATCAAGAGCGTGCTTCCGGAATTACACAAAAGACACAAAGCAGCCAAAATCGAAGGCCAAGTACGGTTGTTCAAAGGTATTAAAGGAGTGAAAAGTATCTTTACAGATATTGCTAGAACAGGCAAAGACAACTTCGTGTTCGGCAGCGAAGGACAGTTCTCAGAAAGAATGCCCGAGTTCGCCCTACAGTTTGATAGATTGAAGAAAGAGAACAATGTGCGCACCAAACTAATCATCAGAAGAGGTAGAACAGAGTTGGATGGCCAGACCACCGAGTACAGACACTTAGAGGGCGTCACGGAAAGTCCTGCAGTCACCAACATTTATGGCAACAAGATAGGTATCGTGATCTGGACAGACGAGCCAGAAGGCATCATCATCGAAAACGCCGCAGCAGCCAAAGCCTACAAAAGCTATTTCGACGTACTGTGGAAGCATGCCAAGAAGGAAAGCCCTCATAAAGCGTAAATACCCAAAAGGAGACCCTCGACGTATGAGTAGTACTGCACGTCTTTTCATAGAAAACGGCTTTGCCAAGAGCAGCTTTGCGAGCGACCACCCTAATTTTAGCAAGTGGAGCAAGCCCAAACAAGATCAGCTCATGGAAGCGCTGGAGAAAGACGGCAAAATAGAAGAATACGTAGAACTTGATGAGGTAGAGACTACCAAAGACCAGATGCAAATGATGCCCTGGCCCAAACCAGAACTACGCTACCAAATAACCTACGAAACACCCAACCTCAGCATTGAACCCTTATACCAAATAATACTCCATCTAATGACTGATACTGGCTATGGGCACATAGAAAAGATTCGTGACTTGTTCACTGCGTCAGAACAGTCCAGCTTCTACGGAGCAGGCGCACAAAGAATTGGCCTAGCCCAAGACAAAGTATCCCAATATCTCGCCCAAATTGGTCAGTTTATCAGAAGAGATCTCTTCCAGCTCGTACGCGACCTCCGCTGGATCCAAGAACGACTCACCTACCACGAAATGGCGCGCAAAGGACAAGAAGACGCAGAGGTCACGCTCAAAGGATTATGGGTAGACCTTGTAGATGGCGTGTTCCAAGGACAAAGAACCGCAGCCAACCTATTCCAGATGGCAACCCAACTCCAGTTTACCTCCTTACCTGATTTCTTCTTCAGCTTAAGGCCAAAGAACAAAGAACAAGTAGACAAGCTGGTAGGTGAGTTAGAAGTCAACAGCACGCTCAAGTTAACCCTCAAAAGGAAATTACTACAATACATGACCTGGCGAGAGGTAAACTACGATGAGCTCAAAGTACGCAAAGGATTTGAGCTCAAATACTTACGACAACACTACAACATCCTCAAGATGTACATGTCCTGGGTACGACCTTACCTACGCCACATTGAACGATTACAAAGCAATGAAACCATGATGGACAGCCCGCACATGGTTACTGCGTTTGAAGGCAACCTGGCAGAGATAGAAATACTAGGAATGAACATGCCAGAAAAGAACGAAAACGTGTTCAACTGCCTACTCGTCACCATAGAATACCGAACACGCCCACAGATGAGCTTCCAACAAGAAGGCTTCCACCGAGGCCCCATCCATGTAGGGGAGAGCAAGATTACATGGCGCTTGTACCCCTGGACCAAAGAACAAGTAGACAACTACAAAAAATTAAGGATGTCTGAAGACATCGGCATCCTAGGGGAGATAGATAGCTCGGTAGCAGACACGATGAAAGCTATTGGCGAAGATTTGGAAATATTCCTAGCAGAGGCAGGAGAAGACGTGGGCGATGTCAAGCTCTCCAAAGACTACAAAACCGCCAAGAGTTTGCACAAGCAATACCAAGAACAACCCAAAAAAGCAAGAGAGAAAATGAAAGAGGCCGGCGTCCCTCTAGACATCATTGACGACTTCGTCAGACCCACCGGGGATCTTCTCGGCCCCTTCAAGGAATGGCATTCAGAAGCCAAAGACATGCTCAAGCCCTTCTCCTGGGACGAAATTAAGAAGCTCTTCGGAGCCGAAGCAAAACCCAAAAAAGCTAGCGGGTCAGAAATTAAAGGCGCCATAGGGATCGGACGCATCCTCACCTTCATCAACTACAAACTCTTCAAGAAAGCTAATAGAATGCCTTCATGGTAAAGATTATATAGCGAGACCAACTCTATCTACCGTGAAACTAAAAGACTTAATAGAACAGATCAAGAAGCTGCCGCCCGAACAGAGAGTGAAAGCGCTGCAACAACTCAAAGAATTTCTCAGGAAACGCGAAGAACGATCCAAAAAGCAAAATCTTGCCACTACGGGAATGATCCAAGAAGCAGAAATAGAGCAAGACGCCATCCAAAACTTCATAGGGCAAAAAAAAGAAACCAAACTCGAAGATCTGTTCAAGAAAGAGGAACCAAAAGAGGAAAATCTGGAGGAGCGAGCCCACCAAGAAGAGGTACGCGAAGAGGTCAACCGATTCGCGCAAAAAAGTACAGAAGAGAACTACCAAAGAGCCTCCCAGCTTTCTCAAATCTCAGACAAGAACTACTCACAAGACAAGGAACTCTACGAAATAACCGCAGCAGAAGAACTCAAACGTGGCCGCGGCTACCAAGACACAGAAGCAAGCAAGGCCCAGTTTGAAGCGATAGAAGAGCGAGCAGGGAACGTACGCAAATACGCCCAAAGTCTAGCAGACAACATGCGCGACCAAGAACAACAAAGATACATGAGCCAAGGCAACAAGAGGGACTACAACTAATAGTTTATATACCCGCAGTCTATTCTTAGACCATGGCGTACGAGCCAACAAACAGTATGGACCGAGGCTACTCACCCGTGGCAGACATCAAGCCAAAAGAAGCCTTAGAAGAACCAGTACTCACTCTTAATCAAATAGGTCAAACAGTTGTAGAGACAGACCCAGTAACAGGGAAAAACATACTACAAAACGTCCAAGCAGCCATAAGAGCTGGAGCAGGGAACATCCAAATTGTACTTTCTACAAGCAGAAAGCAACCCATGGGCGGCGGGAGCAAAGCAACAGGACAAGAAGTGCGAGAAGCGCTCAAGGAAGTAGCACTCGCCAATCAAACAAACCTCATAGGATTCGAACTCCCCACCGGAGCAGTAACCAATCTTTCTGGATACGATCCCCAACAAAGAAGGATAGACGAACAGGCACAAAAAGAGAATTTAGATGAAATACGCGAGGCCCTACAATTTGCTGCAGATCTCGGAGGCGGAGAGGTAGACTTAGTAAGCTTTGAGTTCCCGAGAGCGTTGTTCGAACAAACATGGAATAAGACTATCGGAGAGACCAAGGACAAGAACGGCCACATCGTGGACCAGAAAACCTTTGAGATCCCTGATGAAGCAGTACGTGATGAGTTACGATTAGTAGATGTAGAAACCGGTGCGATCCAAGCGTTGCCACGAAGAAGACTACCAAATCCATTCTTTAAGTACAAGAACAAAGAAACAGAGTTCGAGAAGGACACCTCAGGAATGGACGAAAAAGAGGTGGCAAAGCTCAATCTGCAACGATACATCACCTGGGAAGACTACCTCAAAGAGTTCAAAGAAAAAGAAGAGTTCAAACAAAAAACAGTTGAGGTGGAAAAAGGCCAGATGGAAGAAAACCCCGCCTACCTCAACCCAAAAGACTGGGGAGACGACCTGAAAGTGCGAGAGGCAGCCTTCAAACTCATTAGAGAAGAATTGTTCGCACGAGAACTCAGCCAGGCGCGATCAAGCATTGCAAGAACGAGAAGTTTCCTAGAAGGAGACCAGTCCAAATTAGCATCTTTTCAGGGTAAAAGAGAAAAACTGAACAATCCCGACGCCTACCGGACTGAATTGAACCAACACTTAGAAGGTGCCGAAGCGCAGGGCGACGTCCATTCCATAAACAACATCAAGGAATCACTTGCTCAATTGAACGATGTTTCTGCAGCAAAAAGAGACACAGACATCAAGATAGAGCAGTTTGACACCAACGTGAAAGACTACCTCAAAGAGATCCAGCAACAACAGCAATCCGTGGCAGAAAACGAGCGAAGAAAGGATAACGCACAGTTCTTTGAAAGTCACGCAAGAGAAAAGGCCGTCGAAGGGTACAAAAAGGCAGGCATGATCGCGTATGAAGAACAGAAAGCGCGAGGAGGAAAACTCAAGCACAGCCTACAAATAGGTCCTGAACTTGGCTGGCCGCAATACTTTGGCGGACACCCCGACGAATTCATCGACATCATCACTTCCTCCCGAAAAGAGATGGAACAAGATCTTGTTAAGGAAGGAGTGGGTGCGGTGCAGGCCAAGAAATCCGCAGAAGAACACATCAAAGGAATATTCGACACGGGCCACCTTGGCATGTGGCTAGAACACTTCCGCACAGACCTTCCGTGGGAAAAGCGCGTCAAAGAGTTCAATACGTGGTATCTGGAACAAGTAGAGAAATTAGCAGAAAACAACATGATCTCCGGTGTCCAAGCAGTGGACACCGCAACAGGGGCGCACGCGCACCTGCCACCAGGCCAGGGCATCCTCCCAATCAAGGACGCAGTAAGCATTCTTAAGAAAAAAGGATTTAACGGACCGGTCGTAAGCGAAGGTCACGAGGAAGAAAAGTTCGGCTCAGGCCGCATCCTCATGAAGGCGTGGCAGCACTTTGATCCAAAACTAAGAACACAATACGGAGCGCCCGGCGTGCCCTTCTCACAGATCCACAACTCCTACGTGGGCGGATCATACACCCCACAATACATGGTGGCAAGCGTTGCACCACCCTTTGGAGAATACCGACCATGGGCCGGCGGAGACCAACCCATACCGTTTGAATGATGGAAAGCGTGGAATACAAACTCAAGATTGGCGACTCGTGTCCTGGATTCGATCTTCCAGGTACCGATGGAAAAATGTACAAGCTCGAGGACTTCCATGCAGACATTCTTGCGGTGTTCTTCACCTGCAATCACTGCCCCTACGCCATAGCCGTAGAACCCAGAATTAATGAGGTAGCAAAGAACTTCACCAACATTAGCGTGGTAGGCATCAACAGCAACAACTCTTCAGAATACCCAGAAGATTCGTTTGATGCCATGGTGAAACGAGTGAAGGAAAAGGACCTGCACTTTTTGTATTTGCACGATGAATCACAATTGGTGGCCAAAGACTTCGGAGGCCAGTGCACCCCTCACTTCTTTATCTTTGACAAAGAAAGAAAGTTACGCTACCAAGGACGGTTTGATGACAACTGGCAGGACCCCGGTAATGTTGCCAAAGAAGATTTCAAGGATGCCATCCTTGCCATTCAAGAAGACAAAGAAATCCCAGAACCAGTAACTCCTGCGATGGGTTGTAGTATTAAGTGGAAGTAGTTATGCTACGCGAAGTTCTCCAATAGGGAAATAACGCTTTATGATAGACTCATTGGTGCGTAAGGTGGAAGCATTCCTTCCTATAAGCATGCCTCTTGTCTTGTAATCAGCAGCTTCCAAGGTGATTTTTCCGTCCTTTTCAATGATGTTTGAGATTTGGTAGGGAGAGAAAGCGTTCTTGATGAACTGTCCTTGGTCCTCATCCCATTGGATCACACGAATGCGCTTGTTCATGGCCTTTTCTAGGGGCTTGATGTTTTTGCCGCCAGGTCCAATCGCCTTCTCTAGTCCTTGGATAACGATAAAGGCTATGATTTCACCTGTCTTAATGCAGTCCTTGAGTACTGCGCCTGTGCGCTTCTCAAAAAGATTCATTAGTTTAAGATCGTCTGCGTTTAAGGTTCGAGTCATATTACTCCAATAATAGAAATGTTAAAGGGTTTCTTACACAGAACACCAAGTTCCTCAGAATTTTGTTCTAGCTCGGTAATCTTTATATCATGCAATTTTGCATAGTGCTCAACTTTTTGTTTGATGAGTTGGGCAATGTTTCTCGTGACCAGCACTTCTTTGAGAGTTTCCTTGGCCATACCTTTGAGTACACGGTCAGAACCAATAATGACTTTGTCTGCTTCAACAAGTTTGCGAATGTCCATTACTTCTTCTTCTCCATGTTCAATTTGGGCAGTCCTGTTCCTACAGGAATGAGTTGGTTCAGCATGACGTTCTCCACAACGCTGTTGAGTGGGTCCCTTTCACCAGCAAGGGTTGCGTTAATCAAGTGCTTGATGGGTGTCTCGAAACTTGCTCTGGCAAGGACGGAGCTCTTCTCACTCACGACACCGTATCGGGTGATACCTTTGATGCTACCACTTACCGTCATCGTGTCTGCAACAAGGAGCACGTGTCGGGTATCGATGCTCAATCCTTGTGCGTCAATGACTCGGTCTACCTCGTTGATGATTGCTTGGCGTGCGGCTTCGATGCCTAACACTTTCGCAATTTCGTATAGATCATTGGTGGTTGTTCGTTCTCCGTCAACGAATTCTAGTTCCAACACTTTTTTGAGGTTGGTACCACTAGTAATGATGAGGAACTCTTCCCCTCTTTCTACAGTAAGTACTTGGCTGATGCCCTTGATACCTGCGGCTTGAATTTCGTTAATCGTTCCTCTTAGAGCATAGAGTGCGCTAAGATCGCTATCGTCCTTTAATTTGACTTCCACAACGTTGCCATCCATCTTTACCTTGGCTTTGACACCTTTACTGATGGCTTTGCTGAGTGCTGCGGGTGTGACTCCCCATGTCTTCATTTTGTCCTCGTCCATGGTGAGTTGGAGTTTGAGTTCTGCGATGTTCATGCTGTATTCTTTGACTAAGTCGCCAACTTTTGTTGCTTTGAGCTTGCGTGCTAGCTCTCGAACGTCCTTTCCTTTGTTGTATGGACTTTTGAGGAAGATCTCCATCATGGGTGTCTTGATCAGTTTTCTTCCATCCAGGATTTCGATGAGTCTTGGTAGACCCATGGTAACGTTCATCTCTGCGACACCTGCAAAGTGGAAGGTGTCCAAAGTCATCTGTGTGCCTTGTTCGCCTATGCTTTCTGCGCAGATCAGGCCTACTGCTTCTCCTGCATCTACTTGTGCGGTCTCTAACTCTTCAGCAACGATCTTGCTGACTTTGGCTAGTTTGGAGGAAGGTACTTCCTCTAGCTGTGCTAAGAGTTTCTTGTTGAGCCTGTCTGCGTATGCTTTGAGTTCTGGTTTCATGATTGCCTCGTTATCCTGTCAACGTTGACTGTTCCTTTTTCTGAACGGGAGACGTCTATGCCGTCTTCTCCGTACAAGAATTGTATGATTCGACCGTTTGCGTCTCTTACTGTTTTGTCATGTTCTACCTTCAAGTCTTGCATTGCGTTTGCTAGTCTTCGGTAGAGGTATCCGCTCTTTGGCGTTCTTAGTGCAGTGTCCATCAGACTGTCTCTTCCTGTGATGGCGTGGAAGAAGAACTCCTTAGGGTTGAGTCCCTTTCTGAAGCTGTTACGAACAAAACCGCGTGACTCTGGTTTGAGATCTCCATGTTTGAAGCAGCTGAGTGTTCGACCTTTGTATCCTTTGTCGATTCGCTTTCCCCTTAGTGCTTGCTGACCTACACATGCCGCCATTTGTACTATGTTGAGTATGTTTCCTCTTGCTCCCGAGCTGATGATGCTGGTGCTGTTCAATCCTTCGGTGAAATGCTCTCGGATGGTGTCTCCGCAGGAATTTCTTGCTTTGTTTAGGATTTCTAGGATGCGTAATTCTATGGTCTCCTTGACCGTTCTTCCTGGGTGTGCTTCGAGCTGTCCACCTTCAAAGTCCTGGATGATTTGAGCTACCTCTTCCTCTGCTTGGACGAGTAACTCTTGTATCTTGGTGTTGGCTGCTTTTGGCATATCAATATCGGACACAGGAGCGCTGATGCCGGTGTGGAGCAACACTTCTATGCCTAGTTTGAAGATGGAGTGGATGATGTCGATGGTTTGCTGACTTCCGTACTCTTTCTGGAGTGCACGGATCATCTCTCCTGCTCCCTCTCCTCCAACGGTCTTCTGATCGATAACTCCCTTGACGAGTTGACCTTTCTCTACCACGACTTCTTCTCCGTTTTTGGACTTGCCGTGGAAGGTGAAGTCGTCGGGTAAGAGTGTGCTGAACAGCTCTTTTCCGGTGATTATCTTCTTGTTTGGTAGCTTGTCAACATTGAATAGGCCTATTGCACATAAGAGGTCTACGGCTTCTTGATAGGTTAAGTCTATGAATTTGGTGAGTACGAAGTTGCCAGAGATACCGTCGTGGATGCAACCGATGGCGCTTCCGCCATAACCTGGACTGATAAGTTGGGTTTGTACATCTAGGAGGATCTCTGCCTCTGCTCTTGCTTCTTCTGTTTGTGGAAGGTGAAGGTTCATTTCGTCCCCATCAAAGTCTGCGTTATACGGCGCACATACTGCAGGGTTCAGGCGTAGTGTTCTTCCTGGAAGCACACGCACCTTGTGACACATCATACTCATTCTGTGCAGACTAGGTTGTCGGTTGAATACGCTTACATCTCCATCGATAAGGTGGCGTTCGACCACGTAGCCAGGCTGCAATTCTTCGAGTATGGCTTCTTTGGTTTCGTCAGTGATTTTTTTCTTTTTTCCGTCTGGTCGTACGAGATAGTTTGCTCCAGGGTACTTGGTGGGTCCGTTTTCTACGAACTTCTTGAGGTATTCCCGGTTCCACTCGTTGATTATTTCGGGTACTGTAATTTTCATGGCTATGACTTTGGGCACGCCTACTTCGTTGATTGCCAGCATGGTGTCTGGACTGATCACGGTGCGAGCGCAGAAGTTGGTTCGTTTTCCAGCCAGGTTGTGCCTGATACGTCCTTCTTTGCTCTTGATTCTTTCTGAGATTGTTTTCAGGGGCTGACCAGATCGGTGTCTGGCAGGCGGTAATTGTGCTACTTCGTTGTCAAAGAATGTGGTGACGTGGTATTGGAGCAAGTCCCACAAGTCTTCTACTATGATTTCTGGTGCTCCGGCGTTGATGTTTTCAAAGAGTCGTTGGTTGATTCTAACAATGTCACCTAGCTTGTGGGTAAGGTCATCTTCACTTCGTTCTCCACTTTCTAATGTGATGCTTGGTCGTACGGTGACAGGAGGGATGGCTAGTACGGTTAGCACCATCCATTCTGGTCTGGCGCTTTCTGGGTTGACACCAAACACCCAACAGTCATTGTCTGGGATCTTTTCCAGGCGAGACCTAATCTCGATAGGGGTTATTCTTCGTTCGGCATCAGCCATGAATGTGGTTGGTTTTTCTAGTGTGATTTTTTCTTGTTTGGCGTTGCAGTGCGGGCACTTGCTCATTTTCTTTGTGCTGGACACAAAGTTTTTGACTGCGTCTCTTCGAGCCTCAACACCTTCGTCTGTCTCTATTTGTTCTAACTCTTCTCTTGCTTTTTGGATGTTTTCGTCAGGGATCAAAACGCGGCCGCATTCTCTGCAACTGCATTGTAACATTGTGTGTACGATCTTTACGAAGTTGATATGGATGACAGGGCGGGCAATTTCGATGTAGCCAAAGTGGCCGATACATTCTTTGAGCTTGCTTCCGCAAGTCTTACATCGTAATCCTGGGTCGATAACGCCTAGGCGTACGTCCATAAGACCTCCATCTACTGGATAACCTTCTTTGTCGTACAATTCTGGTGTCACTATCTTGGAGCGGGCCATCTTTTTGATCATGCGCGGCCCTAGAAGTCCGAAGAAAATGCTTGTTACTTTTTTGTTAACATACCGAGTTGTGGCTTCGAATTTTTCACGAAGTGCGCGTTCCTCTTCTGGTGTGAGGGGTACACGTGGCTCAACGACCATGTCTCCTTCTTCTGGTGCACCTTCAGGGGCACCTTCAGGTGTACTTTCAGGTGTACTTTCAGGTGTACTTTCAGGTGTACTTTCAGGTGTACTTTCAGGTGTACTTTCAGGGGCGCCTTCAGGAGTGGCGACTACTTCTGTCGCTTCTGCTTCGGGTGGTGCTTCTTCTGCCATCAGTATCGGTTTCCTAGTTCTAGTTTTGGATACACTCCTAAACTCTTGAACTCGTCTAGTATAAGTTTGAATGCGTAGCTCATTTCTACGTCGTGGATGACTGCGTTGTCTCCGCAGACAGGGCATAGGCTTTTTTCTTTGAATGCGTCATACACTGCGATCATCCCACACTCTTCACATACAGGAACAACGGTCTTGTCTGAGTCGAAGCGTTCCTTGAGTAGGAGTGCTGATCCGTGTGCTACAAAGGTGTCTTTTTCCATCTCCCCTAGTCGTAGGCCTCCTTCTTTTGCTCGGCCTTCTGTGGGTTGTCTGGTAAGTAGTTGGATGGGTCCTCTTGCTCGTGAGTGGATCTTGTTTGCCACCATGTGTTTGAGTTTGAGATAGTACATGCTTCCTATGAATATTCTTGCTTGCATGCGGTGTCCGGTTAGTCCATCATACATGGATTCTGTGCCGTCTTCTGCAAAGCCTAGCGTGAGTAGTTCATTTCTGATAACGTCTTCTGGCTCACTTTCAAAGGTTGTGGCGTCCACGAATCTTCCTGCGAGTGCTCCGGCTTTTGCGCCGATGCTTTCTAGTAAGTGGGATACGGTCATTCGGGATGGAATACTGTGTGGACTGAAGATTATGTCTGGGCGTACGCCGTTTGCAGTGAAGGGCATGTCTTGTTCGGGTACGATTAACCCTACGATACCTTTCTGTCCGTGGCGTGACACGAATTTGTCGCCTATTTCGGGTATTCTTTGATCTCGGATGCGTACTTGGACTATCTTGTTGCCTTCATCGTTTTCTGAGACCATGACAAAGTCTACTATGCCTTCTTCGCCGTGTTTCAAAGCTACACTGCTCTCTCGGGTAATGTTGCTTGCGAGGCTGTATTCTTCTAGGCTGGAGAGGAATCGTGGCGGGCTTACCTTGCCAATCACGACGTCTTCTTCTTTTACTTTTGCTTCGACAAACACGACACCGTCGTCTTCTAGTAGGCGATAGTCTTGTTCGCTTTTGTATCCCTTAACATCTTTGTCAGGTACTGCTACCTTGTCCATCAGTCCTCCGCTGTAGCGGAGTTCTTCTGCAGATGCAGGTCTGAAGTAGGTGCTTCGTCCGAGTCCTCGGTCTAGGCTTCCCTTGTTGATGATGATTGCGTCCTCTATGTTGTATCCTTTGTAGCTCATCACGGCAACGATCACGTTTTGGCCGGCAGGATGTCTGTCGTACTCTGCGAGGTCGTGCGCCACCGTACGTACGATGGGGCTTTGTGGTGAGTGTAAGAGGTTGACATCCATGTCCATGCGGACGGGGAAGTTTGCTGCGTAGAAGCCGATGCCTTGCTTTTGGTTCTTTGCTCCAATGCTTAATCGTGCGCTCTGCGTGTAGTTTCCGTAAGGTACTAATGCAGTGACCACGCCTAACATGGTCAGGGGACTGATTTCTAAGTGTGTATGGTCAGGCGTTAGCTCTTTCTCGCCAAACGCAACGAGCATGTTTTCTTCTTCGCCTGCGTCAACATACTCGAGAACGCCTTGTTTTACGAGTTCTCCCCAGGTGGTCTCGTTTTTCTGGAGTTGTTTAATATGTTTGTCTGTTAGTAAGGGCATGCCGTCTCTGACAACGATTAAGGGTCGTCTTGTCCTTCCCTTGCCGCACTCTACGTGAGCTTGGTTGAGTATTACATCGATGTGCACGTTGATGTTGCTGCTGAGGTTGCCTTTTGCTCGTTCTTCGCGGATGGTTTCGGCAAAACTTTTGGTATCTTGGACCATGCCAACATACAATCCGTTCACGTAGGCTTCTGCATTGCCTTCTTCACTCACGCCCAAATTTTGTAGTTGCTTTGTGACTTCCTTCACATCCATGGCTTCGGATACGGATGCTAGAAGTGCGAGGTTCTTTCTCAAGCCGATGTTGGTTCCTTCGGGTGTTTCAGAAGGACACAATCTTCCTAAATGTGTGGCGTGGAGTTCTCTTGCTTTGAAGTTTTCTTGTGATGCGGAGAGAGGTGAGACCACTCTTTGCAGGTTGCTCAAGGCGTTCAGATAGTTGAGTCGTTGGATTCTTTGGCTTACACCCTTTCTTCCGCCTACCCAGTTGCCTGTGGCCATGCTGCTGTAGATTCTGCTGGTTAAGAGCTTCTCTCTGATGATTACTTTGATGGAGGGGAATTTTCCTCGTTTAACAATGCGCTGGAAGTTGTATAACATGTCGTTGATGAACACCTTAAGGTTCATCCGGAACAAGTCTGCTAGCAAGTCTCCACTCATCTTGACTCTCTTGTTCATGTAGTGGTCTTTGTCGTCTGGTTCGATGGTTCCGCGATAGCACTCTATATACTTCCTCAAGTATTTGCATAGGCTTATGGCTTTTGCTCTTCTGCTGTCTTCCTTAGTTCCTACGTGCGGTAGTAGGTAGCGATCCAAGAGCTCGTTCATCCTTTCAATCCTGATTTCCTTTGCCTGGGTGATGCCCATCTTCTTGGCAATATAGTCCATGGCTTGTTCTGGATCTTTCAGGTTGACGTGCTCGAAAAGATTGATTAACAACTCGTCGTATTGCTTGTCCTTGCTTACAGAACGTACGATGTCTTCATCATTGATCATACCTAGCGCTTTGATGATTGCTATTACTGGTACTCTGCTCACACGTGTGAAGGAGAGGTAGAATCCTCCGTCCTTCAATCGTTCGATGGTGTGTGGGATCTTGTAGGGTCCTTGTTCAGAGAACAATTTTCCTACGTATTTGGAAATGCCTCGTGCTTCTTCCACCAAGAACTTGTTGGGTGCCAAATCTTCTATAGATACGAGCACTCGTTCTGTGCCATTAATGATGAAGTAGCCACCAGCATCGTGGACGTCTTCCCCTTTCTCGATTAGTTCGTCTTCGGTCATAGGGGAGAGTCTGCAGTACTTGCTCTTGAGCATGACGGGCAGGCTTCCGATTTGTGTTTGGAAGGTCTCTCTTTGTACGTCGTTAATATGAGAAGAAATTTCGATGAATACTGGTGCTGCATAACTGAGTTGTCGTAATCTTGCTTCTTGCGGGTATACGGGTCGCTTAGAACCGTCTGCTTCTGTTATCTCAGGCTTGGTCACCCAAACTTTATCGATTTTGATTTTGAAACTTTCAACGTTAGGAGGAATGATGGTAGGAATGATTTCTTTGTTTTCTTCAAAAATAGCAGGTAATTCTTTCTCAACAAAATTGTTAAAGCTCTCGATGTCGCTCTTGACAAAGCTGTTCTCAGCGAAATGCTTGTTGATTAAAAGGTTTGCAGCGTTCATGTAGCTACCACCCTTCTAAAAAAGAATGATTCTCCTGCTGTAGGAGAAGTGCGTGCTACTTTGACAACATCTCCCTCTTTGACGTCTAGCTTGCCTAGACCGGGATCTTTAATCAGAATTCTGGGTAATTCACGCAGGGTGATACCATAGGTATCTAGAAGGTCCTGTTTTTCCTTGTCACTCACTTTGGTGTGTTTAGGAACAATTGCGTGTTTTGTTGGTTCCATTGTTCGATTATAAGCGGGGCGGACGGGATGTTCGTCTTTCGATTTCGAACCCGCAACCGTCGGATTAAAAGTCCGATGCTCTGCCAGATTGAGCTACCGCCCCACAATCACCCCGCTGTCTAGTTTAATAACAGGTGGTGAACAACAGTGAGGAGAGCATACCGTAGTCATGGTTGGAAAGGAATAAATACACAGCATGCCGTCCGTTTATAAAGGTTACTGTTTTTGAGAGTGTTTTCGTCCAAAATGTGAAGGAAATGTTTATAGGCCATATGTGAAGGAAAACACGATGGGTAGAATAATATCCGTGCCAGTCGAATCGGCATACGTCACTCAACACAAACTCGTCCTCGGAAGCCTGGAATGGCTTTTTTGGCACTTTGACCGAAACTTAGAGGGAACACTAGGACCTCCTGTAGTACACAAGATTGGAAGACATGCGTGGATCGTCGACGGTCACAACTATTTTGCTATAGCGAGCTTGTTCCAGAAAGAAGAAGTACAAGCATATGTTCCCAAAAATAAAAAGGACGAGATGAGTGCTGAGGAATTTCCAAAGATACACCCTCAAGGACTTATTGATAGAAACGGAAACATAGACCAACTGAGTCAGAAGGTCAGACAAGGTCACGACATGCAAAAGGAAGGGCTCAGGCACATACGAGATTTGAGAGAGAAGGTCCCGTTCTTAGAAAATATTGACACGACACGCAGAATTCTCTATCCCCCAGAGCAGCACTCTCCTGAGGAGTACGCGGACATGGGCCCTCCTGAGTACTACCTTTTTGATCCCCAAGAAGTACAATAATTTCCCACCTTTGCACAAGCCCAAACGTTTATATACACATTCATCAGGATACCAACCGTGGACACGCTTGTTTTCGACGCAGGACCCATCATTAGTCTAACATTAAACAACATCTTATGGTTGCTAAAACCGCTAAAAGAACGCTACAAAGGAACGTTCATCCTTCCTGACGCAGTCCACCAAGAACTGGTTGATAGACCGTTGAAAGGTAAAAAGTTCAAGTACGAAGCTTTCCAAGTACAAAGTTTGGTAGAGCAAGGAGTGTTTGAGGTGGTAAAGGATCCAGAAGTTGTAGCGCTAGGAAAGAAGTTAAGCAATCTTGGTAATAGTTGCTTCCAAGCCAAAGGGATTCCCTTACAGATAGTGCAAGCAGGCGAGATGGAAAGCATCGCGTACGCCATCCACCACGATCGCACCATAGTCATGGACGAGCGCATCACCAGAATGCTCGTCGAGGAACCCGAAAAATTGTGCAAACGGTTAGAAAAGAAATTCCACTTCCCCGTACACACGGTCAAAAGCAATCTTAGTGACTTCAAAGACAAGGTAGGGAAATTAGACATCATAAGAAGCGTGGAGCTAGCCACCATCGCATTCGAGCAAGGACTCTTCAAAGATGTCCTGATCAAGATTCCTAACGCTAGAAAAGAATTATTAGATAGTTTGTTATGGGGATTGAAGTTGAATGGCTGCGCAGTCTCTCATGAAGAGATGAAAAGCATGGTCCGACGCGTGCAAGGATAAAATCCGACTACCTTTATAAGCCAAGGCCGAATTGTTACCTCATGGTTAATGACTCTGAACCGGGTAAGAAGAGAGACCCATTCATCACCCTCCTAGCAGGTTGCGCCACGGTTGTAGTTGCCGCAGGTCTAATCGCAGGAATTGCAGCGTTAGCCCATCGGGCCTTCCCTCCTAAGAGCGCAAAACCCGTACCTGAAAAAAGTATTCCCGCAGAACCCGCTAACGTTACTCCAAAAGTTGCACCAAAAACTGAGCATCCTCGCGTTTCTCCACCCTTAACAAGCAAGGACGCACGAGACCACGTCTACCGAAGAGAAGGGGCGATAACCCAAGCGGACTTTCACAAAGGCACCTACCATGCAGATCTTGACGGAGACGGCGCCACCGATAGAGTTCCCTACCGCTCAGACGGACTAGTGGGGAATGGTGATGGCCTTGCTAAAGTTTCACGACAACCAACAGCAGAAATGATGGACGATCCTTCAGCGTATGGAGGCGCGCACGTAGAAGGAATTCGTTTCGAAGCAACAAACGGACCGCCCAACATACTCGTAAGATACGAAAACAAAATCAAAGATGAAGAAGGAAACAAGCGCTCAGACGGAACCGTCTGGTTTGCCCGTTACTTCCCTGTGCCACGAGAGAGCAACATGGCACAGATTCTACCCTTTGACAACGTCACCTACAAAGATGCAGGAGTTGCAACTGAAGAAGAATCAAAAAAAGCAGACCACACAGACTTCAACTGGGATTGCCATTATGACCAGCTTATTGTGTATGGGCGCGGAGACATCAAATGGCGTAACGAACTAAACGGAAAAGACCACGAAAGAACGTTTACCATCCCCGTGCCAAGAGGACACACCCTCAAACAAGTCAAATATCTAGGCAATCTTAACGACCAGCTAGGTCCTGCACCCACCATCATCGCAACCTACAACCATATCGGTGAAAGCATAGAACGAAAGCTCGTCCCAGAATAACTCCAAACACTATATTCTCCTTCATAAATCCTTTTAATGTTTCTTGCCGTATGCACAGCCATGCTATTGCAATCGCTGTCCCTCAAAAATATTAGAAGTTATGTGGATGCGAAGATAGAGTTCCCAGACAAGTATCTGTTGTTAGCAGGCGATATCGGCAGCGGAAAAACAACCGTACTACTTGCTATCGAGTTTGCACTCTTTGGGTTGTTACGCACAGAGTTACCAGGCAACGCATTACTGCGAAATGGCAGACATGTAGGCGAGGTAGAGCTCGCCTTCAAGCTTGATGACAAGGAAATCATCATAAAAAGAGTGTTGAAGCGCAACGGAGACACAGTAAGCCAAGATGCAGGCAGTCTAAGCATAAACGGAGAAAAGAAAGAGTTAACCGCCTCAGAACTGAAAGGAGCAATCCTAGACCTGTTTGGCTATCCTAAGAGCATGGTGACGAAAAGCAAACTAGTCTACCGCTACACCGTCTACACACCCCAAGAACAGATGAAGGCAGTCCTTACCGACAAACCAGAAGACAGGATGAACGTGTTAAGACAAGTGTTTGACATCGACAAGTTCAAACGCGTCAAAGAAAACACCAACGTAGTGTTGAAAGACCTACGATTACAAAGCAAAGAACTAGAGGGCAGAACTGCTGACTTAGCAGCCAAAGAGGAGTTGTACGAAAACCACAAGCGCGAAATTACCGAAGTCAAAGAACACGTCACCCAAGCCCAACAATACCTAGAAGTGAGTAAAACTGCAGTCAGCAAAGCAGAGGCCAACGTCAAACTATTAGAAACACAAGCAGAACAAGTAGCACTTGCAAAAACACAACACGCCCTAGCACAAAACACACTAGAGAACGCTGCAACCACCAAAACAAGACTCCAGCAAGAGCACGATGCATCCTTGCAAGAACAACAACAGATCAGCAAGGAACTCACACCCATAGATGTCTCTCAACTACCACAACAACGAACCGTGCTACAGCAAGCAGAGAGCGACCTCTACAAGCTCGGCAAAGAGTTAGGAGAACAGGAAGCCATCCATCGAGTGTGCCAAGACACCATAACGAAAATCACACAATTAGACAATTGTCCTGTATGCCAACAACCCGTTACAGACACGCACAAGCATGCAGTCACCATGGAACAACAAAACAAACAACAAACCATCCAATCCAAGATAACCAACCTCAACCAAGAACAACAACAGCTTACCAGCACTGCAGATACAGCAAGAAAACAAGTTGACCAACTCCAACGCTTGCAAGAGCGAGCCCTGCAACAAGCAAGTTTGCAACAACGAGCAGAACACCTGAGTCAAAGAACCCAAGAGATACTCCAAGAGCAAGCACAATTAGACAAGGATGTTTTGGCAGCACAACAAAAACAACAAGAGCTCAAAGCACTACTCAACACCAACATAGAAGGGTTTGAACAAGCAAGATCAGAGCTACAAAAAGCACAACAGCGATCTCAAGAGGATTCTTTGAAAGAACAAGAGCTCAGAACCAAACAAGACATGCTCCAACGAATGATTACCGAATTAGAAGGGGAATTGGAAGACAAAAGAAAAGCAAGAGTGACACTTGAAGGAATGAATGCAAAGCAGGCATGGCTCAAGAACGAGTTCGTAGGATTGGTGGACCTTATCGAGCAGCACATGATGGCGCGATTGCACGCTCAATTCAATGATCTTTTCCAACAATGGTTTGGGTTGTTGATTGACGACAACCTCCAAGCGCAGTTGGACGACACCTTCACGCCCGTCATCGTACAGAACGGGTACGAAGTCAGCGTAGATCACCTAAGCGGTGGAGAAAAGACAGCATGTGCGCTTGCCTACAGATTAGCGCTAAATCGAGTCATCAACGACATCATCCACACCATACGAACCAAAGATTTGCTTATTTTGGACGAACCCACAGACGGGTTTAGCAGAGCACAGCTAGAACGACTAGGACAAGTACTGAATGATATTGAAGCAAGACAAGTACTAATCGTAAGCCATGAACAGACCATGGAAAGCTACGTAGACTCAGTTATTAGCCTAAACAAGAACGACCACGTTACAGCAGTTGGTTAACTGGCCCCATGTAGTCTAAACCAAAGAAAGGCGTGCAGGAAAACTCTCCGCTCCCACCCCCATCAAATTGGGCAAAAAAGTTTCTTACGTCATCCAGGACGTCAGGTGTTGCTATGAATGACACGCGCATGACCGGAGTATTCCACATAACCAGTTTCGATTCCGCCCTAGGTTCGACGCGCCCATGGAAAAATTCGGTGTCAAACTCGCCATGTGGGATGTGGATCTCACGCCGCTCATAGTGGTTCAATCGGTGACGGATGGACGCTTCTTCATTTACACGAGTGTCCACATAGCTCTTTAATACTATGCGCACACGATCACCCACAACATCTGTGGTAGAAAAATACTCACTAAATGCCTCCCTGTTCTGAAAGTTAATGTCGCCAACATACTCAGGAAGCGAATCCATCCCGCTAAAATCTGGCCGCACCTGAATATGGTGTTTACTTTCCTCACCCGGTACGGCTTCAGAACAATGGTGAGTTATCTTAAAATTACCGCCCAGCACCAACTGAGCCCAGTCACTCTGCGCCTGCTCCTTGCTGAGGAGGTAGACTTCCTTCATCTCCCGTGCGGTGTTAGACATTATAGTCACCATCCGCTCCAACTATTTAAACATGCGCGTACCTACTCCCGCGTTACACCTCCACGAGAGTGGCCGATAGTTTTAAATAACAGAAACCCCGGCAGGACACTATGAAACGGGTTTGGATACTCATGGCATTACTCTTGGCACTACCTGTAGTGGCACAGGAAGCCTTCACGTTTAGCATAGGACCACAAGAAGCCATCATCCAGACTGACGAATCAGCAAAGTTAAAACTCAGGATAACACATGAAGGGGACACAGCAGAACCGTTTGACCTATTCTCCAGCGACGTCCAATGGGAGATTCGAACTGCACAAGCGTTGATAGTTCCTCCTACAGGATTGAACACAACGGTGAGTTTACGACCGTTGTTTGACAAGTCTGGCGTGTACGGCATCACGCTAACATTACGAAGACTAAAAACAGGCGAGGCTCAGAAGCGCACCATCACAGTAGAACTCCAAGGCGGAGATGATCCTATACAGACATACTTACCCAGCATCAAAGCAAAAACAAGTTTTGAGAGAGGGGTGAACCCTGCAAACCCTGCCCAGGTCACTGTAGAGGTGGAGAGCAGAAACCAAGTACCCATCCCACAACTCGTGATCAAAACAAGATCTCACACCATTAATGCGGATCACATCACCACCCTAGAACCTGGAGAGAAAAAAACCATCACCTTCAACGTTCGCCTAGATTCTAAAACTTCACCACAAGACGACATACTCAGAACGACAGTGGTTGCAGTAGATAATAGTGGCAAAAGCTACAGCTTTGAGACCAACCCAGTAGAGTTCAGCATCGTACCCTACGGTAGTGTGGAACCAGGCATCAAGGAAGAAAAGAGTTTCATGAAAACATACAGAACGATCACGCTCAGCAACACCGGCAATGTCGGACGAGTTGAAGACTACGAGTACAAAGTAGGCTTCTTTGAAAGCTTCTTCACAAAATCAGAACCCAAAGGAATACGAGAATTAGGAAGCATCCGCTTTGACGTCCCTCTTGACGTTGGCGAAAGCAGACAGATAATCATCATCACAAACTATTGGAGTCTTTTTGTACTCCTTGTCCTCGTCCTCATCGGCATCGTAGGGTACTACGTGTTTAGGAGCCCTATCGTGCTCACCAAAACCGCACGAGTGGTTAACACCAAAGAAGGAGGAATCTCTGAGCTGAAAATCTTGCTCAGCGCCTACAACCGAGGAAAGAAGCCCATCAAGCACATCCGCATCATTGACCTCGTACCAAGAATAGCAGAATACCTCACCAAAAGCGATCCAGGAAGCATAGAACCATACAGCGTGGTGAAGCACGAACAAAAAGGCGCAATCATCAAATGGAAGCTCAATCAACTAGACCCTGGCGAAGAACGCATCATCGTGTACAGAATCAAAGCCAAGTTTGCCATCATTGGCGGCGTAAAACTCCCCATAGGCAGCAGCAGGTTCGAACACTTACCAGGACATGAGCGAACCACCAACAGCAATGTAGCCGTGATCGCCCTGTAAGTTTAAAAAACCAAGTCTTCTCCTAACAATTTATGAGAGATACCAACTACACCAATAGACAACAACAAAAACTAGAGAACTTATGGCAAGATCAAACCGAAGCAGAGGCATTCCACGGCGGAGCAGCATCACAATACGAAAGAGCGTGTGAAAACGCACGGAGCATGTACCGCGCCATGGACACACAAACACCTCACGTTCTTGCAGAAAAGGTCAAGGCCATCGGATGGCCCCCCGAACCTCCAGAAGATAGCGAAGCAGCACGCGTACACGCAGTACTCAGAAAAAACGAAGGAGAAAAAGGAGCTGCGCTTCTCGCACTTGACGAACTGGTTAGACTAGTAGACGACCTACATCCTACAGCTTAATAAGGACACTCTCCATTAAGAATACATGTTAGATAAAGCTAAAGAATATGTAGCGGCAGAGATAGCCGCCCTACCCAAGAAGGACCTACCACCCGTAATTATGTCGGAATATAGGGTAGACGGGAATGATGTGAACACCATACGCGCCCGAATACGTGAGTTCTATATTGCCGCAGCCCACCAAGTCAACAACTTTAACGTGCAGTCAGGCCGAGAATACGCCTTAGCCGCCCTAGGAACCGTCCTTGACGAGGATGAAAGTCTCACCACCATCGTGGATGGTGGCTGTGGTGTAGGGATAGAACTCTGCTTTTTGGCCAAAACTTTCCCAGAAAGAGCCTTCTTCGGGTATGACCTCTCTCCTGAAATGATTGCGCTTGCAGAAGAGAGAGCAAAAAGGAATAGATTAAGCAACATAACACTTGCGATAGGAACCCACGACCAACCACCCATACCTATGGCAGACTTCATCTATGTGTTAGGGGAGATGGGGGAGGAAGCTAAGTTTTCAATCAGTCCACCGCAACAACTATACGGTTTAATACAACAAGGCGTCCAAGCATTGTATGACAAACTCAAACCCGGAGGCATACGAGCAGCGAGCGTCGAAGTTCCAAGTTTACCTCATATTGAAGAAATGGGAATAACACACGATCAACTTTTGTCTTCCATCAGTTTAGATATTGCTGAGTTAATGTCAGACATGATACCCTTACGCCTCGTGCCTTCCTGTCCTGAACCAGACAACACGACAGCGTTAATCTTCTACGAAAAACCCGCAGAACACGATCATCCGTAAAAAAAAAGTATCCCAGCGGGCGGATTTGAACCGCCAACCTGTCGGGAACGGCAGGGCTACCCTCACTTTCATTCTTAGCTAACGCATAGTCTGTGAGTGACATCTTCTACAGCCGACCGCTCTGCCGTTGAGCTACGCTGGGACAAGACAAAAAACAACCTGATTCCTTTTAAAACTATTGGTCAGGCAGGGCAGGAATCCCATCATTGTGAACAGTAGAAGGATACAAAAAGTGTGCAGGGTTATCCCGCCTTTCAAGGCGTTGATGCCCCAAACTAAAGAAATCATCTAGGGACTCTGTATTCCCTCTTATTATCTCCAACGCACCACACAACGCAATCATTCTCCCGCACGTTTTCTTGGAATCAATAGGTGCTGGAATGCATCCCATCTGACCCTCAAAACAAAACGGCTCGACGTCAGGGTTACTCGTCCACGGGTCTAAATCAGAAAATCGCAGGACATCCAACATAGGTATGTTGTTCTTACTCCACGCTAGTCCAACAAGGAAGTTCGCGCCGTCCCACAAATCCGAGCAGTGATCAATAGAACTCCAGGCATCATGCGCCGCAGTAAGACTAGGACGGCCAGAGATGCAGCCCTCATATGCCGTGTGCGCACGTACAGGGAAGAAGAAAAAGTAATATCCATCTATGCTCTTCATGTAAAGGAAGCGCCATCCGGAATACTCGATATAATGGCTCCCAACTCTTTCGAAAGTACTGGCGCCAATCACTTCATGGAATACGTTCGTGGTGGCGGACCTTTTTAGAAACGCATAAAAACCCCAACATCCTGCCAAAAGCGTGATAAAAAACACGTTTCTTTTCTTAGAGGGTATAGGCAGGGCTAAAGAAAAAAGGTTGTGGGAGCAGGGAATACAAGAATGGAACGATTTTCTGAAAGCAGAATCCATCCCTGGCGTGCAGCCAGAAAGAAAAAGAGCGTTTGACACCCAGATACAAGAAGCCAAGGACAAGCTATGGTCAGGAAACATGGATTACTTCTTTGACTTACTACCCTTAGCAGAACATTGGCGGTTGTGGGAGCACTGCAAGGACGAAGCAGTCTTTTTGGATATAGAAACAGGCGAAAGAGACGGAATAACCGTCGTGGGATTGTACGATGGAAGAGAGTGTAAAACGTTCATACGAGGACAAACCTTAGACAAGCAAACCTTGCTTGCAGAACTCAACAAGTATGGAGTTTTGGTAAGCTTCAATGGTGCAAGCTTTGACATTCCTGTACTGCAAAAGTATTTTGGTGTCACGCTAACCCACCCGCACATTGACCTCATGACCGTTTGCGGCAGGGTAGGATTGAAGGGCGGGTTGAAAGCTATTGAGAAGGAATTAGGCATCACAAGAAGAGAAGAGGTGGAAAATGTTCGTGGAGGAGATGCAGATCAGCTGTGGAACATGTGGCAAGCCTCTGGAGACAAGGAGTGGCTAGACAAGTTAGTGATGTACAATGAAGAAGATGTTTTGAATCTAGAAACATTAGCACAAAAAGTTATTCCGCAACTCACGTCAAAGACACGTCATGGCACGCTTCCAACGCTTGCTTTAAAAACCCCCACCCACTAAGAAGAGTATGAAAACCATGTTTGTCCATGCTAAGCTGGATCATGACGTCACGCTAAGCAAGGAAGCATTAAAGGCTTTGAAAGGGAAAAAGGTAGGGTTGGTGAGCAACGTGCAACACCTCCACAAGCTTCCTGAAGTCAAGAAACAACTGCCCGGAAGCGTGTTCCTCGGCCAGGTATTAGGTTGCAGAGCAGAGAATGCAGAAGCCAAACAAGACAAAGTAGACTGCTTCTTGTACATGGGTACAGGACAGTTCCACCCGATCAAGGTAGCCATGGTGACCAACAAGCCTGTCTTCATCTTCAGCCCTTTAACCAAAGAGTTCAGAGAGTTGGACTATGATTTTGTGAAAAAGTATGAAGAACAAACGCAAGGGGCGCTGAACAGATTTTTCCACGCAAAAAACGTAGGCATACTCATCTCCACAAAGGTAGGGCAGAGCATGGGCAAGATCAACCGAGCAAGCGTTGATCTCAAGATGCAGCCAGTGGAGTATCTCAAGAAAAGAAAGGACGACAAGAAGTACTACGTGTTTGCTTTTGATACCCTAAGCCATCAAGAACTAGAAAATTTTAATTTCATTGACTGCTGGATCAACACTGCTTGTTCTCGGATACGCGATGATGAGAATGTCAAAGTGGTCAACATAGAAGACATCATGCGTTATGATCAGCGCAATTCTAAGGTTAAGGACTGATCAAAGCTAGCACTCATCCCTTTACCCATTGCGTAGAATGCTTTTGCACTTGCTCCTGCAAAGGCATCCATCAAACTCGGTTGTGGGGCAAACTCTGCAAGGTCTGCTTGCTCTCCAATTTCTTTCGCAAGATAGTCAATGGCGTCTTGTTTTGTTCCTAACTCATCCACTAACCCTAACTCCTTGGCTTCAGTACCAAGATAGACAAAGCCAGTAGCTAACTCTTCCACTGCCTCAACCGTCATGCCTCTGTTTTTAGCTACGACTGCCACAAACTCGTCGTACAACTGCATAAGAAGATTATCGTATAATGCTAACTCTTCTTCAGTCATCTCTTTGTATGGAGAGCCAGCGTCTTTGTACTTGCCTGCCACCAATCTTCGATAGGTGATGTTGTAGTTGGCAATCAAGCCAGGGAAAGCTAGACCTGCTGCTGTGACTCCAATACTTCCGGTCATGCTCATCTTGTTTGCGTAGATCTTGTCTGCTGCGCTAGCTATCCAGTACGCACCAGAAGCACCACTCTCTCTAATCACGGCGATAACCGGTTTGTCGATTCTTTGTATCATGTCTGCTATCTCCGCACTCGCTACCGGACTTCCTCCAGGACTGTTGATATCTAAGAGTATGGCTTTGATGTCTTCAGAATTGTTGGCTTGTGCTAACCATTTGACTACTTGGTCGCTTCCTACGGTAGCTGCGAATGGTACATCCTCCCCACTAATAACGCCATGGATGGGAATGACAGCAATGTTACCCTTAGGTGTGCCGCCCCCAACACCCCCAAGGATGAGCACTAAGAACACTATGGAGATAAGAACGCTGAAACTGCCGCGAACAAACCCGCCTACCCCTTTCAAGAATGGCCAAATACTTTTCCTCTCTTTCGCCCCCTTTTTTGGCATGAGAGCTTGCAAGCATCAAGGTATAAAAGCGTTTGGTACTCTGGAAAAGAATAACACTTATGACCCCCTCCTAGGCCTAGCCTAGGTATCCTACAAAAGGAACGGTTCCTGCATCACAGACTGACTTGCCCCGAAAGGTAGAGGTCGGATCTCCGCAGGCGTGAATTCGGGCAAGTCCTGCCCTACTGCTCTCTTCAATATTTCCAAAGCAGAATTGTAATCTCTATCAACAACAAAACCGCAAACAC
>JASMHM010000004.1:67834-109980 GCA_030750765.1 Candidatus Woesearchaeota archaeon | reverse complement strand
GTTGGTTACAATCTGCACTTTTTGCACAACAAAAAGGAGCTTTTCCACCTTTGTCAGCAGGACAGGCATCCCAGTTATTCGCCCCAAATACGTCGTTGCAGCTTTCTTTTTGACATTTGTAACATTTACAGGTTGCTGGGTGTGTAACAAAGCCCGTTACAAAACCAGCATATCCATTATCACTACATGGTACTTCTACTCGTTCTTCACCAGCACCACAAACACCATCTCCACAATAGGGTTGTTTTGCACAAATATCCCCCTGCTTATCAGTACCTCCAGCTTTTTGATACACCCAATATAATTCATAACCAAGATTCGCGTCGGCGTCAGCGCCGTCACAAAATCTTAATCTAGGAGCTTCGTCCTCAACATACCTTTGGAGGCTTGCAAGACCAGAAAAGCATTGATCTATACGTCCATGTCGCCGCACCTCATAGGTTCCTTCTGGACAAAGTTGAGGACCATCACTTTGCGTTGTTGAAGAATCCCCTGCAGGTACAGGATCCGGATCAGGTATATTATTCGAGGAAGGATACGACGACCCAGAATCAGTAGGCGAAGGAACAGGCAAAGGATCTGGAGCAACAGCATATGAATCTGTAGGTGAGGGAGGAGGTAAAGGATCTGAAGAAGGATACGACGACCCCGAATCAGTAGGCGAAGGAACAGGCACAGGATCTGGAGCAACAGCATATGAATCTGTAGGTGAGGGAGGAGGTAGAGGATCTGAATAATTAAGATCATGTCCTACATTACCAACAAAACCACCACCATTAAGACCTGCACCTAAGGCAATACCTACAATAAAAACAACAACCATGACACCAAGATTAGTTTCTTTTGCCATAAACAAGCTTCTTAAAAAAAAAACTCGTATTTAAATCTTCCTAAATTCAATCCCCTTTAGTCTTCGGAACATGGCATTCTTATGCGCGTTAAGAGTTAGTATTTCTCCCACAGATCAATAAGGATCTTAGCTCCTTGTGCAGGCATTCGCTCCTTCTTTTTAAACAAACCCGCAAACGTAAGGTTTTTAAATGGACCACCGTTTCCTTGAACAAGAGAGAGAAGCGTGAAAGAAAAAAGACTTTTTTCTCGTAGCACACTATGAAACCGTTGTTACCAACGTTACGAAGCAAAAGACGCTACGTTGCTTTTGAAGTGTTAGGGAAACCGGCACAACAAAAACAAGTATGGCAAGCCATCCAGCAGTCAGTACTAGAACAAGAAGGAGTGCAAGGATTGGCAAGACAAGAGTTAAGCATGCCTGCATGGAACCAAACAAGCCAAAAAGGCATCTTACGCGTTAGCCACAAACAAGTAACCAACCTAATAGCAGACACCAGCTTTGTGACAAGCATTAACAACCAACCCAGCACGATAAACACACTAAAAACAAGCGGAATGATCAAAAACATGAAGGAGATCCTATAATGCAACAACCCATGCCCCACCAACTAATGGGATATGACAGAGCCATCACCATGTTCAGCCCCGATGGCAGACTCTTACAAGTAGAATACGCAAAGAAAACAGTCAAACAAGGCAGCACCACCATAGGCATGGTGTGCTCTGACGGTATCGTATTCATCGCAGACAAAAGAATAGTAGACAAATTCATCATACCAGAAAGCGTAGAAAAAGTTTTCGAAATAGACGAACATCTTGGCGCAGCAGCATCTGGCATACTAAGCGATGCAAGAGTGCTGATCGAAAGAGCCCAAGTGAAGGCACAGCAACACCGCGTGCAGTTCGACTCAGAGATCGATTCAGTTTCTGTTGTAAAAGAAATCTGCAATCTAATGCAGATCTGCACCCAAAGTGGCGGACTACGACCATTTGGTGTTAGCGTAATCCTAGGCGGTATCGACCCAGACGGCGAAGCACGCCTATTCGAGACCGATCCTACGGGTATTTTCTTCCAATACAAGGCAGCAGTCATCGGAGAAGGAGAGGCAGAGATCGAAGAGATACTCCAAAAGGAATACAACGAAAAGATAACCATCGAAGAAGGACTCGCCATAGCCATGGGCGCTCTTAACAAACTACTAGAAAAGCGGCTCAATCTAGATCGCGTAGAAGCCGCTTGCATCAGAAAAAGCGACAGAAAGTTCACAAAACTAAGCCGCGAAGACATAGAAAAAGCGATGAAGAGGAAATAATCATGGAAAAAGTTATTGTAAAAAACAGAGACGTGGTCGTACCTGGCGAAGTACTCGCTGAAGGTATGGGCTTTGTCCCTGGAGACGGAACATACAGAGAAGGAGACAACGTAAGAGCCGCAAGGCTAGGATTAATGGGCGTAGACGGCAAAGTCGTCAAGCTAACGCCCCTAGCAGGACCGTACGTTCACAAAGTAAACGATCGAATAATCGCACGAGTGAAAGACATCCTCATGACAGGATGGAGAATAGACACCAACAGCGCCTACAGCGCAGTTCTAGGACTCGCAGAAGCAACATCCGACTTCATCCCCCGAGGAGCAGACCTGAAACAATACTTTGATATCGACGACTGGGTGATCTGCAAGATCTCCAAAGTCACGAGCCAAAAGCTCATCGACGTCAGCATGAAAGGACCAGGACTACGCAAGTTGATTGGTGGAAGAGTCATCAAAGTCAACCCTGCCAAAGTGCCAAGAATCATAGGCAAAGAAGGCAGCATGATTAGCCTGATCAAAGAAGGCACTGGAGCAGACATCCAAGTAGGCCAAAACGGCTTCTTATGGATCAAAGCAGAACCAGAAAAAGACCCCAAAGTGGAAGCAGCCATACGCAAGATAGAAGCAGAGGCACACCTTCCAGGATTGACCGAAAAAGTCAAGGAGTTATTCAAATGAGTTACGATAAAAGGTTCGACGGACGACAGTTCCAAGAACTACGAAAAATGGAAGCCAAAGTAGGCGTTGTGCCAAGCGCACAAGGAAGCGCCATGTTCAAGATCGGGAACACCGTAGCCATCGCAGCAGTGCGAGGCCCAAGAGAGGTACGACCCCGATTCATGCAGGACCCAACACAAGGGTTACTGCGCTGCCACTACAATATGATGCCCTTCTCCGGACACGGAGACAGAGTACGACCAGGCGGCGGAAGACGAAGCAAAGAAATCAGCATGATCATGGAACAAGCATTAAGGCCTGTGATCAACTTGCAAGACTTCCCAAACGCCATGATCGAAGTTTTTGTAGAGTTACCACAAACAGATGCAGGCACCAGATGTGCAGGAATCACCGCAGCAGCAATGGCACTAGCACATGCAGGCTATGAGATGAAAGACTTGGTAACCTCAGTCGCTCTAGGTAAAGTAGGCAACCAGATCGTTGCAGACGTAAACTATGACGAAGAAGCCTACGAAGGAGAAGGTGGAAGTACAGACATTCCGATCGCCATCGTTCCCTCAACAGGAGAGGTCACCCTCCTCCAACTGGACGGAGAGGTAACCCAAGAGGACCTCAAGAAGGTCATCGAACTCGGCACCAAGGCAGCAGCAGACATTTTTGCCGTACAACAACAAGCGCTGAAAGACGCGTTTAAGGAGACAGCATGAACAGAGAACACTTACTCAAAGCACTCGCAAAAGGCGTTCGTTATGACGGACGCAAGCTAGACGAGTACAGACCGGTCAAAGTAGAAAAAGATGTTTCGCACAGCGCTGAAGGCAGTGCTAAGGTCACCATCGGAGCAACCGAAGTAATTGTGGGCGTGAAGATGGGCTGCGAAAAACCCTACTCAGACACACCTGAAGAAGGAAACCTTATGGTTAACGTGGAACTCCTACCCCTGTCTGCAGACAGACACGAGCCAGGACCACCCACCCAAGAAGGCATCGAACTTTCTAGAGTGACAGACAGAGGCATCCGAGAGAGTAAAGCCTTGGATGTCAAGAAACTCTGCGTCACAAAAGGAGAGCTAGTGTGGAACATCATGGTAGACGCATGCACCCTCAACGATGATGGCGGCATGTTTGACGCTATCGGACTTGGAGCCATGGCGGCACTGCAAAACGCAAAGTATCCAGAGCTAGAAGATGGCGTTGTGAACTACGACAAGAAGTCAGACGTAGGCGTTCCCTTGGATAGAGACCCACTACCGGTTACTGTGTACAAAGCAGGACCACACTTATTCGTGGATCCAACCATACAAGAACAGCTCTTTGCAGACTCCCGACTAACCATCTCGGTTACGAGAGAGAACACAATCGTGGCATTGCAAAAAGGCGGTCCTGGAACACTTACCGTGGCAGACATTGACACCATGGTAGGCATCGCGCTGAAGAAAGCACCAGAATTGAGAAAAGCACTATGAACAAGTACGAACTCGCACGCATTATAGGAAGTCGAGCCTTACAGATAGCAATGGGCGCACCCTTCCTTGTCAAACTATCTGACAAGGAGCTCGAAAGCATGGCTTTCAACCCTATCAAAATAGCGCTCGCTGAAAACGAAAAAGGCGTTCTTCCTATTGCGGTACGGCATGCATGAGATAACCCCTGAAAAGCTTGATAAGTATTTCAAAGTAACACGCGCAGCTCTGGCCAAGGCGAAGACGCATTCTGAGAAAAATAAAGAAAGCAAAATCATCTTAGACATGGCTTCTCGGTACGTCGATGACGCACAGTGGTTCAAAGACAAAGATGACGTGGTCAACGCCTTCGCAGCGCTGAACTATGCGCATGGCTGGCTAGACTGCGGTGCACGACTAGGATTCTTGAACGTACAAAGAGACAGCGAACTGTTTACGGTTGACTGACACCCTCAACGGTGAAGCTGTCAAACGATCCTCTCACGATAACCATGTCAAACCTGAACAAAGCCTCACCCACCTCTTGTTTATCTGAGATGAGTGCCTTTGCCGCTAGTCTCGTATCGTCAGCAGAGAATCCGGCGATGATCAGGTGATCTCCCTTCAACAAGAGTATTCCTTCCCCTTCGGTAAAGTCTCTGGCGCAATCCGCGTTTGGCGTGCGACCTCTGAAGGGAACGTCTAAGACTTCTGCAGTGTCCCTGTTGCCACACGGACCGCCCAAAAGAATGCCAGGTTTTCTCGTACTGAAGGCAGCGTCGGTCTTGAGGGGTAGCTTTAGATTTCCTCTGATGTCAATGGCAGCGATGTTGTCTGCTGAAGAAGCCTGGCTTCCGATGACGACAGGATAGTTTTCCTCTTGTGCTTTTGCCATAAATTCGAGGATGTGACCATTCACTGGCTCGCTTCCCGGATCATCGATCACCACTTCATGTATTATCTCTACAGGTGCGAATCTTGATCCTTTAAGTTCCAGAACGTTTCCAGGATGGCTCTGCTCATTGATCAAGGAAGCAACACGCCTTAGCGTTGAGGCTAGGCGCGACGCGGTCGGTGCTATCACGACCAAATTGTCGTGGTTGTCACCGTACACGACCGTTTTTCCGTTGTCAAGAAGGTCCACAACAGCGTTCGTTTCATCCTCAGGTAGTCGGGCTCCCCTTAAAGAAGTGGTTGCTAGAGCGTTCGACGCCTCATGAGTCTGTTCGTTCCAAAGGCTAAGAACGATTGCGGTGTTCTCCAGATTGGGTGCTTGGTCTGTATCCAAAGCTGTTTGCACCACGTCAATGTCTGCAGCCAAATCAGAAGCAGCTTGGATGACGGCGGTTAGCCCGGTTCCTGAAGGAATGATTATTTTGTAGGTGGCTTTATCTCTAAGGATACGGTTGAGCACGTCATTGATAGGAGAGCTAACACGCACCGGCAACTCAATGGATTCGTCTACAGGATCAACGATGACTTCCGGATCAGTACCTACAGGATCATCTATCAATATGGTACAATCGTCTGGACAGGTACGCTCCTCTCTAGGATCACACTCACCATTACCACACAGTACCGGTCGGACAATCTCTGCACAATCTCTCGGGCAGGTTTTATGAGTCTCGCCGTATCTAGGAATATCATGTCGGAAGCAAACTCCATCGCCACATCTGGGGATGTCTCCGCAACACAAGGCGCCACCTTCACAAGCCAAAGAGTATTCCTGATTATGACCACAACCTCTGACAGGGGAGGTGCACTTGTACCCTTGGGTTAGACAAGGACTTTTTGGTTCTACCATCGGTGTTGTGGTAACCTTGCAGAAGCCGTTTCGGCACACGTTGAAGGAGCAGGGCTCTGTCAAGCACGTCATAAGTGGGCAGTCTCTGTCAGTGTTGCAACTCGTGGTTGTGTCTTGGAAGTTTCCGTTTGGCTCGCATTTGAAGCCGGACCAGCACTTGTTCCTTCCACAATCGCATCCGTGGGTGATTCCATACGCGCATCCTATGCGCAATCCCCTGGCAAAGTCGCAGGTGTCTGTACAATCATCAACAAAACGCCTCCAGATACCTCCAGCAGGTCTGCATCGTTTTTCTTGAGGAGCTCTCTCGTCAAAGCAAGGCGATGCTTGCTTACAAGAGCAGGTGCGTGCGTCCACTCCGCGAACACAACCGCCCCCCATAAAACCCGGTGGGCAGTCTTGGCAGAATTGTGGGCAGTCCCTAGCAGTCAGAGCACATCGTGAGGGCACGCAGGGTGGTGGAGGCCTGCACCGGCCTGTTGCAGGATCCAAAGAGGAACACCCTCCGCCTTCCATACCTGGACCGCACAGACTGCACGCATCACAGACTTCATCAGGTGGTGGTGCAGTGGAAGTAGTAACTTCAGGTTCATTAATGGTGATGTCCTCATCCAGATCAAGATTGACACCCAAATCAAGATCATCATCCAAATCAAGATCTGTTGTCTCAGATGCAGGGATAAGCGTGCAAGGCGCGGGTTGTTTGCATTCGCACGAATCATCTTCTACACCACCCACACAGCCACCCCCAGTAGATCCAGGAGCGCACGCTGCGCACACGGTTGGACAGGTTGCACGGGTAAGCTGACAACCCGTGCACGCAGGAGGTTGCCTGCAGGAACATGTTGCGGCATCTACGCCGCTGACACAAGAATCACCTTGTACGCATGTAGAACACAATCTAGGACAGTCTGTAGATGTCAACGAACACGCAGGAGGATCAGTAGACGCTGTGCCGTCAAGATCTGTAAAGTCAAGACCAAGGTCGAAGTCCAAGTCGAGGTCTAAGTCCAAGCCTTGCAGGCCAGTAGGATTAGGGTTCACTAAACTGAACAGCCCTGCTAGTGCTACCAACCCCACTAAAGCTGTCACAGCAAAAGGGGCGTGATGCTCGGTCATTGACCCCCAAAAAACAGTTCGCCTATATAAAACGTACAGGGGGTGACCTTTATAAAGGAACTACGGCTTATAAACTCATGAGTGAACTCACCATGGCATATGTTCGGCGCATAACCGGAACAGAACATTACACTGATGACCAAAACGCTGAAATAGCGAGCATGCGAGTTTTGCCACCTGCACCTTTAGACTTTCAAGAACAACTTGCCCTTAATGATGTGGTTGATAAGGCCAAACCCGTGTTGGGCTTTCTTTTAGAGCAAAGAATAGCTTTTCCACTGCATGCAGTATGGCAACACTACCGAGCTGAGTTACACGACAATAGCATCATGGATGGAGACTTCCGAAGAGCACTTGATTCTGATACAGACGTTCAAAAACTGGGTCAGACAAAACCGTTCTAGAACTAACTAAACAAGCCTAACCAGCTCAAGAATTTCTTAAACACGCCAGAATCCATGCAGGAGCCGTTAGCGCACACGTTAGACTTGCATTCGAAGTTGTTATCACAGCGTATGTCTGCAGGTTTCTGTGATCTTAGCTCGCCTTCTGTGGTGCAGAACTCACCTTTATCACGAACACCTACCGGTAGACACATCCCTCCAGAAATGCAACCATCGCACTTCCTTTCTTCAAGCTCTGGAGGCTGTGGCCTTTCAAGGTCCAAGAACTCCGGTTCTTCTATGAGTATTGGTTCTGGCTCGAAAAACTCTTCCTTAGGCTCAACATCAGATTCCTTACAATTAAATCGTACTGACTCGCTTACACCATCAAAGACGGATGTTTGTTTCTCAGGATCGCATGAGCTCACCCAGACCAACTTTGTCCCTCTCATACCCTTCAAGGAAAGGGTACAGCTCTCAATGTTTTGAACACCCTCTACTGCGCAACCATCCACGAACTCTCCGTTTCGCAAGGCCTTGCATGTCTGTTTTCCTTTATCTCCGATTTTGAAAATGCATTTGACCTTTTCTTTGAGTAGCGGAACGGCCATGGGCTCAGCAGGCTCAACCTCTGGAGGCTCTGCGAAGAAGGGTACGACTTCAATGGGCTCAGCAGGCTCAACCTCTGGAGGCTCTGCGAAGAAGGGTACGACTTCAATGGGCTCGCTGGACTCAACGAGTACTGGAGGCTCGATATCGATAATTTCAATCTCTATAGGTTCAACGATAACAGGAGGTTGAAGGAATGGAGGCTCGATGGTTATGGGCTCAATAATGACGCACTTGCCCTGTTCGCATGCACCCTGAGGACATCTAGCGCCCACCACGGTGATGCAATTAACAAGACAGTCAGAGTTCTGTCTGCATTCTGGTTCAGGATAGAGAAGATGTTCTACTTCAGAAGCAAGAACGACTTTGAACTGGCCTTTTCTCCTCAAAGCGCTTTCAATATCTGCAGCTAATACGACGTGTTCTGCAGGAGATCTGTCTCCCACAACAATATAGCCAGATCGGGATTCGAGTAGTAGAATAGTCACTTGATCTTGTAAGGATGAGATTTCACCGTACAGCTTTACTATTCCAACGCCCCGTAGAAGCTTTTTACTTAACAAAACTTCGGAGACGTCTTGTGCAAACACAATAGTTGATGCGGGACTCTTGTCTGGAACCGCGATGATTGCAGGTATTTTTCGCTGCACAGGACAGTCAAACACTGCCTCACCGCCCTCACCAATAACTGTGTAATCATAACCGCCGCAAGAGCTCTTCCAGGTAACCTTCTCACCAAGCAAGCCTTTCAACCTTGCCTTACATTTCTTACTACCGTCGTTAACACAATGATAATCACCAAAAGAAGTTTGAGTATAACACTTTTCTTTGCCAACACCATTCTTAAATACACACACTACGTTATCAGGAACAAGAGGATCTACAGGGACAACAATCATACAATTGCCACCCTCACAAACACCCTCAGCACAATCTTGGTCACTTCTGCACTCTACAGGCTGAGAACCACAATTGAACACTGCCTCACCGCCTTCGCCTACAGATGTGAAGGCAGTACCGCCACAAGAGCTCTTCCAGGTGAGCGCTTCACCTTCGCGTCCTCGGACTTTCACTTCACATAACTTTTGTCCTTCGTTAATGCACCCGTAGGAGCCATGATCGTTTTGTGTGTAGCACTTCTCGCCACCAACACCGTTAAAGAATCTGCAAACTACTTGGTCACTAATTACCGGAATGCTTCTGAAAGAAGTACACATGTTGTTTACACAAGCATCTCCCACTCCAATCTCTAAACAGTCCTCATCTAACTGACAAAAAGGAGGAGCAACAGTAAAACCCGTAATAGAAGGACCAAAAAGAACGGATACCAATGCCACAATTACTAGGCCAGCTTGCCATGCACGCTCTTCCATCATCGAGGGAAAACCCAACTAGTATTTAATAGTATACATTTTTATATACTGGCAGAAAGGTCAGGTTTCTTGTATTCGCAAGCCCAAAAACTTGGCAATTTCCTGAACCTCGCGGAGCGTGAGCAGTTTTCCACCGCCTGGCACAGCAACGTGGGCGTAGCGTAAGGACCATGGAAGAAAATCGATTTGTTGGTACACTCCCTTTTCTTTGTACTTTATGGCACAATCATAGGGAGGATTTTTGCTAAGATAAAGCTGACCTGCAGCAAATCGAGTCTTCCTCGCCCACACAACCGTGTCCTTTGTAACCGGAACATTCCACTTTTTACAAAGAAAGAAGGCGTTTCGGTGCGAGATCACGATCGCACCTGCTTGCCGTTGCATATGCGCACGCAAAGGAATAAAATAGAGGGCGATAAGTATAAATATGAACAGCACATAAATCATCACACCGGTAGATATTTCGGTTGGGTCGACCCTCCAAAAGATGCCTATCGCGATAATAACCACGATCAACATACCCATGATGAATTCTTTCATGAGCTTATATTCAAAACGTACCTCTCGTGAACCCTTGGCTAACTCATATGCAGACATTATATTCCGGCACACCCTACTGAATATTTAATTCTTTGCCCACAAACATTATATATTGGGGGAAACTAAAGGAACGCATGGATCCGCGCCATGATGACTTGCTCAAAGTGTTGAAACGGGCAGCCAGAGCGCTGAAAGCTAAAGACTATGCAAGTTTAAGCGCGATAAGCAACCAAGTGGTGCACAACGCCATCCTTTTCCAAGACAATCACGCAGTGCACACTGCCATAGTGCTGTACGCCTTGGGCAAGATTGCCGCACAATCCAAAGATAAGCAACTATCCGTAGATATAGAGCTTGACAAGGCCATCGTGGCAGTAGAAAGAGAAAAACACAGCCAGTACGAGAAGGAGTTGCGCCACATCATGCAAGTCTTGCGAAAGGCAGACAACAAAGTCAACATGTACACCCAAGAAGCTTTGGATAGAGCTCGCGTCAAGAAGGGGTACAAACTGCACACGCATGGGTTAAGCGTGGCAAGAACCGCAAAGCTTGTGGGCGTCTCACAGTGGGAATTACAAGGATATCTCGGAAAAACAGTCCAAGAAGAACCACAAAAAAGAGATCGGCTTGCCATAGCAAGAAAATTGTTCACTCAACGTCGCTAATCAAATCATCAGCACTATGTACTGAAGCAGCGACTATTGTATCTTCCTTGCCACAATAAGGACATAGGCGAGGCGTGTGACCACTATGGAAACGCCAGTTACAGCTCGAACACCGAAACACGCTCTTCATACGACTGAATAAGAGTAAGGGATATTTAAGCATTATTGCGCTCAAGAACCAAACATTTTTATACCGGAAGGCTGCCGTTTGAAGTTAGAGGTGGTATAATGAAAAACAAAGAAACTGCCGCAGTAGCGTATGTGATCCTAGGAATAGTAGCCATCATGGCCATTGTAGGCTTGGTGTTGTTGTTCCGCGGAGGCATGGCCACAGGACAATTCGCAGAGAGAAAGATAGTATCGAGCGATTTCATGGTCCAAGACGGCGGAAACGTGCGAGAAGGAACCGCGCCTGTTCGGTATGCATACGACGACACTGTGACACAAGCAAGAATCAACAGTGCCCAAGCATCCAACGAGATTGTCGGCACAACGCGTGCAGGATGAACAAAGATCTTTTTTTTGTTATTCTTCTTTTTATTCTTATTATTATTCTAGCATTGATCGTTTCTAACATAGATGCAATATTCCCCACACCCGTACCATGAAGTGGATCAATACCGCAGTGAAGAGCGTGCAAGACATCTGGCAGCCATTGTTCCTAGTTAGCATGCTCGTGGATCTCGCTTTCTTATTCATCCTAGGATTTTTGACCAAGCCCTTAACAGACAAACTGGTTGAGTACGCAATTCTCATCTATCAGGACATGTCTAACCAGCACGTCACCGTGCTTGGATCACAGTATGTAGGGCAGGCCATTATCGTATATCTCGTGCTAGCCATCGCAGTCTTTGTGCTAAGCGCACTAGGCCAAGGCCTCGCATGGTGGCTGGCAAAGGGCATGACTGGCAAAGCAAGCAGTATTGCATATGTCAAGCAGTTCACCAAACTCCTGGCACCGTACTATATAGTATACTGTATCACGTACGTTGCGAATGAATACTTCAGCCTACGCCACCATATTCTTGAGCAGGTCGCCAAACAATCCCTAACCAACGTGTTTGCGTGGGCACACTGGGCCATCATCATCGTGTTAGTAGCGTTTGCGTATGCTGCATTTGCTCATGGAAAACATCAATCATGGAAGCATTGGAAGTCGTGGGGTCGTGCTGCCATCGTTATTGGCGTGGTGGGTTTGAACGTTCGGTTCATCCTACGATTGCTGCCCATGCCGTACTATCTCGTGTTTGGTATTCCGTTGGTACTAGCCTTATTGAGCTGGCACCGTATAGCTTTTATACGACTGTCCTCCTAACACGTGTATGGCATGGACGCACGCGCTTGACCCTGTAGCGCTGAATCTTGGATTCTTCCAGATACGATGGTATGGCGTGATGTGGGTCATCGCCTTCTTCTTAGTTCAGTACTTCTTGAAGAAAGCGGTCAAGGATGGCGAGCTCGATCTTACTGTTAAACAAATTGAAGACATCATGTTATGGTTGACGGTGTCAATCGTTGTTGGTGCTAGACTTTTCTACGTTCTCTTCTACAATCTGTCGTTCTACCTTACGAATCCGTTGAAGATTTTTGCGGTGTGGCAAGGCGGGTTAAGTTTCCACGGAGGGTTGGTGGGCGTTATCCTTGCAGTATGGTGGGTGTGCAAAAAGTACGAGATCAATTTTTGGAAGTTAGCCCACGTAGTAGTCGTACCGTTAAGCTTGGCACAAGCACTAGGAAGGATGGGCAACTTCATCAATGGAGAATTGTATGGGCGTGTTTCTGATGTTGCGTGGGCAGTCTTCTTTCCAGGAGTGGAAGGGGCGAGACACCCTTCACAACTGTACGAAGTAGGATACAACTTGTTCATCTTCTTGGTGTTGTTACGCACCAAAAACCATAAGCTCGCCATTTTCATGATGCTGTACAGCGTCTTCCGATTCTTGGTAGAGTTTGTCCGCCAGCCAGATGTACAATTAGGCATGATCGGACCCCTGACCATGGGGCAGTGGCTCACGATTCCTGTCTTCCTAGCAGGACTATACATCTACCGCAAACGTTTATAAACCACCCACACACTGTCGACGTGTGAAACGCGCTTTACTGTTATTGTTATTGGTGGCTTGTGCTGCACCCGAAGTGGTGGATTACGGCACTCCCGCACCCATAGTTCCAGAAGGAAACGTGCACGTCGTGTTGCAATCACCAGAAAACGTTTCAGTAGAGATCAACAAGATAACCCTTGATAACATTCTTGTTGAAGATGTTCCTATCACTTATAACGCAGTCCAACCTACGCTGTTAGGAACGCTCCGAGGCGAACCACAAATACTCAACACATTAAACATAGAGTTTGGTGAGGTGTTGGTCGCAGGGCGAAAAGCAGTCATGCCCTCACGAACGGTAAAGATTGTCCACCCCTTCACCATACGCAATCAAGAAGACACAGTAATAGTTTTGGAACTCCTAAAACACGAGAGCACGTTTGAAGCTAACCGATTAGTGTTTGCTCCAGTGTTCCGAGTGTATGAAATCTCCAACGCTAAAGTGACGTTGCAAAGCAGCAGACAAATCAGCACCACCGGATCAAGAGGAGAAGTGTTGAAGATAGGAATGAACGAGCACGGCGTCACCGGACCTGGACTAACAATACCTCGCACCAGCAAAATCATCGTTGACGGAGAGAACATACGGCTAGGAATCGTGACCGTTCCCGAACCTGAAGTGTTAACAGAAAAATTAACCACCACGCTTGGAGAAAGACCACGCATCACCAAAATCACAGTCATTTCTCACCGCATGAGTCCGGTAAAGTTAACCGCACGAGAGGGCCAGTACGTACAACTCTACTTCACCAGCTTCGATGAAGTATACGGCATTGACCTTGAAGGGTATGACCTCCATGTAGACTTGCAACCTCGCCAGTCTAACACCATGACCTTCACTGCTGACAAGAAAGGTACATTTGAGCTACGATGCAGGAACACTTGTGTCGGTAAAGAAAATCGATTGATGGGCAAGCTCACGGTTCGGTAGACTGCTTCCATAAGAAATCAAAATATTTTATGTAATTCTCTGCTATTTGCTTGTTTCGAATAACAAAAGCGAAAGGTTGGTCATGTAACATCACGTTAGCAACGTTATCCCCATACACGAAGATCACGTTCGGATGGCCGCTAAACGCTTTAGGTAAAAAACGAGCTTTTTCCATAGGGAATGGCTTGAAATCCTTAATGTTTTCCTGGCGTAAGAGAATGTGCAAGGGTATTTTCTTTGCTAGCCTTCGCCTCATCCAGCTTGCGAAGTAGTGTGGCTTGTTGATAGGCCAGTACCTTCCTGCGGCAATGAAATAAATCTTCTTGTGCTCCAGGCACGCCTCCCATACTGCTTTAACACCGTCCTCGCTGGTGAACAGTTCTGCATCGATTTCTGGCTTTTCAGCGTTGAACTTTTTGGTAATTTCTGGCACCATTGCCTGGACTTCCTTCTTTGTTCGCTCAAGATCTAACATTTTCTCATCAACATACCCTACCAGCTTGGTAGGATTAGCAAGCTGGAACAACCGTCTTCGGTTTTCGGTGACGTAAGACACCAGACCTCTTTCGATGAGCTTGTTGAGAATGTCATAGATATTTCTCCTTTCAATGCCTGTCTTTTCATGAATCCTGTTCAAGGGAGACTGACCAATGTCTAGAAGAGCTCCATATATTTTGATCTCTCCGTCGGACAATCCTAGGTCTCTTAACATACTCAGACGCATAGTCTTAGGAAGCTTGTCAAGTATATAAATATGGTGTTGTACCAATGCCACGAAAGGTTATATGGTGAGTTTCACCTACTAAACCATGACGATTATACAAACCGTCAGGAACGCAGCTATAGCTGCAACCATGGCCCTGCCCGTTTTTGGCGACGGCCTCACCATAGGAAAGAAAGGACCAACCAACCTCCAACTACAGAACGTTACCACGCATAACGTTGAGAAGAAATCAACATCCACCAACACTGCGATAAAGTATTGGGACAAGAACAAATGGGCCATTGTCAGCCAGCCATACGTATGGAATAAGAACAAAGAAGGCACAGGAGATCTTACCATCCTTGGAGGTCCAAGAGGAGATCATGGAACTCTGCATTACAACAGCTTTGCAGGCATGACGGTTCCTACAGGAAAGATTGGTTCAGACAAACCCACCGTTAGAGCAGGAGTACTCGCAACCAAAACCTTCTTGGATAACAAGTGCGAGGTAGACGTAGCCCTCCAAGGCAACTTTCCCTTAGACAACGCACCCAACTCTTACAAGACAAGCATAGTCGTGGGTGGCAACCTCTCCAAGACATGGAAAGCAGGCGTTGGCTACCGAAACATCCACGTCAACGGCGAGAACAAAGGCACCGCCATAGGTGTGGTGCGCAAGCTCTTCCCAAACGTTAAAGGAAAACCACATGCCGAATTCCGCGTCAACCAGGGCATTTACGGAGGTAGCATTGCACAGATGCTGCTCAGGTGGAATTTCTAATGCGCACGGTGTATGAAGGGCCAGGGCCTCTCGGGTGGCTAGAAAAATTTCTACGGAAATACCATTCAGAAATAGAAAGTGAACAAATGGAACATAATTCGAAAGGCACCTGTTTATGGCGCATAACCGTGTATCGAATAGATAATCGCATAGCCTACATGGCCAACAACCCCGATCCAGAATGGAGCGGGCCCGACTCTACAACAGTTATATCTGAATACCGAAATTTCCCTTATGACCAATGCCACAGAATTCTCATTATGGACGGAAAGTCAGAGCAGGGCCCAACAGAAAAAAATATTCAGAAAGAAATTTCCAGACGACTGGCATAACTCCCGATAGTCTTAAAAACACGAGAGTCTGTTAAGGGATATGTTCCATGATAGGGGTATCAAAGAAGTACTAGAGCATCTTCACACAACAGAAAAAGGGCTATCCAAGCAGGAAGCCACCAGAAGGCTAAGCGAAGGCAGAAACGAACTACAAATAGCAAAACCACCTGGCGTGCTCGCCTTACTATGGGAACAATTCAAATCACCCCTAGTCTGGATTCTTATCGTTGCAGGCGTGATAAGCGCAGTATTGCACGAACGAACAAGCGCGTACACCATCGGACTCATTATTGTTCTAAACGCTATCTTTGGCTTTATCCAAGAATACAAAGCAGAACAAGCCATCGAAAAGCTCAAGAAAAGGATGGCACCCAAGGCAGTAGTCATAAGAGGCGGTGAAACGTTAGAAATACCCTCAGTAGAGGTCGTACCTGGAGACATATTAGTGCTAGAAACCGGCACCAACATCGCAGCAGACGCAAGATTGGTGACGTGCCAACACTTGCAAGCGATGGAGAGCGCGCTCACCGGAGAGAGCGACTCTACCACAAAAAAACTAGGCGAAGTATCGGTGAAGGCAACCGTTGCAGACCGAACCAACATGGTGTTTGCCGGAACCTCAGTCACTATGGGAAAGGCGAATGCAGTTGTTGTCAACACAGGCATGCGTACCCAGATAGGAAAAGTTGCATCCTTACTACAAAGCACAAAAGATGAAGCGACACCCTTAGAAAAACACATCAACCAGCTAGCCAAGTGGCTAGGCATCACCGTACTCATCCTCGCAGCACTAATCTTTGCACACGGCGTGGCAACAGGAAGACCCGTATTTGACGTGCTCCTACTAGCCATCGCACTAGCTGTTGCAGCCATCCCAGAAGGATTGCCAGCAATCGTCACCGTAACCATGGGACTAGGTGTGCAACACATGGCAAGACGCAGCGCACTCATAAGAAACATGCCCAGCGTGGAAACACTAGGAGCATGCACCGTAATTTGTTCTGATAAGACAGGAACCCTCACCCATAACGAGATGACGGTAAGAAAGCTGTACGTGAACAATGAAGTGGTGAATGTGAGTGGCAGCGGATATGATGAAGATGGAAAGTTCTCCAAAGACCCCAAAGGATTCTCATTATTGTTGCGTATAGGAGCTATGAACAACAACGCAACTCTCCACAAAGAAGAAGACATGACCAAAATTGTAGGAGACCCGACAGAAGGAGCACTATTAGTGAGCGCACGCAAAGGAGGCATGCACTATGATCAGCTACAAAGACAATACCCAAGAAAGGACGAGATAGAGTTCACCTCTGAAAGAAAGATGATGAGCACCACCCACGTCATGGAAGGCAAGACCACCATGTACACCAAAGGTGCACCCGAAGTACTCGTCAGAAAGTGCACTCGCATATGGGCAAACGGTAGAGTGATGAACCTCACGCCAGAAGCGAGAACAAAAATACTCAAGCAAGCAGAAAAGTTTGCCAACGAAGCATTACGCGTGCTTGCTTTCTCCTACGGCACGGAAGAGAGCGACATGGTGTTTGTAGGATTGCAAGCCATGATCGACCCACCACGAAGAGAGGCAAGAGATGCCATCAAAAAATGTCAGAGTGCAGGCATCAAAGTTATCATGATTACTGGAGATCACATGTCCACCGCCGTTGCTGTTGCAGGCCAACTCGGACTCAAAGGGAATGCAGTAGAAGGTAAGGATTTAGACAAGCACGCCAACAAAGACATCACCGTGTACGCAAGGATTGAACCTGCACAAAAACTACACATTGTTGCATCACTAGAAAGGAAAGGACACGTTGTGGCCATGACAGGGGATGGAATCAACGACGCTCCTGCGCTAAAACGAGCAGACATCGGCATCGCAATGGGCAAGTCCGGAACAGACGTAGCCAGAGATGCCTCAGATATGGTGCTCGCGGATGACAACTTTGCCAGCATTGTAGGAGCGGTGGAGGAAGGCAGAAGAATCTTTGACAACATCCGAAAGTTTGTGATGTATCTTGTCAGTTCAAACATTGGAGAATTGTTAACAGTGTTCTTGAGCATTCCGTTTGGCATGCAAATGCCCGTCACTGCAATGCAAATTTTATGGATCAACCTAGTTACTGACGGAGCACCTGCGCTTGCTCTAGGTTTGGAGCATGCAGAGCCAAAGAACATGGCGCGTCCACCTCGCAATCCTAAGGAAGGCGTGCTCACCAAGCATAACAGCATCTACACCTTGCTAGTAGGCGTGCTCATGGCAGTAGGAACATTAGGCGTGTTTGCCTACTCGCACCCCGAGACCAACCTTGCCTATGCCCAAACTATGGGATTTACCACACTCGTGATGTTCCAACTCTTTAATGTTCTGAACCAAAGAAGCGGCGTACATTCTACCTTTGTACTGAGAAACAACAAATGGATATGGTGGGCCTTACTAGCAAGCGTACTACTCCAAGTGTTAGTCATCTACAGCCCGCTCAACCTATGGTTTGATGCTGTCCCACTAGCAGCCATGGACTGGGTATGGTGCACGCTTGCAGGAGCCAGCGTACTCGTTATTGGAGAACTAGTAAAGTTCTTCAAGAAGGCTTAGATCTTGCCAACCAAATCTAGTCCAGGTTTGAGCGTGTTCTTTCCGGGTTGCCAGTTTGCAGGACATACTTGGCCAGGGTTCTCGCGAACAAACTTTGCAGCCTTGAGTTTGCGCAATAATTCATCAGCACTTCTTCCCAAGCTGTTGTCGTGTAATTCCATAGCCTTGATGACACCATCAGGATCAACGATAAAGCTTCCGCGCAATGCTAATCCTTCATCGTCTAGATACGTTCCAAAGGCTTTGCATAATTTGCCAGTAGGATCTGCGAGCATAGGATAGCGTATTTTTTTGATAGCCTCAGAATGGTCATGCCACGCTTTGTGGACGAACACGGTGTCTGTGCTTACAGAAGCGATCTCTGCACCTTCTTGCTTGAACTGGTCGTACAGGTTTGCTAACTCTTCTAGTTCTGTGGGGCAGACAAACGTGAAATCTGCAGGATAGAAAACGACAATAAGCCATTGTCCCTTGTAATCGCGAAGGTTCACCTTCTTCGTTGCCTCATCGTGGAACGCTTCCACTTCGATGTCTGGAACTTGGCTACCAATCATAGAATATCGCGTTTGTTCGCTGCATAAAAAGGTTAGGTTTACAAAGAAACAATCGCCCGAGCAATCTTTTCGGGAACGTGTCGTAGAATAGTCTTAGCTTCAGAAGGATACACCTTGGCTAGGTCTGCTCTTAGGGCTCTAGGATCATCACCTAGATCATCTTCTACCAGTTTTGAATGCTCTGTGAAGTACTTATCTAGTACTGCCTGGTCTGGCTTGTCTTGGCTTATAATGATATGATCCATCTTGCATCCGCTGTACTTCTCAATCTCTTTAACAAAGTCAAGAGCTTTGAAATTGAAGTTGCCTTCTTTGGTGAACATGTTACACACATAGATCTTTGTGGCAGAGCTATTCTGCAGTGCTTCCTTCATTCCTTTGATGCAAAAGTTTGGCAAGATACTGCCATACAGGTCTCCTGGACAGATCACTATTTTGTCTGCCTCACGAATAGCCTCTCCGGCATCCTTGAACAAGAACGCTTCAGGTTCAAGCATGAGTTGGGTGATTTTCGTGTGCTCACCTTCAGGGTAAGAAACATTATCTTGGCCGTCCAACGTTCGCCCATCTTCTGTTTTTGCAGAAAGTGTGACAGAATCAGCAGTTACGGGAAGCACTTTTCCCTTAACTTTGATGAGTTTGGCCGCTTCTTTGATACCTTCTGCGCTGCTTCCGGTGATTTCTGCTAACGCAGTAATAATCAGGTTTCCTAAAGAATGACCATCCTTGAATCTAAAATTGAACAAATCCCTAAGTATCTGTGCGTGCTCGTCATCTGCTAGAGCCACCATACACTGACGCACATCTCCTGGCGGTAGGACACCATATTCGTCTCTTAACTTGCCGCTACTCTTGCCGTCATCGCTCATGTTGACGATAGCAGTAACACTACATTCGTAGTTCTTCAACCCTCTCAAGATCTGGAACTGTCCTGTCCCCCCACCTATAGTCACTATCTTCTGCACGAGGGGATGATACATTCGTGCTTTTTTAAGGGTTCGGTACCTGTCGTCCACAACACACTTTTTAAAGAAAGACCCTTTTCAGGCCCCTATGCGCAGGTTTATCGTACTCTTCTTGGTAGCATTAATAGGGTGTGTCACGGTAAACATGGGCCCTGCAGAGCAAGTGCCCTGCTTAAGACTGGCTTGTGGGGAAGGAGAGAGATGCTTAGAGAACAACGGAGCAGGACAGTGCATCCCCTACGTGTGCGAAACTTTAGGTGGGAAGCTTTGCAAACCCACAGAGAAGTGCCCAGGAAGCAACCCAGTACAAGGAGAGCCCTGTTGTAGCGTGGATTGCGTAGATAGCGGCATTGATCTCTGTCAAGATATGACGTGTGCTAGGAACACCAAGTGTGTTGACGGTGAATGTCTTCTGAAAACGTGTACTGAGATTGGTGGAGAGGCATGCAAAGAGTTCAGAGCATGCAGCATCATCCCTGTACTCTCATCCGACAGCAAATTCTGCTGTTTGGAACCGTGTTTGAACTTGGAAAGTTGCGACACCAAAGACGATTGTGATGATGGCAAGGCCAGCACCAACGATATTTGTGTCACCGCTACCAAACTGTGCCAACATCTTCCCATCACTACCTGCCAGCACGGAGATGGGTACTGTACACCCGGATGTACTGTCGAGAATGATCACGATTGCGGGCCAGAAGTCACGTGCAGAACAGATGCAGACTGCGATAGCGGCGTGGTTCGCACCAAATTCTGCGAAGGACGCTATGAAGGAAGAGAATGCACCTCCAACTGCAGGTGTGTTAGTTTATTGCAAGACGAATGCCAGGATGACGACCGAATCTGCCCTGTAGATTGCAATGAATACAACGATAATGACTGTGAGGACGATCCAGAAATCCAACTCGTCGAACCCTTCATCATTGGGGACGAGTATGAGAACCAAAACGTTAGCTGTAGGACTCGATGGTGGCTGTTCTTTGGCACCAACAGCACGTATGAAGAGCAGGTAGAGGTGCGTTATGAGTTCTACGTAGACAGCCTTCTTGTTCGCCAAAAAGACTACACGATCCACCCAGGAATCAATGATGTGGTGATAGAGGTAGGTAGACAAGATCTTAATCATACCTTTGTGCGACTACTCATGGTAGGGAAGAGCGTTGCGATAAGAGGGAATGACCACTTTAGCCAGAACCTAGAGCAGTTCTGCACGCCCAGAAACAGCACCACTCAGGCGTAGTGTGGAACGCTTATTAAACACCAACACTTGATGCGCGTGTGGAAGCTAAAGCAGATGCAGTTTATGAAGTAAGCTGGGAAGTGTGCAACAAAGTAGGCGGCATCTATACTGTCGTGAGTAGTAAAGCACGCAGCATGATGGAACAATACGGCGATAACTTTCTTCTCATAGGTCCTTGGTTTCCGGCCAAGACACCAGGCGTGTTTGAAGAAAGACCTGCACCAAAAGATCTAAAGAAAGTGTGTGGAGAGCTAGCCAAAGAAGGCATCCAGATCCATTTCGGAAAGTGGCTGGTGAAAGGAAGTCCGCCCGCGTTATTGATAGATTTTTCAGAATACGCAAAGAATGCCAACGCAATCAAAGGAACCTTATGGGATGAGTACCAACTAGACACCCTAGGGACTGACTATAATGACTTTGACGAACCAATGGTCTTTTCCCACGCAGCAGGCAAAGTGATCCAAGCACTTGCAGAAGCAGCAGGTAAGAAAAAAGCAGTGGCGCACTGCCACGAATGGTTATGCGGAGGCACCGTCTTGTACCTAAAAAAACACAGCCAGGTACGAACAGTATTTACAACGCACGCCACCATGCTCGGTAGAAGCCTAGCTTCGGAAGGGAAGAACATCTACGAAGAAAAGATAGATGCAGAGAAAGAAGCTCGAGCACGACCAGGCGTGTGGGCAAAGTATCAAGTAGAAAAAATATGTGCAAACCAAGCGAATGTCTTCACCACCGTAAGTGAAATTACAGGCATGGAAGCAAAGAAATTGTTAGGCGTGAAACCGCCCGTACTCTTGTTTAATGGACTGGATATGGAAAAGTTTCCGACCTTTGAACAAGCAAGCGAAGATCATGCCAAACAACGAGAAAAAATCAAAAGCTTCCTCATACCCTACTTCTTTCCTTACTACACCATGGACCTGAGCAACGTGTTGATGTACTTCATTGCTGGACGTCCAGAATTCCACACCAAGGGCGTGGATGTCTACATACAGGCGTTGGCACAGTTAAACCAAAGAATGAAAAAAGAAGGGAAGAAAGATCCAGTCATTGCGTTTATTTTTGTTCCAGGAAACATCAAAAATGTTAGACCCGAAATTCTAGAAAGCAAGACCCTCTTTGATGACCTCAAAGACAGTGTGGAAGGAAGACACGACAAGATCCAAAGAAGAATCCTAGAACTCATCATCTCACAAAAAGACATCAGCAAGACTAGCTTGTTTGATGAGGACAGCCTGACCGAGCTAAAACGGAAAACTCTAGCATTCTTACGAAAGGGAAAGCCACCCATAAGCACCCACGAACTGTATGATGAAAGCCAAGACCCGATCATGCAAGCCTGCAAACAATCAGGTTTGAACAACGCAAAAACAGATCCTGTCAAAATCATCTACTACCCCATCTTCTTGAGCGGAGCAGACGGATTGCTAGATACGGATTATTATGAAACCATGCAAGGTTCGCACTTAGGGGTATTCCCATCATACTACGAACCCTGGGGCTACACACCTTTAGAAGCTGCAGCACTCGGCGTGAGCTCCGTAACCACCGACCTTAGTGGCTTTGGAAGATATCTCTGTAAAGAATGCAAACAAGGACCTTATCCTGGAGTGTTTGTCATACCCCGACTAGGTAAGCAAGACAAGCAAGTCACCAAAGATCTTTCCGGCATCATGTACCGGTTTAGAAAATTCCCCAAGCACGAACGCGTGGAGAATAAACAAACCGCAAAAAGGATTGCGGCCACCGCAGACTGGAAGGTCTTTATCGAAAACTATGTAAAGGCACACAACCTCGCACTACAATGAAATCAACCATCCTCGTGTTCCGGCACGCGCAAAGCACGGACAATCAAAAGAAATTGTTCTCTGGCTGGCGAGATCCATCATTAACCGCAAAAGGGAAAAAAGAAGCACTACATACTAAGAAACAGCTGAAAGACTACACAATCGATATTGGCTTTGAAAGCTCACAAAAAAGGTCAGCACAAACCCTAAAACTCGTTCTTGGCAAGCGCAAGATACAAGTGTTTGTGGACGACAGGATTATTGAAAGGTGTTATGGCGTGTTTCAAGGATTAAGCAAGACAAAATTCACCAAAGTCAACCCACACCTCGTCCAGAAAATAAGGAGAGGGTACGCAACCGTACCCGAGTTTGGCGAAAGCGTCAAGATGGTACAAGGAAGGACACTGCATTTTCTTAAGCAGTTACTACCCTTGTTGCGAAAGTACCAAATGACTGTGGCGATAAGCTGCCATGGCAACAGTATGCGACCGTTACGAAGATATTTTGAACGATTGAGTATCAAGAAAGAGATGAGCTTGGAGAATCCTCAAGACAGAGCGATGATCTACCACGTACGAACCAAAGGCTTGCCTCTACCTAAGAAGCTGAAATGGAAAGCCGTACGCAAACCTAAAAATGTTTTGTACGCGGCCAACAAGAAAAATCCTTTGAAGAAGTATTACTAACGCAACATTTTTATGCGCGGGCTCTTGATCAGTCTACATGATACCTATTGAAGGAAAAGTAAAGACCGCCCTGGGAGGCGAAAAATTAAGGCTCACGGTTGAAGGCAAGCGAGGAGCAGTAATAACACTTGAGCTCAACAAAGCGGCACAGGAAAATATGGCTGATGGCGAAGACCGCAAAGAACTTGCACGAGTACTCAAAGATCACGGCATAGTCATCAGTTTGAATTAGGTGATTCTGCCTTGACAAACTCTTGCATGCCAGAGGTTTGGCTATCTCCAGGAGCTAGTCGATAGGAGTCTTCCTCTTCATGATGGGTGGAGAACTCGAAAAACTCGGTTTCTTCATCTATTCCTATGAATTGGTGGATCATGCCCGGCTCTAGGTGCACAGTATCGTTAGGTCCCAAAATGAGCTTCTTTGCTGGTCCAGGATATCCTTCAGGCCACAACGTGCACTCCATCTTTCCAGATTGTATAAAGAATGTTTCTTCCTTGTTCTTGTGATAGTGCACAGAGCACTTTTTTCCTTTGAACAACCACATCTTCTTGCCGCAGTATTTGGTGTTGGCAATCCACATTTCTTTACCCCAACCTTTAGGGTGTTCTTCTGGTTTCACAAGAAATCGTCCAATGACGTAGCTTATAAGGGTTGCGAATTTGTGGTCGGGCTCCAGAGTGCATCCAAGTCAGTGAGGCTCTTTGGCACAGCACTTCTTTCCTTGTCTGCGGGAGCACAATCCATGGGTTCCCACCCAAAACAGTTTTCTGTGCTGACTACCGGATCTTCATTTGCCGAGGTACCATACAAATAAGAACCTCGCTGCTTGGGCGTTGCAAGCATGAACGTTCTTACCATGGAAACCCAATCCTTTCTGCTCAACCACACACGAGACTGCCAATTATTTGGTGGAGGTTTATTATGTCCATGATGCCCCCCTAAACCTACGTTGACGGCATAAAAGTCTCCAAGGAGTGCTGCTTGCTCTGTTCGGTACTCTATAAGTATTTTCTCAGCACCATAAGTACAGCGAGGTTGTTCGTAGAACTTTCCAGGAAGCATCACAGATTCATCATGATCTTTCTCTATTTCAGGCCATCTCCCGAAGGGTTGTCGGTGGACTGTGCTAACAAAAATGAATTTTTTGACTCTTGCTGCGTTGGCTGCCTCTAACAACGCATAAGACATGGTGATGTTGTAGTCATCTCCAAGATTGCTGCCCGAATTGGACAAACCTGTGTTCCAGGCTGCGTGCACGACGCCATACACCCCTCTTAATCTTTTCACGAGGCGGTCCATGCTTACCCCTCCGTTCTCCTCTCTCAAAGACAGAGAGGTGACGGCATGTTCAGGGCTAAGATCCTCAAGAAGCGCCTTACCTACGGTGCCGCTGGCACCAGTAACCACGATATTTACCACAAATTATAGCTAATAATACGGTTTAAAAGAATTATGGTGTTCTAACGTAACTGCTCTGCAATAAGTGAAGAAACATCTATTTTGGACACCGGATTGTTGACTGAGTTGGTGGATAGCACTTTTGCCCCTAACTTTTGGATTTTTTTGAGTGCTCCTTCTGCGAAAACACCATGGACGCACATGCAGTAGATGGTTTTCACACCCATCTTCTTGAATTGTTTGATCGGTTCGAGCATGGTGTGGCCAGAGCTGATGATGTCGTCCACTAAAACAACGGTTTTTCCTTTCAATGGCACGTCAGAATGTACTACTATTTTCACTTTTCTCGACGAGAATCGCTTCTTTTTTAACACAATAGCATGATGACCTATTCTTTTGGCGATATGGTCTGCCCATTGGAAGCTTTCTCCATCTGGGCCGACGATGATGGCTCCTTTCATGTTTTTCTTGATGTAGTCTCCCAAAATGTCGTTAGCTGTGACGTGTTTTGCCTTTGTTTTGAAAATTTCCTTCAAGGAATGTATTCTGTGAAGATGTGGATCTAAGGTTAGACAGAAGTCTGGCGAGAGGAGGCTCGCCACTAAATGATTGCTTAGACTTTCTCCTGGATGGAAGCGTTTGTCTTGTCTTAGATATCCCATGTAGGGTACGACGATGGATACTTTCTTTGCTCCCATCTCCTTGGCAGTGTGCCATGATAGGAATAGCTCGATTAATGCGTCGTTAGGTTCAGGATGCATGGTGTTCACAATGACTACCTTTTGTCCTTTGACTGCTGGAGGCAGGCGCAGGTAGAGTTCGCCATCTGGAAACTTTCTCACGACAAGATCGCGATAATTTGCTTTGAGCTTTCTTGCTACTTTTCTTGCAAGGTCTTGTGAGTTGCTTCCGCCAATTACTATCATATCTCTTCCTCAATGCGTAACAACCTATTATATTTTGCTACTCTTTCACTCCTACACGGAGCTCCACTTTTGATGAAGTCAGCGCTGATACCACAGGCAAAGTCTGCTATGAAGGGATCTTCTGTGTCTCCGCTTCTGTGCGACACCATGACCTTCCAGTTGTTTTTTTGTGCTAGCAATCCTGCATCAATAGCTTCAGACACAGTACCTACTTGGTTGAGTTTGAGCAGTAAACAATTGCAAGAGCGTTGGTCAATAGCCCATTGGATTCGGTCGGTTTGTGTGACGAGCAAATCATCCCCTACGATGAGACATTTGTCTCGCACTTTGGCAAGCAACTGTCCGAAGCTAACAAAGTCTTCTTCTTGGAAGGGGTCTTCTACGCTGGCGAGCTTGAACCTTTTGATGATGCGTTCGTGTAGGCGCAATAGTTGTGCTGTGTCTGTTTTCTTGCCGGCTAGTTTGTAGCTTCCGTTTTTGTAGAAGCTTGATGCTGCGACATCAAGCCCTACCCTTGCTCTTCCTTTTACAACACCGTCTAAGAACAATAGTGCTTTTTCTATCATGTCAAAGTTGGGAGCGAATCCTCCTTCATCCCCTACGTTGGTGGCTGAGGGTCCGTACTTTTTCTTTAGTGCGGCTTTCATGTCCCAATAGATCTCTACGCCTGTTCTCATCATGTCTGTGAAGCTTCTTCCTTTGGGGTAGAGAAGGATTTCTTGAAAATCAAGCCGTGTCCCGGCATGCATTCCGCCGTTAAGCATGTTCATGGCCGGGACCGGCAACTGTATCCTCTTTTTCCCGCACAAGCTCGCAATGTGCCTGTACAAAGGAACGTGATGGTAGGATGCCATGGCTCTGCAGTAAGCCATGCTCAATGCTAGATCTGCGTTTGCACCAAATAAGTGTTTATGCTTGTCTCCCTCAAGACGTTTGAGATAGTTGTCAAACTCTGTTTGGGTGTACTTGTGGCCTACGAGCTTTCTTCCCACTGCGTTGGCGTTAGCAACTGCTTTGGTGACACCCTTGCCATGGTATGCACTGCCGCCATCTCGGAGTTCTAGGCTTTCGTGGACGCCTGTTGATGCACCTGAAGGGACGATGGCCGTGGCAACAGTACTTCCCACATGGATCTCTGCTTCTACTGTTGGGGTGCCTCGGCTGTCAAACACTTGTCGAGCCTTCACCTTGGTGATACGCATACCTCGACGGCAGTTGATGGCTTATAAAAAGGTTACGGCGAGCTCCAGGCTTCCTTGAAGAACTGCATGTACTGTTGGGAGAGCCATTTGCTCTGGATGAGTATGGCTGTTGGTACTTCGTCCCAGTTGAGGATGAGCACGTGTTTGCCCACGATGCCTACGTCTCCTGGAAAGGATATGTGGCTTGGTTTTGCTTCCCATTTGGGTAAGAGTTTCATGGTCTTGTATTGTCTTTGGAAAGCTGCCCAGTTCTTCTTGCTTACTAACAATCTGCTCGTAACTCCATACTCCTGCTTGAGGCTTGCATACCAAGAATAGAAATCACCCACCATCTTGTCTTCAATCCAGTCTGCAGCAGTCATACCGTATAGGACTTTGGGTCCGGCTTGGGAGAGAAGGTCGATATACAAGTTGCGGATAGCGGGAAAGCCTTCGAATAAGGATACCGATTGTGGGCTCTGGGCTCTACTTCTTCTTGCCTCAAGTTCGGGAAGCATGTTTGCGAGCGTTCTTCTCTTTTGGTCGAATAACCTTAGTAATGTTTTGGGATCTGCAGCTTCGAAAAACTTTGTTTTCCCTCCGATCACCCAAGTTACCAGACCCTTTTTGTGCAAACTGGATAGTATCTCGTAGATTTTTGAGTTGGGAACCTCACTTGCTTTGATGAGTGGTCCCGTGGTTGACCTTCCCAGGTCTAGGAGGGAAAGATACACTTTTGACTCTCTTTCTGTCAATCCTATCTCTTTTAGCAGCTCAGCAACCATTACTACCCCCTTGAGAGGTGAATAATATTTAAATGCTATGCTTGTGTACGGCAATCTATGAAAAAAGCACTCATAGTACTACTGTTGTTCCTTGCAGCCTGCGGTCAGCAGGCAGACACCGTCAAAATAGGCGTCATCGTCCCTCTTACTGGTGTCGTTTCCTATATTGGCGTGGAGGTCCAAGAAGGCGTTCTGTTGGCTCAAGAGGAGATTAACGCGCAGGGAGGGATAGATGGAAAGCTACTGGAGATCCGGTTTGAGGACGGAAAAGGAGATAGTCCAACCACGGTGACGTCTTTTCACAACCTAATGGCAACCTTTTCTCCTGATGTTGTCATAGAAGCTAGTGCAGCGCTTGCCGTGACGCCTCTTGCACAAGAGGCACAGATACCCATGTTAGCCACTGTATCCTCTTCTAGCCAGGTTGCCTCACAAGGAGACCAGATCTTTAGGTTGTTCACTAACGCTGACAGCGACAGTCCTGTGATTGCAGGATATGCTGTTGACACTCTTGGCTTCAAGAAGATTGCCATCTTGTATGTTGACGAATTGTTTGGCCATAGCTATCGAGATGTTTTTACACGCATTGTTAAGGAAAAAGGTGGAGAGGTCGTTGTTGTAGAAGCAATCACGTACACCGAATGGGATTACTCTACCCAATTGCTCAAGGTAAAACAAGCACAGCCCGATGCTCTGTACATTATTGGTATTGAAAACCAAATAACAAATGCAATGGATCAGATGGATGTTTTGGACATTCTCGACATTCCTTTGCTTGCCGTGGGCACGATTGCAACCCCAAACGGTGTGGCAGCCATGACAAAGCACGAGACACAAGCGTTTACCAGCGCATTTTGCTTAGATGCCATGCCAGGAGACTACATTGGCAAGTTCATGACAAAGTATGAAAAGTTTCCTGGATTTTTCAGCACGTTTGGCTATGACAGCGTTATGTTGATCAAAGACGCAGTTTCTCGTCGAGGAACTGGACACCAAGGCATTAGAGATGGTCTAGCAACTGTGCAAGATTTTGAGAGCACTGTTGGCACGGTTAGTGTTGACGCTCAGGGAGAGATGGCGTTCCCTATGTGTCCTAAGCAGGTCTCAGAGAAAGGAATCTTGAATTTGGTAAGTGGCAACTATTATGATCTTGGTTAGCCAATGTAATGGTTTTCTTCGTGACCCTTGACGTTTGTTACAAACTTAGGGAGCTCGAAGCTTTCTGCTAGTAATCCTGTGTTGATTGCGGTCTTGAGTCGTTTTGCTAGCACGTCCACCAACTTCTTTCCGCCTGCAACGCCTAGGGCTGCCGGGTGAGCGTGTGTCTCAGCTAGTAGCGTAACTGCGGGAATCTTTTTTGAGCCAGCAAGGCCTAATAACACACCCGTAATGCCTACGATAGGGCCAACAACACCGTACAGTTCTGTGGTGACTCCAGGGAGTTTTCCGTATTCCCCCACAATCTTCTTTTGTGTGCCAGTACAGTACACTTTGGGCGTTTTTGGTTCTTGTTCTGTAGCCACACCACCTAGGGTGAGAACTTCTACGCCTCCAAACTGTTTGAAGGTTTTCAGGACGGCTTCTCCTAATGCTAGAGCTCCTTCTTCATCGAAAGGTTGCACGTCTCCTAGTAGGAATAGTAGATCTTGTTGTTTGGGTCGCTTCTTGCAGTACAATTCTATAACTGGAGGCTCTACCAAGTTTTTGTCGTTGACGAATACTGCGTGGCGTAGTTGATCACTAGTAAATGTCGCACATAACTCTGCACCTACTTGTTCTGCAACAAAATCTGCAGCTATCTTTGCTACGTTACCTACTCCTGGCAATCCTTCGATTAGTAAAGGCTTGGTTAGCTTAGGTTTTTGGGTAAAAGAGACTTTCCACATATACTCTTAATAAGAGGGAAAGCATAAAAAGCTTGCTGCTTGCTGCATAGCAATAATGGGAACTGCAGATAAAAAAGGACGGCGAAGACTCTTTCACAATATTGCGGCATTCTTAGGAGCCGCAGGAGTGCTGAAATGGACAGGAACAGCACAAAGAATCTTCCGCTTCATGCACATCCAATTACATGAATCCCAGTATGGCACGAGGGATAACCCTACGTTCTTGATCAAGTACGCGTTGCCAAAACACAAAGTAGAAACAGTTTGTAACAAAGAACTTCCTATCATTGAGGCGTGGAATATCAAGGCAAGAAAATGGTTGCAAGACATGGAAAAAACGGAGGCATATGTTGCGGATATGGAACAATCGCTTAAGGATTCTAAACCTGAAGAAAGACCGCCTCCTGTGAGCAAACAACAGATGCAAAAAAAAGTACGCAGAGTTTCTTCAATTGTATCCAGATCCGTTGTTCGACGATCTCAATAGCCTCCTTTTCTCACGGCTAAGTAAAAGTGAGTTTGCTATAAAAGTGAATCAGATTCCTGCTTCATCTTGGAAACAGTATCTAGAACCTGGGAAAAAGCATTTCAGAACATTAACGGGTAAGGACGTTCCCTCCACCATATACTTTAAGGAAGATACAAAAGGTGGGCGTACAGGATATCATTGGGCTAAGACGCGTTGGGGTTGTGCCGCCGTAAGCATTGAAAAGACTAGCGCGCCGGGAACGTTCAGCACAACAATGCATGAGCTCGGGCACGTAGCCTGTCAGCAGCTAGAGTCTATCGCTTACACATCACATAATGGCTCACAAAAATACAAAGTCATGGATGAGGCCTGTGCCCAAACCTTTGCGTGGGCAAGTGCCTGGCTGCTCGGTGCAAAACAACGAAAAGCCATGCTTGCTCACATTAGGAACACCACGAACTATTATATTTCCTTGTACGCACGCGGAAGCAACGACGAACATGCTGAAGGATATGCTATTGCAGATGCTGCCGTCACCGTATTGCAAAGCGAGTCCGAAGCATTCAACTATCTTTCCACAATCCCGTACAAAAAATTGAGCCCCGAAATACGGAACCTCGTAACGAGGATAGTGCACACACTCTTGGGCTTCGAACGTTTAAAGATTGAGGTTAGCGTACAAAGATTCGCTGGCTTTAGAAATTACTTCCAAGAAGTTATGAAAAAGGCACCCGACTAAGCATCCAAGGTTATTCCTTTCTTGCCATCTGGCGGTACTTGGCGTTCTTTTGTGGGGAGTATCTTGCGGGAACGATGGTGACGGTGGATTGGCAGCAGTCCTGCTTGAGGGTGTACTTGGCACATTGAGGACATTGTCGTATGGTTAGTCCTCCCATCTTTGCCACTCTGCCTCGATCTTGTTTTTCTTGGTAAATTTGAGGAGATTATCTGTCGCAGTCTTCAACTGTTTTTCCGCCTTCTTGTAGTCGTCGCTTTTCACAACAACATGGTAGGTGCCTGCACCTCTGTAGCGTACGTCAAGTTTTGTTTCTGTTAACGCTTTCTTGATGAGCTCCACTCCGTCTGGTGCAAAGCTGGTTAGTATGAAGTCTCCTTCAATGACGCGTTCTTCTGGCTTGATGCGTTGCTGGATTTGTTCGGTGAGTGCTGCAGCTAGTTTCTTTTCTACGCCTAAACTTTCTAGGGTTACTTCTTCTTTGGATACTCGTTGGAAGGCAAAGAACAATCCAGGATATTTTGCAAGAACGGTCTTGGTTAGGGATTGATAGATTTTTGCAACGTCCAACTTGTTGGCTCGTGCGTATTGTTCAACGATCTTTTCTGCGAGTTGTTCTTGTTTGATGCTGTTTGCTTTTTGTCGTTTTTGTGTCTCACTTACACGGCGAAGGCTTAAGTCAATGTAGCCTTTCTCTTGGTTGATGTTGATAACCTTGCACACTAATTTCTTTCCTTTGGTGACGTGATCCCTTATGTTTCTGATACGTCCTGGAGCGATCTCGCTGATGTGGATCATGCCCGTTCTACCACCATACTCATCCAGCGTGCAGAATACGCTGTGGGTTTGCAATCCGGTAACAGTGCATAGCACGAATTCTTCTTCTTCAGGAAATCCTTCTCTCTGTAAAAGCATAATGAAACTACAGAGTGTGGCTATATAAACCTATTCGAGCATTTCCAGAACACGACCTTTGATCTCGGTCTTTCCGCCAGTAGGCGTGGCCAATGCTTCGTTGCACACCAGGCAACTAACCTCTGTTGAGGCCCTTTCAAAGAGTATCTGTTCGTTCTTGCATTTCTCGCATCGTACTTTGACGAATTTGTTTGATGTTTCTTTCATTGGAACTCCACCTTCTTTACTCGGAATCCGGTGCGTTGTGGGGTGACGCGCTTGCACGTTCCACAGTTGAAGCGTAGATCGCTCTTCTTGGTTTGTTTCTTACCGGTCATGACTCTCTGTCCTACAGGTCTTCGTGATAGTCTTCCTTTGTTACCTTTATTCATGAGGCCTCTGGCTCGTACTCGCTTCTTACTGCCTCTACTTTGCGTGTGTCGGCTGCCCGCTGTCTTCTTCTTGGCTTCGGACACTTTGTGCTCAGTGTGCTTCTTGCACTTTGGGCAGTACTTTTTCTTAACCTTAGGCATCTTCATAAGACGAAGAACAAGTATTGGCTTTAAAAAGCTTAAGGTTTATATGTGGGGCGGTGTTTGCTTGTACAAGATGTATTTAGTATGGCACGAGAACCAGCCACAGCCAGTTAACCAGGTGATGGCGTGTATGGCACATTTCTTTGCGGCGGCGCACGTGGCAATGAGCCCAGAACAAGAGAAGCAATTGAAAGGAGATTTGGATGCAGGTAGCAAACCTTTTATTTGTGTTGAGGTAAGAAATGCGCATGCGTGCGTGAGCGATTCCCTGTTCGGCACGAAGGTGTGGGGGTATGTTTGTAACAACCATCCTGCCAATCTTCGTGAGGTGCGAGACGCGTATAACCACGCGTGCATGGAAGACGAAAACATAGAAGGCATCGTGGTTCCTTAAGCGAACGCTTTTAAGTTCGAACGTTTTCTTATCAGTATGGGCTTCACTATCTGGCATGACGAGGGAGAGCTTGATCCTAAAGATCTTGTGGAGGTTGCAAGATGCTTTTTTGAGGCAGCGGGTGAAACGCTGTCTAAGGAAGAAGCAGAGTTCTTACGCACGAAAGGCGTTGCAGAGTTGGATGAGAAAGGTTCTACCACCATAAAACATGAGAAGAGTTCGTTTGTTGCGACACGAGAGGAGTCAGGAACGCACATGTCTGGGGATGTCACGGAAAAGAACATCTCGCAAGTGATGCCTACCTTTGAGAAAGCCTGTGATAGCACAGATGTTGACGGGATTATTTGGCGCGACTAAACGTGGAAGGGAACATCGCTTAGACTGTTCAGTATTTCTATCGCTTGCTCTTTAACATTTTCTTCGTGCGGATCAATAGCATAAAACTGTCCGTGGTTGGCCATGGGCAGATCAGAAACAGTGTGGCCTACGATCATGACATCCTTTGGCAACATATTATGTTTTGTCATAAGCTGCGTAACGCGTGCTGCTTTGATGTTTCGGTCGACCTTTTGTAGTATTTTTCCGGTGCATTGCCCGTCATAGAATTCTAGTTGCGTCCCACAGTACTCATCGAACATGAGTTCTTGTTGCAGGGAATCCATCACTATTTTTGGGTTGGCAGAAAAGCAAGCCACGATGATGTCTTGTGATTTTAGTTGGTTAATCACCGTTCTTGCTTGTGGTTGCAATCGTTGTTGGACGATGCTTGTAGCATAATCACGTAATTGATTTTCTGGAACGCCTTTGAAGAGTTGCGCAAGCTGGGTCAGCCCATAGGGTCCTTCTTGCTTTTTTTTTTCATATTCTTCGTGCAAGGATTGCATTTCGTCCTCTTTGCCAGCCATCTCTGCTAACAACTTGAACGCTCCAATAGAATGTTGCAACAATACCCCATTACAGCCAAACACCACAAGTTTCATGCTTCTACTGCTTTTCCTGAGGTTATTAATAGTTTTGCCACGTCTTCTGGTAACCGTACTGTTTGGTCTGCTTCGTAGGGTCCGTATTCTTCTAACTCTTTGCCTACAAACTGTTCTACGTGTTCTTTGAATTTTAGCAACACCCCATCTTCTGGTTCGGGGGGTTGTTCTTGTTTTGCCGGGCTTGGCGTGCCTGTTAAGAGTTTGGAAAGTACGACTTCTCTGTCTTGCTTTAACATTTTGAGGAATTCTTCATGCAGTCCCTTTTCTGGGGGTAGCATGGCTTGTAGGCTGATGACAGCGTCTGTTTTGGCCTTGGAAAGGGCCATTTCGAGCACTTTTTTCTGTCTTCTATCGTACAGGTCTCGTAACATTTTCTTGATATTTGCCACTTGTGTGGTTAATTGCTCGCTTTCTTGCTCTGAAAACAGGCTTTTCTTAGTGTTAGCGTTGGTAAGCATGCGTTGTTTGTCAGCCAAATACGTGCTTGCCTCTTGGAAGAAGCTAGGATCGATTTTTTGCAGTTCTAGGGTGTCTTTTTCTTTTCTTGCTAGGTCAAAGATTGTTTCAAACGTTACTACCACATCTCCAGCCATGAAAACGAGTGGAAGAAGAGAATATTAAAGGGTTACTGAAAAAAAGAAAAAAAAAATAAAAAATAGGCGTTTATAGCCGTTTTTTATAGTCGCCGATGATGCTGCTGGCATGGTCCTTCAATCCTAGACCAAATCCAATCGCTATGGCTCCCATGATGCCTGCAAGTACGATTACGAAGCTCGTCTCTGCAATGCTCACATCAATGTTGATCTGTTTTAAGGCTACCAACAACGTGAACAGTACCACCACAAATTTGGCGATGCCTGCAACAACTTTGCCGTGTTTGGCCTTTGTGCTTTCTATCAAGCCTGCAGAGTATTCTGCGGCAATCAAGCCAGCAATCAAAATCAACACTGCCGCGATAAAATTAGGTATCCATCGCGCGATGCCATACAACAATTCACTTAACAAACTCAATCGACTGCTAATAACTTCAGCAGCAGGGGGTAAGAACAATATAAAGGTATACCACCTACTTAATTCCGCTAGAACAAAACTTACTTTCAAGTCTCCTAGCACTTTTCCTGCTCCAGACCGCTTGGTAAAGCCATCCAGGTTGACACGACTTAACACTTGTCGGACGATCCATCTTACTAGTAAAGCTACGAAATAACCTACTATCAGAACGATCAATGCTGCTATTAGTCCGGGCAATGCGTTAGCGACGCCACCTGCAAGTCCACCGATTGGGCCTACTATGGAGTCTACAACTCTTTGTAGCACTTGTTATCACCTCGTTTTTTTTTTACTGTACTGTATATGAAAAGAAAAAAAAGAAAATAAAAAATTTATACGGCTCTCACCGTAATGTCCGTCACCGTTGTACCTGACACGGTTGCTTCCTTAGCATCGACACCGGCTACATCGCCAGTTAACAATGCTCGAGCTCCTTGTCGAGTGTTCAAGGCACTGAATCCTGCTACTAGCACAGCAACGTTGCCGTTGGCGTGTTCGTAAAGCTTGATCAAAGCCTTGTTCTCTGGTACGCTTGCGAAGCATGGCTCAGGGTTGCCCATGAGTCGAGCTGCTACGTCGTTGGCACATGGTCCACCTAGCACAACTGCGTTGTACAAGGTTACATCTCCAACTTCGCTGGCTAGCTTACCCACACCCACTGGGATGGGGATAACCTTTTCGGTTACAGCTCCGCCTACAGTTTCAGCTTGCACGCTGCCTGCGGTGACGAATATTTGTACGCCTCGCTGGCTGAGTGGATACTCAACGGTCAATTCTTCTGGCGTGTCCGACGTTAGTGGGTCGAACAGTTCGTAGAAGGAACCATAGGTGTCCATTCCTTGTGCAATTTCTGGCTCGCTCGTCAAGAACGTCAACGTTAAGAAGTTGTCGTTGCTCTTGATGTCGGTCGTCAGCATGCCGATTCTGTTGCTACTTCGGTTCTGGAAGACAATCTTGACCGTCTGGTCAGTACTTGCTTCGTCGAACTGCTTGGCTAGGGTAATGATACTAATGTTCACCACACCTTGCGGGTTCACAGCAACCATTGCTCCAGGTCCGCCAGTTGCGCTTGTGTCGTCGTAAGGATTCTCTTGTCCTAGTACGATCAATGCGCCACCTTCGGTTGCGATGACAGCCGTCTGGTTGCCACCTCTGGTGTCTGCTGCTTGTACCTCTCCAACCTTGCCATCTGCGTTCTGGTCTATTGCGATGACGTTGGTGGTCTCGTTCGCTCGGATTGCATAGCTGATACCGCCCGCGATAAGCGTAGCAGTTCCATCTGTTCCGGAGAACGTTACCTGTTTGGTACCCGTTGCCAAGTCCGTAAAGGTTAGCACGTTGTTGGTTGCGTCCACGCTTTCGAACTTCAGAACACGGCTGAATGCTGTGTTATCTGACTGTCCGGTAGCGAACTTTGGACTTCCGCTTCCATCCTTATTGTCCAGCAACTGTGCTGTACCAATGTCGGACAGAACAAAGTAGTCCTGTACGTGGATGTTACCTTCTTCGAGGTCTGGTGGTAGACTTCCAATAGAGTGGTTTGCTTCCATGAACACTAGGTTCCTGGCGTTGCCACTCGTGTAGTCTCCATATCTCATGCCACCGTTTTGTCGGGTGCTCAAGAATGGTACCACGTAGTTCAGACCTTCCTGGTTGGTGAACTCCATTTTGTACTCGTCTCGGCCGATTGGGTGCCATTTGATGGTGGTCACTCCTGTGTCCAGCAATCCTTCGTACCTGATGTCCCAAGTGGATGCAAGCATACCTTCTGGTTCATCTAAGTATTCACGAACGCCGTGACCCGGTGGTACGAACAAGTCGCCAACCAAAGCATCTGCTCTTAGCGCGTAACCAATGTCTTGGATGGTCACTCGGTCTCGTGCAGAGTTCACACTCAATCTGATTCTGACGTCGCCGTCTTCAATCAGTTCGTTGTTGATGGTCATTCCACCAACTGTGAACGCCTGGTCTTCTCCGTTGGTATCCTTCACTTCGAGCTTTTGGGCTCCAAGATAGAATCGCACAACGCTAGATTGCGTGTCCTTACCCGTGGCGATGATGTCACGGATACCCACCAACGTACCGTCTGCAGTAGGTTCTGCTTCTTCAGAACGCATGCGTGGTAGCGTTTGGCCGTTAACTTTCAACAACACTTCTCCGTCGCCAGAGTTGGCGGTCTCAGAGATGATGATGACTTCAATTTCATAGGTTCGGTCATTCATCGTGTATGTCTTCTTGTCTCCCTCTCCTAGGGAATCAAACACTGGTCCGCCTAGCAAGGATACCCTCGTGTCACCTGTCGTATTGGTGAACTTGGTTCCTACAATTGCGTATTCAGTGCCCAAGATGTTCAAGTCGCGGTCTTCCAAGTCTCGTAGTCTAGAGCCTTCGATGTCGGAAATGAATCCTTCTTCAAACTCTAGGGTCCAGTCAAATACCTGGTCTCCGTCCACGGTGTGGAAGAAGTGGCCGATGTTGTCGAACTCATCTTCTGTGAAGATGACTCGGTTGCTTCGGTAAGCCGCTGTCTCGTTGAAGTTCAAGTACTGGTTGTACTTTGTTACGCCTCTTTGGGTCGTGATACTTCCACCTTTCAATATGTTCAGGTCGAACTCGGTCAACGTCTGTCTGACGTCTCCTAAGGTCTCGTTAAGTTCCAACAAGTCCGTAGGTGTTCCGATTTCCACACTGTCGCCCAACAACTTCACGCGTGGACCGCCAGCACCCGGTACAGGTGTAGAGATCTTTGCCTGCTGTTGTAGGCCAGCAACGACGTCGCCCATGCCTAATACATCAGATGCAGCTGCCTGGTCGCCGACGATAACCGCCAAATTCGAAGCTGGAACTCCGTTAACCACAAATGGTTTCGGATAGTCACTCAGCTTGACTGCAGCAGCACCCATAACTGTTGCTCCTACCAGAGCAACACTTGCGCCAACTGCGGCCATTCTTTTCAATGTCTTCCCAATGTTTTTCATACCAATAACACCTCCGTGTGTCGTTGTTTTTTTATCCTTACTCTCGTAAAGACCCATTCAACTGTAACAGTCGTATGGACTAGAGATCCATGCCATGGTTTTGTTTTATAAACTTTTCGAAAAAACGGATAAGGGTTTGTCGGGGTAACCAAGGAAAAGACCATTCTCTCGTCGATAAACGGCATCCAAAAAAGGCCCAGTAAGTCTAGAATTGAAGCGAGTTTTCGCGAATTTAGACTGGATTTCTTCCAACGATCCAAGAGTACGAGTACGTACTCCTTTTTTTATAAAAAACAGCCCTTTTGGCCCCATATGCCCTTCTAAGAGCCATATACTATAATACTTACTGTTGAAAGGGTAGAAGGATTTAAAAGCAGCTTAGCCCTAACCATGCTAGCGCGGGTGTGCCGGAGTGGTCAAACGGACGTGGTTTAGGCCCACGGGGCTTAGTGCCTACGCAGGTTCGAATCCTGTCTCCCGCATTGTTACCCCACGAGGAAGACTGGATGGAAGCCTTTTTCGCCAAGGGTTGGACCATCGTGGGGCTCACCGAAGACTTCTGTTTCTACCATGCACTGATAGAAGAGCGAGACAGCCCTAGCTACTGGGACTTCAGTAGGAAGGACTACATCCTCATTCCCGACGAGAAGGACGAATGGAACACCATCGAGACGCGGCACCGTCTTTCACGCCTAGGATTTCCCAATCCCTTGCTTCGGCTGGATAAAGATATCCCTGTTCGTGGCGTTCGCTTCCGTCCAGGTCTCGCTAACTTTATCGGGTTGGACGGGTTTGCAAAGCTCTCTTGTGCCTACGAAAACCTGCCTCGATTGATTGAAGGATACCTCCATCCAGACATCTACAAACTAGACTCAAACATCGTCACACCGCATGCCAACTGACACAATTATTATATACTACCCTGCGTGCGCAAGCGTATGAAAACAGCATACTTTGTTGCAGCTTTGGCAGCAGCCACGAGCGTACTAGCGCAAGATGTCACCGGCTTGATGGGAAAGCACATGAGTGCAAGCCCTGCAGGCAAGGCACTAGGAACACTATTCTTTGTTGGCTTGGTCATCTTAGTTTGGCTATTTAACGTCAAGTTGTGGAAAGAACTCAAGAAAGGAAAGTAGTTTCTCGTCGAGAAATAAAACTTTCAGAGATAGAACATAGTAGGATTACTTTCTTAGCTTTCTGCCAGTAAAAGATTTTGTTTGCCAAGAATACTTTCTTAGTTTTGGTGTCTTACCAAAACCACATTTAGCACATTCTTGATCTTTAGCATGGTAAGAACGTCTTCCGCATCGTCTGCACATAATGTGAGATTTTCCGCGAGAGTACAAACCTTGTGTACCGGTACCGCCCTTTCCTTTGAAACCCATTATGCTGCAGGTGAGATCAACACAATCGTGTCTCCGCGTAGAAACACATTGCCTAACTTTCTCTTGACCTCTCCACCCTCTCTTTCTTCTGTCTCGTCGAGAACGACGTTAATATGAATGTCAAACGCACGCAAAATACCTAGATATTGCTTGCCTGCTTTGGTTTCTACGATGACCTTCTTGTCTCGCGCTTTTGCCAGCGCATCTAGTGGTCTTGGATCCATACTCTGCCATACAGCCGGGCGATATATAAAGTTATGCCTGGCAAAGGCTTAAATAGTACTATGAATATTCATATGATTACTAGATGAGAAAAAACAAGGCTTAAATAATACTATGATTTTTCATATGAAAAAGTATGGCTAAGCGGAAGAAGAAAGCACTATCGCGCAAGCTACAGCGCACGGGAAAAGACCAGTACACCCTAACAATACCCAAAGCGCTCGTCCAACTTCTGCATTGGAAAGAACAAGACGACATCCAGTTTGAGCTGGATGGCAAAAACGTGAGGATCAAAAAATGAGACGCGATATAGCATGGCTGCTGGCAATCCTCCTCGCCAGCGGCCTCGCTCTCGCTATCGAAGGGCCAGGCTTCGTCATCAATAGAAGTGGCGCATCGGGCATCATAGTGTATGGGGAGCAAGACATCCAAACACCACGCTACCGCTACTGGAATTTAACCGGAGATGATTTCGGACCGGAGCTAACAGACACCGGCAGCGTCGGAGCAGACATCCTCTGGGTGGTGGCAAAGGCAAGCCACGAACGACAAGAAGCGCTCATCGCGATAGAGGACTTTGTGAATGACGTGAACTTGATGCTGCTCAACAGTACAGGAGACATGCAAGTGTTGGTGGAGCTCACCGCCGACACAGAAAATACCGGCGCGCAAGAAGTAGACCTCGCCTACGAAGACGTTAGCGGAGATGCATTGATCGTGTACGAGAACACCCTGAATCCTGATGCGTTCTTAGGCTATCGCACGTGGAACGGCACGCTATCCAGCGAGAAAAATTCTAGCTTAGCAGTCTCCCAAGAAATACGCATCGTCAAGACAGTAGCACGCCCAGGCACAGACCTCATCATGGTCCTGACGTTAGATGACACCAACACCATCCAAGGAATCCTATGGAATGGTACCGAGTTTGACAACACCTCCAGAACCTCACTCAGCGTGGACGCTCAAGAGGACAACGAGATCAACTTTGACTTTGTGTGGGAAGGTCGCACAGAAGAAGGACTGGCCGTGTATGCAGACCCACAAAATGGTGGCGAATGGGCTTACCGAACGTACAACACCACAAGCAAGACTTGGAGCGCGCAACAAACTTTCTTCACGCTGAACGGAGGCAACGCACAAAAAACAAAACTATGCAGTCACCCCAACTCCAGTTTGGTAGGCTTTGTCAGCAAAGACAGCAGCAAAGATATCAACGTTCGCATCTGGAATGGAACCAGTGGCAGCGTAGATACCGGCTTCCCCACAGAAGAGGCAAGCGTAGAAGACAATCCTAACGGTGCAGGAGGCTTTGACTGTGCCTTTGAGACAAACGGAACCCAGATCATCTTTGGGTATGTCGATGTCACGAACAGCGTGGATGATCGCATCCACCACTTCTACTACGACATGGACACCGCGTTGTGGAGTGTGACTGCGATAGACGACGCCAACACGACAGACCCACTAGGGGCCGGTGGAGGCGTTATTGAAGCACTAGACTTTGTCAGCCACCCACTCACAGAAGAAATCATGGCCGTGGCCATGCTAGACGGCAATGATATCGATGTTGCATTGTGGAATGGCACCAACTTCACCACCATCACCACCTCTCAGCCAGAATTGAGCGCAGAGTGTACCGCAGGAACCCAAGTGTGTGGAGCGTTTGACTGGTTCAGAAACGATCCCGTGCCAGACATCACGCAGATAGCGCCAGCAGATGGCAGCTCAGGAAATCTTGGGGCGGCAGTCACCATCCAAGCAAATGTTACCGACAACTTACAAGTGGATGTCGTGTTGTTGAACGTGAGCCTACCCAACGGCAGCACAAGACAGTACACGTTGTTGCAGACGGATGGCTTGTTCCAAATAACGTTTAACGACACCAACGCCCAGGGTCAGCACGACTTCGTGTTTATCGCAAACGACACCTCTCGCCACCAGAACGTGAACATCACCAACGTGAGCTACACGATAGGCGACACAGAAGAACCCAACGTGACCTTGGTCGTGGGCAACGGCACCTTCGAAGTAGGCACGCTAGTGAACATCACGGCAAACGTAACAGACGATACAGCCGTAGACAAGGTGCTTGTAAACCTCACCTTCCCAAACGGAAGCACGTTGTTGTTAACGCCCGAAAATCTTACTGGAGAACATCATGTGAACGTAACCATGACCATAGACATGCCGTTCGGCGTCCACAACTTTACCATCATTGCTAACGATACCAACAACAACGTCAACAACAGCATCACCAACAGCTTCAACTACACAGACATCAGCGTGCCTGCCGTCTCCGCGCTTACCGTGGAACCCGATCCTGCCAACCAATCAGACACGTTAAACATCACCGCAACGGTTGTGGAGAATGGCAAGGTAAGCACGGCGCAAGCGAACGTGACCTTCCCAAACGGAAGTAGTTTGTTGTTGGCCATGACGAATGATTCCACAACCTTCAACGTGAGCTATGCGACAGAGTTGTTCCACGAACAAGGAACGTACAACATCCGCATAGTGGTGAATGACACCAACAACATCAACCAAAGCATCTACACAGAAGTCACGGTGAACGACGTCACAGCCCCTACCTTTACCATATTATTGCCAGCAAACTCAACAACATTCTTGCTCAACAACAACCTCAGCGTGAGGGTTAATGCATCAGACAACCGAAACGTCAGCGTGGTACGCGTGAACGTCACCCAACCACCCCTGCAGGAGGTACTAGTATGAACATACTCATGCTCGGCTGGGAGTTCCCACCCTACAAAACAGGCGGACTAGGCACAGCATGCTACGGGCTAACCAAAGGCATGTCCAAAGAAGGAGTAGACATCACGTTCGTCGTGCCATTTGATCCAGG
>JASMHM010000004.1:0-67734 GCA_030750765.1 Candidatus Woesearchaeota archaeon | reverse complement strand
AAAGGAGAGTTTGTCAAGCTGAAAGGCATGACCTCCTCCAAAGTAAAATGCGTGCCAAGCCTCCTAGCACCCTACCAAACCACCTCGGCATATGATATTTGCAAGAGCATGGCAGGAGCAAAAGAAGTCTACGGCCAAAACCTCTTTGCAGAAGTAGACCGCTACTCCCAACTCGCGGCAGGGTACGCCGATGACAGCTACGACCTCATCCACGCACACGACTGGATGACCTACCAAGCAGGCATCCTTGCAAAGGAACAAACAGGCAAACCCTTAATCGTGCACATCCACGCAACAGAGTACGATCGCACAGGAGGCAATCCCAACCCCGAGATAGCACAACGAGAGGCAGCAGGCATGCATGCTGCAGACTGGGTCATAGCTAATAGCCAACGATTGAAAGATGAAGTGATCAAACACTACGCAATAGATCCTGCAAAGATAGAAGTCGTCCACTGGGGCATAGACACGGACGAAAAGCCCGCACACCAACCCGCAGGATGGACAGAACCTACTGTGTTGTTCCTAGGAAGAATGACCATCCAAAAAGGACCAGAATATTTTGTCCAAGCAGCCAGCAAAGTCCTAGAACAAGATCCTGATGTCAGGTTCGTGATGGTGGGCAGCGGAGACAAGCTACCCGAAATCATCAACCTTGCCGCCGAGCTAGGCATCGCAGACAAGATCATGTTTACCGGAGCGCTTACGGGAGAGGACGTCAACAAAGCATTCAGCATGGCAGACCTCTTCGTCATGCCCTCAGTTTCCGAACCTTTCGGGTTAGTAGCCCTAGAAGCCATGCATAATGGAACGCCAGCCATCATCAGCAACCAAAGCGGGGTAGCAGAAGTCATGCACCACTGCATGAAAACAGACTTCTGGGACGTGGACAGAATGGCCAACCTCATCCTCTCCAGCCTCCAGCATAACGTGGTGTTAGACGAGATCAAAACAAACGGCAAACAAGAGATCAAACGCTTCGGTTTGCAAGAACCAGCCAAAAAGGTAATAAACGTGTACAAGAAGGTGCTCTCATGAACGTATGCTGCTACTTCCAAGTCCACCAACCGTTCAGGATAAACAAAAACTACACTGTTTTTGACGTGGGCAAGCACGACAAGTACTTTGATGACAAGCTCAACAAAGAAGTCATGGATAAGGTAGCAAAAAAGTGCTACCTGCCCACAAACAAATTATTACTCAAGCTCATCAAACAACACGGTATTCGCTTTGCGTACTCCATCACCGGTACTGCATTAGAACAGTTTCCCAAAGAAGTACTACAATCCTTTCAAAAACTGGCAGACACGGGCAACGTAGAATTCTTATCCGAAACCTATCACCATTCCTTGGCATTCTTGTACGACCGCCAAGAGTTCGACCACCAAGTGGGCTTGCACGCCAAAGCCATCAAGAAACACTTCAAGCAACAACCCACCATACTCCGTAATACAGAATTGATCTACAACAACGAAGTCGCAGCGCACGCCCAACGCCTAGGTTTTAAGGGCGTGCTAGCAGAGGGTGCCGACCACGTCTTGGACTGGAGAAGCCCCAACTACGTCTACCAAAGCCCCAAAGGAATGCCTTTGCTGTTGAAGAACTACAAGTTATCCGACGATATCGCATTCCGCTTTTCTAACAAGAGCTGGAAAGAACATCCGTTGACTGTAGAAAAATACGGGGATTGGATGAGTCAAGCACAAGGGGATGTTGTCAACCTCTTCATGGATTATGAAACCTTTGGCGAACACCAATGGGAAGACACAGGAATCTTCGCGTTCTTGGAACAATTACCCAAAGCGTTGCAAGACAAAGGCATGTCGTTCATCTCACCAACGGAAGCGTTGAAGCAAAAGCCAAAAGCTACTGTAGACATGCCCAAATTTGTGAGCTGGGCAGACGTGGAACGAGATCTTTCTGCATGGACGGGCAACAAACTCCAAGATTCTGCACTCAAACAACTGTACGCGCTCAAAGACAACCTTTCCGGCAAGGCCTTGGAAGACTGGAGAAAGCTCACCACGTCTGATCATTTCTACTACATGTGCACCAAATGGTTCAACGATGGCGATGTTCATAAATACTTCAACCCCTACGACAGCCCCTATGAGGGGTATATCGCTTTCATGAACGTATTGCAAGACTTAAGCCAGAAGCAGAAGAAAGAGGAGTGGATCACGGTATGATACTCAAACTGCTCAAGCGAGCCTTCCAAACGCCCGATCATGATACGGAAGTGGTAGCACGATTGACCCGTCGTAGCAAGCCTAAAGATTTAAATACTCCAAAGCTTGAACCAAAGACCATGCCACGACGGAAAACCACTAAAAAAAGTAGGGTGGGAAAGAAGCAAATCTTTGGCGGCATACACGCAGACAGTTCTTTTGTGCTGAAAAGCGGCAAGCCTTTACGTAGTGTGTACGAACTTATTGATGCCTTAGAAACCATGCATCAAGACACCTACAAGCACCATGTGAGCGAGGACAACAACGACTTCGCAAACTGGGTGAGGGATTGTTTTGACGAACCAGGACTAGCCTCTCACATGGAAAAAATGAGAGACCAACAAGAGACACAAAAAGTGTTACTCAAGCATATGGTTAGAGAGCTTAGTCGCTTGAAGAGTTAAGCGCGTGTTGAGGTCTATCGAACGCGTATTGCGACACATTTTCTATTTTGAATTTGAATGGGGGGTGTGTTCGCTGATCAACCGCCACCATTTGTTCGAGGGGAATACGCAATCTTCCTGTTCACACATTAGTGCGTGTTTCGTGAACTGTTCGGTGTTTTGGTTTGAGGTTCATACCCCAAACGATGTTCATGCTCTTCACGAGTAAGTTTGCTTCTTTGACTAAACGCCTTTTTGAGGGCTGACTGAGAAAGGTCACAGAATACACGCTAGGATCTTGTTCTCTTTTGCACTGGGTCCAGGTCATGCAGAGGTTTCGTAAGTACTGCCTGGCTAGCTTCTTCTCATGCACTCCCAAGGTTTCATAATCTTTTATCATACTGGTAAGGAATGGGGGGGAGTTGCGAGCCATTACTCTTTCTGGTGTTTCGTTTTGGGCTTGCCGGCTTTTTATTTGTGTAAAATCCGATGCTGGCAAGAAAACGTGCATAGACCGCACGACCCTTACTCGGCTCTCTTTCATCGCCCTCTCCGTGGGCTTCTTGCCAACCTAACTTTTCGCTTAACCGCTTTTCCATTTTTGGATCCATATGCTCGCCCCATCTGGCGATGGCAACGTCGGCATGCACCTCGATATGGTTGTCAAAGTATGCAAACAACCCTCCGGTTGTCGCGAGTTGTACTTTAGGATTGCCAACAGTCGCAGGAAAAATGCCGTGATCGTCCAGGTAGCGTATGGCAATATCCGCTGAGTGAGGCTGCGAATAGGTATCTCTTATTGCGGAGGGTGTTGTTAGGATTTTCTCCAGATTTAATTTTCTTTAAACAGTCATCACCGCTCACAGCAGATACCACATTATACCCATTAGCTTCTAGAACCGCGGTAACCGTGGTTACGATATCCGGCTCATCGTCCACAACCATTATTGTTTTTGCCATATCTAACCAAATGCGGAGGGTTATACTACTTAAGCATTTCTATGCATACCTCCAACGAGAAGCTTTATAAACCCAATACGGGTTGACAGCGTATGGCACAATCACACCGCGCGATGCAGGGCAGAAAAGCCTCTGGCGGAAGATACTTCGAAGCTCGAAAGAAAAAGCACCACGAGCTAGGTAGAGAGAACGCCAACACAACGATAGGGAAGACAAAAACCACCCTGGTCAAAGTGAAGGGTGCCAGTTTTATCAAAGCAAAATTGCAGCGATCAGACGTTGCCAACCTGTACGATCCTAAAACGAAGAAATACGAAAAGGTCAAGATCAAAGCCGTAGCAGAAAATGCTGCAAATAGAAACTACGTACGAAGAAACATCATCACTAAAGGTGCAGTTATCGATACGGATAAGGGAAAGATGAAAGTAACCTCCCGACCCGGGCAAGATGGCACGATCAGCGGCGTACTCGTAAAGTAACTACTTTTTAGTGAGTATTATTAGTAAAGCTTATATAGCTGGAAAACAGTAATATTGTATGGCAGTGAGAGGAGACGACGCAACCCTAGCAGAGGTTGCACAATTTCTTAGTAATATAGACGCCTCTCACTTCTGGAAAAATCCTTTTCAAGCACACGACAAGAGAAGAATACTAGACAGCGCAACAAGATTCTTAGACGTGGATCCCGAACTCGATCTGACAGAAGACTGCCCGATAGACCCTGCGTTCGCCCACGCCATGTACGGCCTTCGAAAGGCGATGTGGAAAAATCCAGGCAGAAAAGATTATGTCCCTAGGAATTGCTGGACCGAGGAAGCCCTACGAGACGAAAGCATACGCCAAAACTCCCACCCATACACATTGTGGATTTGTTCCCAAGTCCAGAAGGACGCAAGAGGCATCGACATCTCTAGCGATCAACCTGAAAACTTGCGACGCGCGGTCAGCTCCATTGAAAGAGTGAACGGTTGGCTGTACACCGGCCCTGGAAGGGGAGCCGAGGTGGCAGACGCTCCTTGGTCGCAGATCCGAGCGGTGTTTCCGAAGATTGTGGAAACCACCGGAAAAACCCTAGATCGCTGGAATGGCGACCTGTTGCGAGAACCTGCTCTCTTTGACAAGTTCGCAGACAGAGTCGTTAACTTTAACGGGCGACTGCCCGGATTACTTCAGGCCATGCTGCCCACCAGGTCACACGCCTGGGCTGCGTTGTATTCTTGCCAAAACGAAGATGCAGCGAATCTGGTGCGCGAACACGAAAAAACAGTACCTTACTAATCCTCGCCAAGGCACGTGTCGTAGAAATCGCACTGACCCGTTCTCCATTTGCACAGAGGACTGATCTGTTTGGGATAGTCAACTTTTTCCTTGCTCTGGGTGCTCTGGTGGATGAGCTCTACCTCGCGCTTGGCAAACTCGACCAGGGCCTCGTCAACCTCTACATGCGCCTCGTCCCCTTTCAAAAAGTAGATTCCTGCCTTGGTAGGAAGCGTACCGTGCTTCTCTTGATACAACAATGCATAGATGGCTAGTTGCAGCTTGTGCTTCTCAACATCTGGGCGCTTGTCAGTCTTGTAGTCCATCACGCGAATCTCTGTTCCCACCTGCTCGACAACGTCGATGAATCCGCGAACACCATACCGTTCGCTGACGTACTGCTCTTCCTGCTCTAACGGAAGCTGTGTCTTCCAGGCAGCATCAAAAGGTAGCGGACTTTTTTCTAGCTTGGAAAATAATTGTTTTAGCCAGTTGTCTAACATGTGCATGCTTTCCTCAAAGAACATCACTATGTTCTCATCCTCCAACCCTAGCTTTTCTAGCGCCCCTTCTTTTTCCTTCCAGCACTCAACAAGTAGTTCTTGCATTTTTACATGGAGCACCTGACGAAAGTCTTCTTTGGTCACCTCGCCCACGTCAAGCTGGAAGAATCGTTCTAGGACCGAGTGGACGATGTTTCCCCTTAGCTGGTGGATGTTGGGTAGCGTAGGAAGCTTTGCGATATAGTTATAGTAATATTTTCTAGGGCATTGCTGGTAGGTCTTGATACTTGAGGGGCTCTGCACCCGCATCGGAATAAGCATGCTTTTACGTTGTTGTCTGGCTTTATATGCTTTATGGAATCACGCCGGAAACTTTCCGGGAAATAGTGGCAGAACGCTTATCTGAAAGGAGACTCGAGAAGCTTTAGTGTTCTCTTTGCGCAATCAATCTCCGCTTTCACCCCTAAAGGTAAAACAAATTGCGGATCGGTGTGACCAAAGCCCATGTTAGCAACGATAGGCAAATCACTTCTACCGAACTCAACAGAAACAACATCCACAAGATTAGCATAAAGTTGCGTTTTTTCCGCATCAGAATAATCTCTTGCTCTTCCCACCAAGATTCCTGTAATTCTATCATAAACGCCCTGCATACCATAATTCCTCATCATCCACTTGACCTGCTCAGGTCCAGGTTTTTCTTCGGAGGTCTCTAGAAAGAGAATCTTGCCGTTCCAAAATTCTTGGGATGGCCAGAACTCAGTTTCTTTCATGAACTCAAGGACCTCGATACAACCACCATATAGCTGGCCTCCTACCACAGACGTGCCCTGTAGCCACTGCCAATCCTCACCATCCTTCCAGGGATTTACTTTTCCGGCGTTTTCTTGTTTTCTCCAATCAGGATGTCCTTCAGTGTAACGATCATGTTGCGGGTACACATACTCGTCGTGTGATTCAAACATGAATTCTTTGATGTGTTGTCTAAACTCAGGTATAGCATTCCACTGGGAAAATCCCGCCATCACGGAGGGACCGTTGAAGGTAACCAAACCTAATTGATTGCAATAAGTCAGCAAGGTAGCCGTGTCCGAGTATCCCATAATAACTTTTGGGCTGTTGCGTATGATTTTTGGGTCCAAGAAAGGCAATATCCTAACAGAGTCATCTCCGCCAATGCCAGCAAATATGGCTTTGATTTCAGCATCCTCAAAAGCATTATTGACATCTGCAGCTCTTACTTCGGGATTCCGGTACAAATAATCGGCCTCTGCCCTTGCCGTTGGAAATTCTACTACGTCTAAACCCAACGAAGTGAGAGCCTCTAAACCTAACTCGTAAATATGTGGAAAAATGCTAGGGCCTCCCCAAGAAGGAGAGATAACTGCTACCTTATCCCCTGTTTGCAATAGCTCAGGCTTGAAAAATCCCCTAGTAACTATCTGTCACGCACCAGTTATAAACATGAGCACCTCGTCAGAGATTCGGAAACTTTCCGGTTTCGCCACTGGACACTGGACATTGTCGCGTGAAGCATATTAAGAAGCAAGGGGTGAATCTGGCATGGTAAAGATTTCTAGGGGAGATTATATTCGCATTGCCAAGACGTTGGTGAGGAAACTATTCAAACTCGGTTGTTGGGGCAAAGGGTCCTTGTATCAAGATGAGTTAAGCGATGGGTTCCCTGCAGAGGAAAAAGGAAAGATTATGGCAGTGGCAGACGCACTAGTCAGACAAGGAATTCTGTGTAAGAAAAGCAAAAAGTACGGACACAAGTTTTATCTAAATACAGAACGTAGGGATAAGATCGACCAGATCAAGCGCTAACCTTGAGCTTAGGAGTCGCCTTATCAACGACGAGCCAGTACAGCTTGATGAATTCTTTTACTTCCGGGTTTGTTGTGTTTAGCTTATACATCTTGGCCTTTCCTACCACCCTAGTGTGGCTCATTATTTTTCTGTCCACCAGACTCTTCCAGAATAATTTCAGCGTGGTGTACCCCACTCTTGAGTTTTTGGCAATGTCCTTCATAGAATAATCGTATTCTTGAAACGTGACAAAGAAGTCCAGCACCCTCAGCACAGGGCTGTTGCCGTATGCTTTCAAAAACAAAGATTGTTTCATTCTATGAGCAATGCAACGAGAATATATAAAGTTTTCCTTTCCGGCCCATATGGGCCGTTTATGGGAACTGGGGCAATAGGTCACCGGAAACTTTCCGGGAAACATGGGGGAGCGCATATAAAACAAAAAAAATCAGGACGGACATGGAAAACATCGTCTGGCTCTCGCTCGGATGCTTTGTTGTGGGAATGCTCTTGTTGCTTGTGACAAGCCCAGACCTCCCTCCAAACACGATCAGCGCGATAGGAATCATCACCAACGTGCAGCACGGCAAGGTATCCAAGGGCATGCTGCAGACAAGGATTCCGGTGGTTAGCTTTGATAAAAAGTTAGAAGAGGGCAGCGGCATGTACACAGGAAGACTGCAATCATACAAAGGCAGGGTGGAGTTCGTGATCGAATGATTGCGGCATTGTTAGGATCGCTAGTAGGAAGTATTACAGGAATGATTCCTGGCCTGCACACAAACCTAGTTGCAGCCATCTTGCTCAGCACAATGCTGCCAAGAACGTTCTTGGTGCCTTTCTTGCTTGCCGCAGCCATCGCCCACACAATCACAGATGCCATTCCCTCCACCTATCTTGGCGCGGCAAGTTCTGAGACAGCGCTAGCCGTCATGCCTGCTCACAAGATGTTGCTCCAAGGGCGAGGTTATGAAGCAGTCGTGATCGCAGTCAGAGCGAGCGTTCTAGCAATACTTTGTACAATCCTTCTCACTCCCTTGCTTGCGTGGATCCTTCCAACATCATACGCTGCCATAAAACCCCTCACCTGGTATGTTCTTGTTGGGTTAACCGGCGTATGGCTGGCCACCACCGGCAAGGGCGTTCTTATTTTCTTGTTATCCGGTCTTCTTGGCCTCATAGTGTTAGATTCTACCGCCCAACCATTGTTTGCCTTGCTTACCGGCTTGTTTGGCACTTCTACGTTGTTGTTGACCACGGAGACAAGCGTTCCTGACCAAACAACTGCGTTGTTTGACCGACCACAGTACAGATTCGTCTTGCTCGGCGTTCTTGGAGGGTTGGTGATGAACTTGCTTCCTGCCATGAGCACCTCGCACACTGCAGCCCTGTTTCCGTTCCAGGCAGGGCACCTTACGCTCGTGTCAAGCATCAACGCAGCAGACCAAGCGCTAACCCCCGTCATGCTGGCGGTGCTAGAAAAGGCGAGGAGTGGGAGCGCAGAGGCCATACTTAGCTTGGTAAGGATAGGCGTGCCACACTTGCTTTGGCTTGGGGGCGTGATGCTTGTTGCAGCAGGCGTTGCTGCCTTGTTTACTTTGGTCACGGCCAGGTTTGCCCAACAGGTTCTTCCCAAGATTCCTTACAAAAGGATGAACACGCTCATCATTGTTGGGTTAGGAGTTACTGCGTTCTTGCTCAGCGGGCATAGAGGGTTGTTGGTTCTAGCCACAGCGACTGCGCTAGGCGCCTTTTCTCAGATTCTTAGGTGTCCAAGGGCTACCGCTATGGGGTGTTTAATTCTTCCAACATTGGTGAGGCTAGCACCTATTCAATCTTGACTACTGCGCCTAAACTCTGGCCAGGCATGCCACTCTCAAAAATAGCTCGTACGCGTCCGTTGTTGCCATGAGCACCCGCAATCTTTCCTTTCAACTGTTTTTTGCTTGTGCTTTCCCAGGTGACGGACTTGCCCACGAGTTTTTCAGCATCCTCTCGGTTCTTGGATGTGTCCACATGGATGATCATGTGATTGTCATATCGGGTCAACCGTGAACCTCTAAAACTTGCTATGCGTGCTTCCATGTTCTTGTAAGCACCTTAGGTTTTATAAAGCTATGCAACGTGACAATTGCATGGTTGATCACAAGAAAAAGAAAGTCACCGATTTTGAGCACCTCCTGGCAGAGTTTATCTTTTCCTCAAAAAACACTATCACACTTAAAGAAGCAAGGAAAAGACACAAAAAGAAGTGGCCTTAAAACGCCAACCATGTAGGAATGGCAGGCTGGACAAACGGATACGCATACGGTGCTGCTACTACTAGAGCTCCCACCAGAATGGAGTGGAACCAGGTCTCTCCTAAGCCTACACTAGCACTGCCAGCACCCTGGATGGCCTTGCTTGTTCCATGGATTTTTATGGCTGCAATCAAACCGATAATGACTCTGAAAACATGAGGATTGCCAAGTACAGGTATAGACGCGATTTGTGGTATGACTGATAACATGAAGTCAACATTCATAGTTGCGAACACGAACACCACAGAAAGCACTAATGCATGAATGGTGTGGCCAAAACGATGTGCCTTAACTTGGACATCACGATGCATTAAGGTAGCTTCATAGATGCCAATCGCCAAGCCTAGAGCTATGCTTGGACCAATAATAATGTCGGCCATGCCCAATGGCTGGCCGAACTGTTATATAAAAGTTACTAAATTACGGCGAGGTAAGATAGTTGAAAGGTGCTGTACCGCTTTGCTGATAAATCGGCGGAGCAGTGAAATCCCTCGGATTCTGTCCTGAATTTCTGATCACACGCAGATTCTTCTCACGAGCAGCTTTTGCTGTAGAGTTAAGCAATCCAGATAAGGTGCCTCTTCCTGCAAGGTTGGTGCTTGCGTCTTGCATAGCTTGAATCTCAGCTTGGAGATCAGCACGACTTTGGCCCGAGTTGTGTAATTCTGCACTACGAGCTCGGATGTATCGTTTGAATCCTTCTTCAAACATTTTGGTTTGTTGATGGTCTATGTCGCCCGTAACAGGGTCTGTAACATGCGGTCTGTTTGTAACAACCGTCTTGCGTTCGAAATTTCCTAGTAATCCCAACGTACCATAGTGCGCAATTGTTGGGTTTTTATCACGTGAAAAGTCGTTGAACATTTTCTTAGTAAACGCACAAATATACGCGGCCAACATTATAGAGCCACTCACTTTTCCTACTTTTTTCCAATCAACCATTTTTTATTATTATCCTCCAGTCAGTACTGTTTATAGTAACTAATAAGTGATGATCCTTTATAAACCTATCGGTCGCTCGAGAAGGAATTTTGGCTTAGGAAGGCTTAAATACCTCAAGATCTCCGTCCAGAGATGGCGATCCGTATTCCTAGTCTTCCTGAATTGTACACTAAGAATCCGTGGGTGATAGACTTCGCACTCTTGTTCATGTTTTTTGCTTGCATCATGCAGTGGATGAGAAGCGTAAAAAACAAGGAAAAAGAGTCTAACAAGTTCCACACCTTCGATGCCCTAGCAGGCGTCATAGGAGCAACGCTAGGCGTTGTAGCATTAGGTAGATTAAGAACCAACCTGGCAGAAGGCGTTCCTGCCGTGATGAGCTTTTTTGCCATAGGCGCAGGCCTCCTCCTTTTTCGACACTTTAGAAACACTGGCGACCAAGAAAGCAACGAAATATTCTCCTTAGCCATAGGCGCCACCGTTATGTGCCTTGGGCTGTTTTTTGTACTAGGCAGCAAATTCGTCAGTTTTCTTCCCCCAAACGTGGTTTTCATGCTCAACGCCACAGCAATCTTCGCGTTCTTCTGGAGCGGAGCATCAGTCGTGATGCATTCCATGCACGGCAATAACACCAACAAAGAAAGTGCAGAAAAAAAGCCAGGATTGTTCAGAAGACTCTTGGGATCAATCACCGGAAGGGTGGAAAAGGGAATCACTAGGAAGATTGAAGAGACGATCGCTGGAAAACCAGGAAGTGCTGCGGCAGGAGGTGCTGGCGGCACTGGAGGCAGCAGTGCAGGTGGCGACCCTACTACGTTAAACCTCAACATCGAAGAGCCAGACATCACGATTGATACTGAAGTAGACACCCACGTAGAAAACGAGTCAGTGGCCATGGTGCTAGCATCTGCAAGAAGAGACGCGGCGATGGTAGCGGCGGCAGCAGGAAGGAGACTAGCAAAACCATGAGCGACGCAGAGATGATCCAAGAGGTGCAGCGACTTCAAGAGAGCGTGAAGCACTTGCTAGAAGGATTGAATACCACCCTAGCAAGAGGACCTAGCAGCCCCGCAACCAAAGATCTGCCTACTGACATAGACTACCTCACCAACACCGCACAACCATTCCTAGAACAAGCCTTAGCTGCAGCGCAAGCAAACGACACCGTGGACAGATCAGTCGTCGAAAACATAAAAAAACTCGCCGAGCTCGTACCACGATACGCAGTAAGCGTAGAGAATGCAGAAGCCGAACTCGAAGCAGGCGTTGTAGACACCAAACAAGTTCCCGGCGTCAAAGCGTCCAACCTGCAAGAATATCTCGCATACATGGAAGAAAGCTTGCCGCTCATGGTGGCAGAACACCAATCAGAAGCCGTCGCACGCCTACGCAATCTTGTGGCAACAAGCCAAAACTTCAAAGCCCTATGCGCAGAAGAGTTCGCCGAGGTCAAAGAGTTTGAAACCAAGACCAATGACCGGCTCTCCCAGATCAAAGACTACCTCAAGGTTGTGGATGGCAAAATAGCCGCACTCACCGACGAAGCAACGAGTGAAGACATCCAAGCCTTAAGCACACGAGAGACCAGCTACAAAGAGCTTCTTGATCAGCTGCAAGCACAGGTCAGCCCCTTTGTCATGTGGGAGACCAAGATAGATACGGAAACAAAAGAAATAATCAACCTACTTGATGGAGCGCTAGCCAACGCACAGCACATAGAACATTTAAACGAATCGCAGACAGGATTACAAACCGCGATAGACCAACTCCAAGATCTCTTAAGAATCCACCAAAGAGTGTCGGATGCAGAAAAATTCGTAGAAACCAGTCTTGCCAATACTGTTGCAGAAGTAGGCGAGCAAGAACCACAAGAAACAGCAATCCTCGCAGCATAAGCATTAAATAGATCAACACCAAGGAACAATCATGCTCGAACTCACCAAGAAACCCAAAGGGACAACAGTCATAGAAGGCTTTCCCGGTATAGGGTTGGTAGGCACGATAGCCACCGGATTCTTAGTAGACCATCTACAGTGTGAGAAAATCGGCAAAGGTTATTTTGAGAACGCCCCACCCACCATCGCCATCCATGGGAATAACAAACTAGACCCTGTAAGCATCCACTACAACAAGAAATACAATGTGGTGATTATCCATTCCATTACTGCACCAACAAAAATAGAATGGCAGGCAGCCAACACCGTGATGGAGATCTGTAAGCAACTAAAGCCAAAAGAGTTGATCAGCGTGGAAGGCGTAGGAAGCAAGAGTCCTTCCCCACAAATATATCATTTCACTGACGATCATAAGATCCAAAAAGACTTTGAAAAAATCAACATTCCTAGCTTTGACGAAGGTATCGTGATGGGCGTCACCGCCGCTTTAATGCAGATACAGAACGGAACGCCACTCACTAGCTTGTTTGCAGAGACCACCAGTCAGATGCCAGACAGTAAGGCGGCAGCCAAGATTATCGAAGCCTTGGACAAGTATCTTGGGTTAGATGTGAACACTAAACCGTTACTCAAACAAGCCGAAAACTTCGAGGGCAAACTTAAAAGATTGATGAAGCACGCTACAGCGACCAAGCAAGTCCAAGAAGATAAACATCAGTTAGATTATCTGGGTTAGCGCACGACTTTGAACTCACCGTTGGTTAGCTCATAGCCACGAATTGCACCATACTTTGCTTCTAGGGCGCGAATGAATTCTTTTTCTAAGATTACCTTGTCGCCGTTGTCAACCGCAGCTAGCTCCTTGTCTGAAAGACCAGAGGCCTTGACCACGTGAACGAGTGTTCTCGCGTTAGTAAGTTGTTTGAGCATATCCCCTGTTGAGGCATCGGCAACTCTGAAAGACGATCCAGGAACTTCCATGGTGACGCACTCCTTACCATTGATCATTTTGTAAGGTGAATCGGTTGGCTTGGCATGTACGCTAGCACCACCCATCGTGGCCACCACAGCAGCTGCAAGACCTAAGTTTCTAAAGATTCTCATAAAGTATTCTCAACCCCTTTTGTAACTACCAAGAAGTACTAGCGTATAACCCTTTCGGCCCTTTCAGAGGAAGCGCAGCGTCGATAGAAGTGCAGTAGACAAATCTACAACACACAATTAAGAGCTGCGTTTGCGTACTTATTCTGGTGATAACAATGAATATTGAAAACTTCGTGCTTGTAACAGGCACAACTGAAAGAAAAGGCCTTAGAGGCAACGAAACCGTTGAGAAAGGTAGAAAAGACAGCAGAGGAAAGTACAGCCACAACAACGGCGTACTAGTCGCAGTAGACCAAGATTGCGACGTCCACATAGGACGCGACACCAGCGAGAATGTAGCAGTGCTAGAAGCACTAAACTTCGAGCCAGGCAGCTTCTACGTGCCACACAGTAACGACGGCGGAGAATACCTCCGAAGTCTACAGTAAGACTAAGGCCACCCTCGAAAGAGGGCCCTTTTTTGCCATGAGCTTAAACAACTTTATACAAGCGTACGGCACCGTCGAGATAATCGAGGGTGAGCGCAGAAACATAGACATCATGCCCTGTGCAGCACAGAAGTACAACCGCAGTAATGGCGTGCTCGCCTTTGTCAGAGACCTGTTCGTATACATCGGAAAAGACACCCCTGAGAACTTGCAACCATTGCTAGACTGGGGCTACACGCAAGGAACATGGCGAGTGCCTCATAGCGAAGACGGAGGCGAGTTTCTCGACGAGCTTTTGGCCATCAAGGCAGAAATCCTGAGCGAGCCCCCTAAAGAAGGTTTCCACCCCATCAGCATTGAGATCCTCAAAAGATTGCCCCCAGACAGAAGGGCCGATTTTCGCCCCACCTATAGGACATATTAAAATAGCGCGCATCCCTTACAGAACATCATGCGCACACTACAACCCATCGACGTATCGCAGTTCATCCCTATTGACGACGCCCCAGAAACCGTGGTCGGCAAAACCATCGAGGTGGAGGACGGCCTATTTGGAGACCTCAGCATGTGGAATCAGCAGAACGGAGTTTTGACGTTTGTCGACGACAAATCCAGGCAATATGTCGCTTTCGACACTACCGCAAGACGCCAACTACTCGCCGAGGCAGGATACGAGAGAGACGAACAGCTCTGGGTACTGCACTCTAACGACGGCAGAGCTTACCTTAGAGAGCACCTTTCAGAGTAAACCACTCACTTTTGTTTTTCCTTTTTTCACCCTTATTTTCCTTAGTATTAGCCACATAATTCGCGAAATAAGTAGTGCTTTTCCTGGTGCCTAAACAGCAATTAAGAGTTAACCACTCACTTTCAACCTTATCAAGTATTAACCGTTTGAGACCCCACAACCCCTCAACACTCCCCCTTCCCAAAAAGGTGATTCTTGACCTTTTTTGGTGATTTTGCCTCACCCACCCAAAATAGCCCTTGCGAAGCATCTATCCCTCACCGTTTGAACTCTCACTTTTTGGATATCCCGCATATGGCAAAATGATACAAATTCCATTACAACTATTGGAAAGATGTCTTTGTAAACGAGAGATTAGTTCCCCCATAATTGACAACAATATTGTTTAATAGCTATAAAACAATAGAGAGGTTGAAAACAATAAGTAAAAAACCTGCGCCACATTTTCAAAAGTGGCGCCACTTTACAATATGTAGTCTCGATGGAGTATTGGGAAAAACACCCAAATCAAGCGAAAAAGTGAGCACCACAACACACCAACACAAACTCAAGAAAGAAAAAAGGAAATCCTGGTGCCCAAGGAATACACAAAAAAGCCCATTTCCAACCATTCAGAAACACGCCAAAACATCAACAGATGGTGCCTAAAAAAACGACCGATTTTCAGCGGATTATTTCCCGGAAAGTGACAAAAGCCAGACACCATTTTTCAGCCATTTGTGAGGTTTACCAGCATTGTCAGCAATAATCCCCTAATTTAGCTCTATCAGCTCTACAACCCATTCTTTTGACCCATACCCTGCCCCATACGCACAGAGCCCCGCAACCTGTTTTTTCGGGAAAACTACAGAAATTCTGGACAAATCCCGTCTGTGCTGGTTTTTTCCCAGAAACACCCCATCAACCGCTACCACCATTTAGCGACAGTTCGCGGTTTCTGTCGGGATTTTAGGACAATCCTACCCGTAATAGGGCAAAAAACACCGCATAAGCCATAGCTGAATACTAAGTAACCAAAAAAGACGCTTAAAAAGGCTGAAAACGCCAAAACGGCCATTTTAAGACTAAAACACCAAGCAAGTGTCGGAAAATGGCCGATTCTCGTCGGGAAAATGAGAAAGTTTAAATAGCTTAGAAACAAGAAAGTCCCGTGCACATCCAACTACAACAATCCGACGCACCAACCAACGCCACCCACGAAGACATGGCAAAAACCTTGCTATCTCGTTTTGGGCTCGTTCCACGCAAGAAAGATGGACAGGCGCAAATGCACAGTTTGTTGCTCGAATTGTACGAAAGGAAGAAGCAAAGCAATCGAGAGAAAAAGCCCGAAATAGCAGTCATGCCCGTCGAGCATATGGCCTCCTCAGCAAGTATCAAAAGGCAGACCATGTACGACCATCTTAAGAGGTGGTTAGACTTGCAAATACTCAAGAAAACAAGCTTTGTCTCGTCGGGAAAAGTGATACTTGGCTATGAGCTTAATGGCAACACCTTAGAGCACGCCTTCCGTCGAGCAGAGACCACAATCAAGAACCACGTAGACAACAGTTTCAAGCTAATCGAAGAGTTACAAAACGAGATCAAAAAAGACAAGTTACGACAAGGAAAGGAAGACTAAGTCCAGTACGTGAGTAGCGTGTTGACACCGACGATATTGTCCTTGGCTTGTGCCTGTCTGAATTCTGGATGCAATCGCACAAATACCTGGTTGCTTTGATACTTTTTCTCGACGGGAATACCCTTCTGGATAAGCACGGTGATGTACGAGCTTAGAAGCTGTTTGCTCAGGTTGAGTTTGGTTGCCATTTCCTTGTAATGCACGAAAGGTCTCGACGCTGTTAAGGTGTAGAGCATCTGGAAGACTTCCTTCTCCTTCGCTGTCAGAGGCGTGAAAACCCACTTCTGATGTGGCTTCTTTCCCTTCACTAAAAGTGCGATCTCGTCGAGTCGACTGAGCGCACGATCGAGTTTTCCCTCGACGTTGTGGATGTATTCGTACAATGATTGGATCTCGTTAGTCTCTTCGTTGAGGTGTTCGCGGTAGTCATCAAGCTCTCCTCTGACGTCTGTTAGGGCAGCGCCCAGCGTCGATAAAGCACTATCATGGGCCAGCATGCGCTGGTCCGGTTTACGCATGTTTGACCTCGTTTGGTGCGATAAACATTTTTTGTTTCCCGTCGACAATAACCTCTAAATTGTGGTCTCGCTCCAACTCCTCTAGGAGCCGGTAGAACGTGCTTTTGCTGCACAATCCTTGCTCGTCCACGACGATATCTCGCAGTTTGAGCGCAGAAATCTTGCCGTATTTTTGGATGTATTGTACGAGTGAATTCTTGATGTAACTTTTGCTGTGACGGGTGATTTTTTTGACCAATCTGTGCTGCAAATTCGACGTGGGAACGGGTGCTGGCGCAGGGTGCGCAACGGGCTGGACAACCTGTCTTTTTTGATCCATAAACTGGATTGAACTCTCCATGTGACGGAGCCTCGCGAGCATAGTATCGACGGGAATCGCCTGCATATGACGGTCCACCATTTGCTTCACATCGTCGGTGGAAGGAGCCTTTTCGCCAATCAATTTTTGGTCTCTAACACCCTTGAGCTCCTCGGTAAGGGCATGCACCTCGTGCTGCATCGCTTGGCTAAAATGTTCAAAAGATCGTCGGGTTTGCTCGTTTTGAGCGTTCAGATAATGCACCCAATGGAACAGCACATCCATGTCCGCTCGATTGCGTTGGGCTTGCGCCTCGATTTTTTCGTCGAGCTTCGCTATCTTGCCCCCTCCAAAAAACATCATGTTTGGGAGGAAACGCGAACTCCTTAATATAGATTTTGGTGCGGGAAAATTTTCGCGAAAATCAAAAAACCGGAGATTATCCGGACATTCCCAGGACCGTTCTGGGAATGACCTGGGAACGTTTTGGGAATGAACGTCGACGACAGAAACCCCATAATGGGAATGAAATGGGACTATCCTGGGAATGAAACGAGACTATTTCGGATATCCTCCGGATTTTTCCAAAATCCGTTTAGTATGGCACAGTAGTTACAAATCAGTCATTTTTGGGGCGAAAAAACGGGGCAAAAATTCACCGAAAAAATGCGAAAAAATACAGGGAAAAACAACCCCCAAAATCACCCCAAACGGGCCCAAAAAAAAGGCCAGAAAACAACCCAAAATGGATCAAAAAAATAACCAAAAAAGCACCCAAAATCAACCACCCACAAGGGGCCAAAATAGGGCCAAATAAAGGCCAAAAAGAGGGCTAAAAGGGAGGCCCAAAACACCAAAATAGGCCAATACTACGCCTTATTCCTAAAAAGTGAGCGTTCATATCTAAGGAAAAGTCGGGAAAACGCCCTAATTCGAGCCATTTCTAGGCCATTCTAGGCTAAAATACCTCCGTAAGAGTAAAAAGTGAGCGTTGAGTCATAGCTAGCAAAGAGCAAATACAGACAAAAAGGGACATAAGCAGGGCCAAAAGGCCAAAATAAGGCGTTTAGACTGCAGAAAGGCAAAAGTGAGCCTTAACAGGGAACGATAGCTTTATTTGCCCCAAATGGCTTAGGATAATCATAAAGCCCAAAAGGGTTTTAGGCACCAGGAAAATGATTGAAATAAGCAAAGGCGCATTGGCAAAAGTGCTCAGCAGCTTGCAAAAGTTCGCAAACCAAAAAGTGAGCGTTGAACAGTACTCAACACCTTCTGAGCTTGCTGCAGAAGTCCTCTGGCAAGCACAATTACAGGGCGATATCGACGAGAAAACAGTTCTGGACCTCGGCGCAGGTACGGGCATTCTAGGCATCGGTGCAGCTCTCCTCGGAGGCAAAGTAACTCTCATAGAACAGGACGAGGAAGCTCTTGAGATCGCAAAAAGGAATGTCACACAGGCTAAGGTAGATGTCAAAATAGTCAAGGGTCTCGTCGAGGATTACGCTGAAAAGGCCGACACAATCATCATGAATCCTCCTTTCGGCACCAAACAGATCCATGCAGATAGAGCCTTTCTAGATAAGGCATTCTCGCTCGCTCCGGTCGTCTGGAGCATGCACAAAACAAGCACCCATCCCTTTATTCTGTCGTACGCAAAAGAGGCAGGATACAGCGCTACGTTCTTTCCTGCAGTCATCCAACTACCCCATTCTCAAAGCTTTCATAAAAAACCTGTAAAACCCGTCGAGATAACCGTCTACCGCTTTATTCGGCCTTAGCTTCTACCTTAGGAAGCTGGACTGGTGGTGGCAAGTTTGCTTCTTTTGCCAGAATTAATGCTTCTACATTGCTCTTGGCTAGTACCGCATTCAAGACAGGCGTCATGATTTCTGGTTTGACCTTCTTGTCCTTTTTCCAGCCTTTCAAAGCATCATCAATGTTCTTTTTCTCGTCGACCCAGACTACCTCTCCTTCCAATTGGATGGTGGCTATTTTGGGCTCGTAATCAACACGGAAATCGAATTTGAACTTCAAACTTTCTTGTTTTTGGCTGCCTAGTGTTAGCTCTTGTTTCTCTACATCGAGCACGGCAGCGTTGTTCTTGATGTCTACCTTACCAGTAATCTGATTAAAGCGTTCGACCAAGATTTTGTTAAATGCTACGGCAACTACAGTCATAGCAACTCGGAGAGGTGGTTCGTTTTTAAACCTGCTGTTTTTGTTCTTGGCCAGTGCGCCATTACACATTTATATGAGAACGAGTGTTGGGAGTTATGCTGGACTTCCTACTAAGCCCGGGAGTGTTTTTCTCCTTAGTTATACTAGCCAGCTTGTTCATCATCTTCAAAGCTGCAGATCTTCTGGTGCTAGGCATCAGCGGTTATGCAAAGAAGCTAGGCATGAGCGACGCAACCTCCGGGTTAGTAGTTGTTGCCATGGCTGCGAGCATGCCTGAAGTGATGGTAAGCTTCATGGGTCTGCAATTGAACGATCTTGGCGTAGGATTAGGCGCCATTCTAGGTACGAACATGGTACATGCAGTGCTCGTGCTTGGCGTTGTTTTGATTTTGGGTAAGAAAATAAAGTTGGATAGCGAGGTCATGGGCAAAACTTTGTGGTTCATCTACCCGTTATTCATGCTTCCTCTGTTTTTGTTGCTTGATGGGAAGCTCGGAAGAATTGATGGAATCATCTTACTACTCGCTTTCTGCGTGTACGTGTGGCGGGTGTGCAGAGAAGAGAGAAAGTTGGGAAAAATTCACAATGTCAAGGCCTCAAGATTGTTCAAAGACAGTTTCATCTTCCTGGGAAGCCTGGTTGCCATTCTTTTGGCAGGTAGATGGCTTGCCTTCTCCACCATCCAGCTCAGTAGTTTGTTTAACATCCCTAGTTATTTGCTTGCCATCACGGTTATAGGCATTGGTACGGCGATGCCAGACTTTGCGGTCAACCTGAAGGCAGTGATGAGCAAGCACACCGACGTGGGAGTGGGAGAAATTATTGGTTCTGTTGCGATAGAATTATTGTTGTATTTTGGATTATTAGGAATTTTTTTCCCGTTTTCGTTCACCAGCAAGGCCACGTGGGTTACGATTCCATTTTTAATCGTAGGTTTAACCTTGTTCACTTGGTTCGCCCACAAAAAAATCGCTACCTGGCGCCATGGCGTCATCATGGTGGCTTTGTACGCGGCATTTGTGATTGTTCAGATCCTTATTCGCAATCTTTGAGGGCCGAAAAGTGACCACGGAGCAGTACTACACCATTCGGAAATCCTTCTGACAGATTTATGGATCTGGATTTTTCAAGATCTAGATCTCGAAAAAAAAAGAAAATAAGTTTTGAAGGAAAATTTTAAAAGTTAAGAGAAAATTATGAAAAATATGAGTGAGTGGATGCTAGCAGCAACAACCTATTTTTGTTTTGCAGGTAAAGCAAAACCTCCGGTAACGGTGAGAGCGCGCTTTGACAGAGATATCGGAGAGGCCGAACCAGAATCTACGCACGTAAGCATCACGATTGATGATGAAGTTACGGTAGATGACCCCAAAAACATGGGTAAAATAGACGATTGCCTTATTGATGCACTGGCCCTGGCAGACCGTGATTGTGCAACCTATGCCGCACACCGATTGCTTCAAGCCATTACACACCGAAGCAGATATAAATAGTAGACCTTCTTGATCAATCATGCTTACCGACGTACACTGTCACTTAACACACGGCCTGTTTGACGACTTAGACAAGGTTATCCAGCGTGCTAGAGACGCAGGAGTCAAGCGTATCATCACTGCAGGGACGAATAACGAAACAAACAAGCAAGTGATAGGGTTAACCGAAAAATATCCGGATATCGTCCGTGCAAGCCTAGGAATGTACCCTCTGGATGCACTAGGCATAGATGATGACGGCATGCAGGGCCCTCCTGAGGACGTTGACCAAGCTATTGAGTACATATTGAACAACAAAGACAAGATTGTAGGGGTGGGAGAGATAGGAATGGACTTCAAAACAGTCACAAGAATAGAACAACAGATCAAAATCTTCAAAAAATTCGTTGATGTAGCCAAAAAAATAGGCAAACCCGTCATCGTACACTCCAGAAAGGCAGAAAAAGAGGTAGTAGAGGTCCTAGGCTTCCAACCTGTAAAATCCGTGCTACACTGTTTCGGAGGAAGAAAGTCATTAGTCAAGCAAGCTGCAGAGGATGGCATGTACTTCAGCATTCCACCTATACTACTAAGAAGCAGCCATTTTGAGATGATCGTAAACACGGTCAACATCAACCAATTACTTACAGAGACAGACGCCCCGTGGCTCAACAACCTCGAGGAGAGAAACGAACCTGCAAACGTCTCACGCACAGTGGAACGTATAGCTAAAATTAAGGGTTTGGACACGAAAGAAGCAGAGACCATTCTGTACGCAAACTACCAAAAGGTCTTCAAAGACTAACTTTTTTATATCACACGCCTCCGATAGGGTTATGATTGGGGATGCATTCCGAGAAAGCTTTGATCTCATAAAAGAACACAAAGGAATCATCATACCCGGTATTGTTGCAACACTCGTGACGTTTGTGCTCGTACTCCTCGCCGTCCAAGTAACCGGCGCAGGGGAAGCAGTGCGAGAATTCCAAACACTTCTTGAAGAATATGACGAGGTGCAGGCTAACGAAACCTTCAATGACTTTGATCCCCAGAACAAGGGAGATTGGCTAGCAGCAGGAAGCTACATCACTGGAAAAGGAAGCTACAAAAAAGGAATGGGCCCTTACTTAGAATCAAAAGGCTTCACCTGGAACAAGTTTACCGACCTGCTCACCCAACAAAACATCATACTCGTAAGCGTCATCACCGTCTTTGGTCTTCTCTTTGGTTTGTACTGCAGAAGCGCCACCTACGGCATGGCAGCTTTAGCCGTTACCGGCCAGGATACTGACTTTGGCAGCACGCTAGGCATGGCCAACAAGTTCTGGTGGAGATTCCTCTTCATCCGCATCATCCTTTCCGCGATACTGTTCCTTCCTTTCTTTATCGCAGGAGGCATTGTGTTCTTGGCCTTCAAGCTTAACCCTATTGTTGCGATCATTGCAACAGTACTCTTCGGCTTTTTGCTACTAATCGTGACCACCTACCTGAGCACCAAACTGTTGTTCTCCATTTCCGCGCTCTTCGTGGACGAAGAAGACATATTCAGCAGCATCGGAGAAAGCTGGAACTTAGTAAAAGGACAATTCTGGATGGTATTCGTGGTAGGCTTGATCATATACGGCATCGGAAGCTTAGGTCAGAGTTTCTTAGGGAATCCGGCCAACAGCAGCAGTGGTGTGATACTCTTTGGTACGGGTGCAGGCAAGATTGCCCTCAGTGCAGTCCTTATGATTATCTTTGTGGTGCTAGTAAACGTCGTTAACGCCTTTAGAGATCTGTTCTACTTTGCAGTCTACGAAGAGGCAAAAACACGAAAGCTTTAATAACGGGGTAAGGAATTTTTTGATTATGGAGTTCAACATGAACCAAGCACGATATGCGGGTTTCTGGATACGATTGTTAGCACACTTCCTTGACGGATTAATCCTAGGGATTCCGTTCATCATCATTGCAGGCATATTGACCCTTGTAACCGGCTTGGAAAGCATTGGCTACCTCATCTACGTCATCTTAGTTGGCTTAATCGTATACTTAGAGGGCGTCTATGGTGGCACGCCAGGAAAGTTCGTCATGAAAATTCGCATTGTTACTCCAGAAGGAAAGTTTATAGGGATCTCGGGCGCGGTCATCAGAAATCTGGCCAAGATCATCAGTGGAATGGCCTTTGGTATCGGCCACTTGATGATTGCGTGGGACCAAAAAAAGCAAAGCTTGCACGATAAGATCTCAAAAACGTATGTTGTTCACAAACCATAAGTTTATAAGAAACCTTTCTTGACTGCCCCCTATGAAAAGGTGGTTTGCACTGTTATGTTTGCTCATGGTTGTGGGCTGTGGTGGTGACGAAGTTATTACACCAGCAGAAATCATCACAACAGAAGAGGCAGACACCCCTGAGAGTGCTACCGAAACACCAACCGATTCTACTAGCGACACAACAGACACTACCGATACAACATCAGAAGACACTCCTGTGGCCAGTTCTGCCACCAAAGGAACCTTATACGTAGGTATAACCGACGATGCCTTTGAAGTAGACCAACTTCGACAGATTGACATCCTTATTGGTAATTTACGTGTGGTCGCTGCCGAAGGCGAACCTTTCAGTGTAGACATGGACAACAAGCAGTTTGACTTACTACAACTCAAGAAGTCAGGCGTTCCAGGATTTATTGGCAAGATAGAACTGGATGCTGGAACTTATCCAGAACTACAGATGATCATCTCAGACGTAAAGGTAGACAAGGGCGGCGGCGACATGACCGCAAAAATGCCCCTAAAAATCATGAACATGGTAGGAGATATTGTCATCGTACCAGGCCAAGACTCTGTCGTAGTTATTGACTTTCTAGCAGACAAGAGCATGCACTTGACCGGTCAAGGAAGAATGATCTTTGCTCCGGTTGTTGCGTATGAAAGCACCAAACAAGCTTCTGTGCAAGTGAGCGGCAAACAATTGCTTATCGGCACCGGCAGTTTGGTGGTGAGAAAAGAACTAGGCATGAACACCGATGGATCCTTCACCGTAGGCGGAGGGATTGCTGCAGACACGCCACTCAGCTGGGAGAACAACCGGTTGGTGGAGAGAGTTATAGAGACAGAAAGCAAACGCCTAAGCAGTTCACCTGTCCAAGGCCAGGGCCCAGCAGAAGACTTTACTGCTGGAAGTTATACGGGAAGAAGATTTGGCGAAGGAGCAACCAAGACCCCCTTCTATGAAGAGTGTGTTGAGAGATGCAAAGAAAGCTGCATGGGTTCTGCCTGCAAAGGCTGCGAAACTAAGTGTTATTGAGCGACCTTTTCCAAAAGCTCGAGCAAAAATGAGCGACCTTCGGTCCCTCTATTGTAAAGTGAGTGGGCCCGGCCAGATTCGAACTGGCGACCTTCTCGCTGTGAACGAGACGTTATAGCCGCTAAACTACGGGCCCGCATAGAACGAAACATGCCAAGGGGTTTTTAAGGTTACGCCCACTCAACAAATCATGCAGCACTTGTTACGAGTAAACGTTCCCGACATGCTCATGAAGCTCAGAAAAAAACATTGGCGATGCCACGAGTACGCTGTGAGTTTAGCAGATAAGATAGGCCCGCATTGTCAGGTACACCATGGCATGGTGGCCTACAACACACGTAAGCTTGTGGAGTATCTTCACGAAATTGCTAGCCCAGTAGCAGAAACACTTGAGAAGAGGGGTGTGGGCGACAGGTACGTGGAGCATTCTTGGGTGAGCATGGGAAATGCGATCGTGGACTTCCATCCAAGGTACAACCGCAGGACAGACGGAGATCCCATCACGTTGCTTCTTATTGACCAGAGAGAAACACTGGCCCAGTTTGCGGAGTACGACGAGATAGGCTTCCAATGTAAAAGAGTTATTTGGCTCCCGAGAAGAGGCTTTCGGTGGCTTCGCGTTAAGGCTTAGAAACCTTCCACAGTCCATCAAAGTACGTTCTAAAATTGTCTGCCACTTCTTGGGATGTAATGAGAATGCCTAAAGGTTTGTCAGCCCAGATCTCTATTAGTAAGCGATCTTTGAACAAGTCTATGTTTCCTGCAAGAGGAAGATCTACGTAGCGTTGTTCTAATGTTTTTTCCTTCTTCTGACCCAGCACGGTTGGACGGTACTCCTCATTGCAAATCCCCTCCCAGCGAATGGGAGAGGTACGAATCTCCTTCCAAAGATCGACGTAGAAGCGTTCGGTTGCTTTGTAGTATTTTTTGTTGTATACATAAACAAACTGACCCTTATCCCCTTTCTTTCCTCCTGCCACCAGGAGTTCGTACGCAGTTTTCAGCCCTTTCATACCCACAAAAACCTCGACATGGAGTGGGCTGGCCTCACCTGCAAGGTTTTTGAGGGAGGGCAGCACATCTTTCAGCACGTTTTGACTCTGTTGGACTGCGGCGGCTTGTTTTGCCACGTATTCTTTCAAACGCGTGGGCTCTACGGCGTGAAAATGCTTTGTTTTCTCTTTGGTTATCAAACTTACAATGCCCTTTTCGATCAGTCTTTGGAGAATTTCATACACATTCGAGTACGCAACCCCTGATTCTTTGACAATAGGGCCTACGGTGGAGGGTCCGGTGACGAGTAACGCTTCATACACCTTGGCCTCGCCTGACGTAAGGCCAATCTTCTGCAGCGAACGTTCATACATACCCCTCTTAGAATCTGCTCACATAAAAATGTTATTGTTCTATACCCTGTACAGGGTTAATAATCTATTAAAGTGTATTGTGGCTTCAACAGTACATGAAACAGGCATTTCTCCTCTTATTTTTGGTGGCTTGTGCAACAGGCCACATGACCACAGAGCCTACGATAAAGATAGGAGGATTGTTTGCGCTTACTGGAGGAGGTGAGAGTTGGGGAGCAGATGAACTGAAGAGCGTACAACTAGCCATCGAAGAAGCTAATGCAGAAGGGGGCAATTTCTTGTTGATCCCTGAAGACACTCACACCACCCAAACGGTTGCCGTAACCGCAGCCACCAAACTCATCACCTTAGATAACGTAGCAGCCATCATAGGACCTACGTGGGATGAAGACACCGCAGCTGTTGCGCCCTTGGCACAACGACATGGCAAGGTCATGATCTCCCCCAGCATATCCGAAGGAGTAGAAGCAACAGTAAACTACCCCTACTTGTTCTCGACGTGGTATAGCGATATCTCAGCAGTACAAAAAATATCTTCTTTTGTAACAAGCCAAGGACATGACAACATAGCAGTCGTGTACAACCTCAACACATGGGCCACCTTCCAAAAAGATTTGTTCGAAAAGGAGACAGCAGAAGAACTCGAAATCTTTGCTGCCAGCAACCAAGTCCAAGACTTCAGAACGATATTGCTAAAGATCAAGGAACAAGCCGATGCTGTGTACGTTGCCTTTACGTCAGATGAAACCTTGCTCCCGTTCATGAAACAAGCACAAGAGCTCGGGTTAGATATTCCTCTCTTCTTAGGCCACCAAACAGAGAGCGAAACCATGCTAGAATGGCAGCTAGCATATCAAGGAGGCGTATACCACCCGTACCCCAAGGAAACAGAAGCCCACAAAGGGTTTGTTGAGCGTTTCACAAAAAAACACGGCCAACCACCCACAGGACCTAGTGCAGCGCCAGCTTATGACGCTGCAAAACTGATAATCACAGGCTTGCAGCAAGACCAACCCCTCCAAGAGTGGCTTACGACTGCAGACATCGAAGGCGTAACCGTGCCCCAACTAAGATTCACCAGTAAAGGCATGATTGCCGCAGGTCCAGAAGCGTTTGACGTGAGGAAAGCGACGAGTGAAGGGTTTGCTACCGTCGGATAATCCGGAAATCTTCCGGAAGGGATTCGAAACGCATATAAAAGATTCTTGCGATGAGCGTAGCATGCCAAAGGAACCTCTAGACTGGGCGATGCTTGCATTATTGATCGCACTCATACTGTGGTTTATGAGGTTGATGCTGACATGAAACATTCGATCGTGTATTGGCTGTTTTTGGCCTTTGTGATTTGGATAACCATAGAGGTATTGCGCAAAGCAGTTGGGGGAAGTCTAGGATTTGAGGAAGTCATGACCGCCTTACTTGTCGTCAACGTGGGACTTACCTATCGTAACAACTCTAAACTCTCAGAACACCTTGGCTGGCACCGAGGAAAGGGCGACATGTGATAGTACGTACTCAATTGATATATAATACTACCAAGCATTTAGTCGTATGCGCATAGAAATTGATACTACCAAAGACAGCGAGGAAGATATCCAGAGAGCTGTCCAACTCTTACAATCACTTGGCGGGCATGTCCTAGCTTCCAACGAACCTAGCGAGGAAAGTGCTAACGCGTTTTCTAGCATGTTCGCCCAGTCTAATACTGCTTCACAAGGGGAAGTCCCTAAGGAGAAGTCTGTAGAAACCTACTAAAGGTTTAAATAAGCACTTACACAAAGACACACCATGGACCCGCGTACCGCAACACGGTTAGGAGCCGTATGTCTCATCCTCTTTGCACTAGCAGGAAGCACTATAGGCCAGACGGCAAACTACGAGCGCCACAAAGGTCCCGAATCCTACCAGCGCAACCAAGTATACACAAACACTAATCTTCTATTACCAGACATGGTGGTCACAAAAATATTCGTTCCTGACGAACTCCCAAGATACTCAACACTAGAAGCCATCGATGTAGAAATCCAAAACGTTGGCAGAGGATGGATGAAGGGGAACCTACGCATAGACTTCGAGATTGACAGTAGAGATCTTAGCAGCTGCCGAATACGCCAGAGTGTTGGTGGAGGTTTCGGCAATCCTGACGCCACAAGAACAGCAAGAAGCATGCGCTACACAAAGATTGCACCTGGTGAGAAAGTAAAAATGACCAGCTTCATCTCTGGACTCAAATACGGCCTACCAGATATATGCAGGAAACCAGTACAACACGATTTCAAGATCAGAGTTACCATCAACCCTATCCAAGGACAAGGCCTACGACCTAGAGGCGCTATCCTCGAAAGCGACCACGGCAACAACGTGCTCGAAAAGGAGATAAAACTTATTGATGGGACAAAAAGAGGAACCTTCGAAATGAAGTTCATCGAAGGGGATAACTTCTTCAGCGTGCCTGTAGTAGACAATGTCAGCGTGCTTGCCTTCATGCAACTTACCGGTTGCGACGTGCTCGACGTTCCTAGTGAAAGCCAAAACGATCGAAGAAGAACTCTCGACCTTTCTACTCTTACACACGCACCCATTACCCACACGCTAACCGCAGGTAATGTGTATGTGGCTCGTTGTGGAAAGCGATCAACGTTTACGTTCGCAGGAGATGATCCGGGAAGCTTTAGCATTGAGATACTCGGAAGAAGTCTAACCGCCGTGCCTTCACGAGCTGGACAGCAAGGTATGCGTGCTTATGAAACACTCAAAGGATGCAGCATCGCACGAGGCGGAGGTCATTCTACCGAATTCCTAACCTACGTTCCTGGAAACAGAAACATACGAAGCAAGCCATTCCCAGAGAAAGTGCTTGCCACCTCGCCTATACGGCCAGGCCTAGTCTATCTTATTCGATGTGACACTACGTATGGCGGAGTGTATGACGGAGAAGATGCCGTAGCAAGCGTTGGAGAGAGATTAATCAACAGAGACTCAACCCCCACAAGAAGACTTGACGTTCCTAACAACCCTAGAGGACCAGGAAGATACTTTGGTAGCAGAGTAACAGGCTACAACTACCGCTACAAACCCGGGTTTAAGATCTAGATCCTTATTTCCTTTGCAGAATACGTTTTGATAAAGATGCCATCTTTTCTTTCTTCAAACACACCATAGTCTCCAGGCTTCACACCAAGATCTTTCAGTATTTTTTGCGGAACGCGCATGATTACAGAATCACCAAGCTGGCCGAATTTCCTCACCAGGCTGCGCTTGCCCTTTAGAATATCATACTTAATGAGCTCACTCGAGGTGAAATACTCCTCTCCACACTTTGGACAGCGGAGACAGCGAAGCCGCACTCCTTCTTTGTTGACCGTAGCTGCCTTTACCTTAGCCTCACATTTGTAGCATGTTTGGATGAATTTTTTCATTTTCTAATTGGTTTTAGGTGGATAAGGATGATTTGCTCGTGCTCCACGTAGGATAGACAAAGATGTCGAGTTTGGTAAGAAAAGAGCACGTTGTACTTGTTCTGTCTCTTGGACACAAGGTGATGTTTGCCATGTTGTAGTATTTCTAACACAAACTCTAAGGGTTTGCCTAGTGCCTCGTATTCTTTCTTGAAGTGCCAAGTAAATACAAGCATCTTGCCGTTCCAATACAACTCCTCGTCGAATATTTTTTTCCACCTTCAGATATCTTTTTACGTAATAGATATTTAAACCTTTCTACGACCGTGTATCTGGCCAGGGATAGCCATCATCGATAACATCTAGATCAGACGTTCTCACCGTTTCATAAGACTTGCCAACAATTCTTCTGTAGACCTTGAGCGTGTCTTCTAGAGAGAGAAAGGGAACCTTTTCAAGAACCACCATACCATTTTCAACGTGTTCTCGCTGGATAATTGAGCAGACAAACTGGTTGCGTTGTCGCTCATTACCGCCGGAGAAGACCAGTTGTTGGACTGAGGAGCGTTTGTAAGGACCTTTGAAGACTAAAATGTTAGGAGGGGTCTGGATGCGAATGTGCCTTGTTTCGAGCTCCACAGGGGAGTCCAGTTCATACCACCAGAACTGGTCCTCCTGTGTCTCGGAAAGCTGCTCCAGCTCCTCCAATTCAAAAACAAACATTAATCAAAGGGGTCTGCAGCGAGCCAACCCACCATAAACGCTTGTTCAGCAGCGTTCTCAGGCGAGTCCTCGTCGTCTTCCATGGCCATGTCGTATCTGTCATAGATGTCGTTCATTCTTGCACCTCCCTGGTTACTCGCAACATTTGGGCCATAAATCGTGCCTCAAATGATGCTGGTTCAATGTCGTGGTTCGGTTGTACGAAACTCATTTTTTAATCACCTCATACACCATGAGAACTATCATCCTTATATGCGTCACGCGGCCATGTCCAGTGTCCAGTGGCTTATATTAGAAAGTACGTACGACGTTTTCTCGTCGAGAAATCAGTAATCCGTCAACTTCTTGGTTGCACGGATCATAGTGGTGTTGCCTTCACGGTTGGTGACTTTTTCTACAGAAATGTAGCCTGACCTTGATAAAGAGTCTATTCTTCTTTGGAAGGTTTTGTACTGTCCCTCGCCTCCTTTGGCTTTGTAGGCATCAAAAAGATCTCCGATCTTGCCGTGTTCTTTTGCTTTGATCACTTCGAGAACTAGTTTTTGATCCTCTTCTAGGGCTTCTGGTTTTTTGGGGCTAAAGGCAGGCAGTTTGAGTATGGCCTTCTCTACATGGGTGGGGAGGACTTTCTTGGAGCTTTCATCTTCTGCTATCAATCCGGATTGGCGTAGTAAGTGTAGGCCTACTCGGACGTCTGAGACTTTTCCTGCTGCTGTGCAGCAGATGTCAAAGCTTTCGGGCGTTACAGCGTCTGGCACAAAGGCAAATTCTAGTCTTTGTTTGAGTATTTGTTTGGTTTCTTCAGGAGTGTAGGCCTTGAAGGAGATGGTTTCTGGCAACAACCTACTTTTGACTCGGTCTTCCATGGTGTTGATCCAGTCTGGCTCGTTTGTTATGAGGACTAAACTCTTGTTGAAGATGTCATTAAGTAAGGAGTAGATGAAGTCTGTGTCTTCTGCCTTGTCTACCTCGTCGAAGATGAATACTGCACCGCGTTTGTTGCATTTTTCTTTGATGATGTCGAACAATTCTTCTGATTTTTTGTTCTGGGTGAATGCGTAGCCGAACTGTGCGCACATTTCTACGTATACTTTAAACGTAGTATTCTTTTGCCAGCAGTTTAGGTAGAATAGTTCTACTTTTTCTCCGTGGTCAGACTCTTCTAGGTCTCTTAGCACCCATCTGGCTGCTGCGGTCTTGCCAATGCCTGGAGCTCCAGAAACAAAGGCGTTCCTTCCGTTCCTTCCGAGGAGAACTGGCTTGATGCAGTCTGCTATGGCTCTTTGATGGTGGTCTCTGAAGGGAAGAAGTTTGGGAACCCATTCAGGGTCTAGGGCGTGTTCGTTTTTGAACAAGCTTTCGTCCGCTTTGAGCATGTCATCGAAGAGCATGGGCTTTGCTAGGGGGTCTGCGTATTAAAAGGTTATTGTGGCGCATCGATATGGTTATAAGGAAGTATAACATGGTAAGATTATGGACATTGCCATCTTAGACGAAACACTCTCATCCATTCGGGAGTTGTTGATAGAGAAGAATAAGCGATATGGAGAGGCCAACATTCGCAAGTTTGGCAGCATGGGCGTCGTCATTCGATCAAGCGACAAGGTAGAACGCCTGCGTACGTTGCTTTTTGACAAGGTAGAGGCAAGCGTTGACGAAAGCGTCGAGGACAGTTGGAAAGATCTGGCAGGCTATGCCATTATCGGTGCGATGTTGCAACAAGAGAAGTGGTAGCTAGTATTTACGCTTGGCATTGAGTGCTCTCACGCCATCAGCCATTCGCTGTAGTCTTCCTGGTCTGTTGGAACGCAGGACAACCCTGGTGAGCTTTGCCATGGTTTCATCCCCTGCAATGTCGTAGCAACGGGCAGCGGTCACGAGTAGGCCTGGCAGGCGATAGCGCCTGGAAGGATGGGACCCCCATTTCTCAACAAGTGCCTTGGCAGCCTTAGCGTAATTCTCATCAGGTACAGGCTCATTAAGAGCATCATACACCCCCACTCCTTGATCTAACAGCCCTTTTTCAAAGTATCCGTCTGCCTGAGTGCGAATGAAGGCGTCTGAGGGCCGGTTATTCAACCGATCATGTAAGTAGAGCGCTCGGAAGGGTCGGTCGTTTCTCCAGTGTGTGGTGGCAAGATCTGCTAGTCGCGATCGCGCTTCAGGTTGATCTCGAATAAAGGCCTCCATGTATAGGGATTCAGATCCTTCGACATCGTTATCCTCGGCCAGTGCATCGCCTGCCATCAGATACACATCAGGAGATTCTATTTCTCTGAGGACCTCGAATAGGTCGAACGAAAAGAATTTTGAGTCCCGGGGAGTGGCTCTAGCGGCAACGAGTACCATCTGTTTGATAGCCTCGAGGTCACGGGCAGACTCGTAGAGCGACAACGCGTTTCGGAAGTTGTCCGCGGGAATGTATTGATTTCTATTCAGGACTGTTCGGAATGTTTCTTCGTTGAGCTTTGCTGCGGCCGCGTAACAGTCAACAGGCACGACCTGGTCGGCACGCCTGAACGCTTGCATTCCAATGTCCACAGACCCTTCTTGAAATAGTGATGTTCCAAATTCTGCCAGCGTGTCTGTTGCACCGGCTCTTCCGTAGAGACTTATGGCTGCTAGTTTTGCCTCATCAGAGTGATTCCCAGCTAAATCGTTCGCAGCTGCGAGAATTGCCTGTTCTTGTTCTGAGTCTGTTAGGTGAGAAATGTCCAAAGTTGGGTCGGCCTTTAGTAAGGTAGCCGTGGCATCAGGCATGAGATCGGTAGGATTGCCCGACTTAAAAACATTACCCCATCTGCTTAAAACCAGTGTACTTGTGGAGGCATTTGGGGATGTCGACCTTGCCGTCTTTGTTTTGGAAGTTTTCTAGGATGGCGACCATGATTCTTGAGGTGGCTAATGCCGTATTGTTCAATGTGTGGGGAGTTATTTTTTGGTTGTTCATGCTTGCTTTGAAGTTTAGTCGTTGTGCTTGCCAGGTCGTACAATTACTTGCAGAGGTTATCTCTGCATACTTGTCCTGGCGGGGGAACCATGCTTCGATGTCGTACTGTTTTGCGTTCTTGATGCTTAGATCTCCGCTGCAGATTTCGATAACGCGATAGGGTATGCCTAATTCTTTGACCATCTCTTCGGTGTAGCCTTGCATTTTTTCAAACCAGTCATAGCTTTCGTCGGGTTTGCACACGACTATTTGTTCTACTTTGTTGAACTGGTGCATTCTGAACAGACCTTTAGTGTCTACACCCCTACTACCTATCTCTTTTCGCCATGCGGGGCTCACGCCCACAATTTTTAGTGGTAACTCATTGCCGCTTACGGTCTTATTCCAGAATTGTGCCATTAAGGGATGCTCTGCGGTAGCAATGAGATAGTGCTCTTTGCCTACAGAGTACATGACGTCTTCAAAGTCTTCCATAGGGGTGGTGGCGGCATAGGCATCTTGTCTTAACATCATGGGTACTTCCATTAATTTGAAGTCTTGTTTGCGCATGAAGTCTATGGCGTACCGTTGTAGGCTTATGTCTAGTAGTGCGAGTTCTTCTTTGAGGTAGTTGAAGCCTGCGCCAGAAACTTTTGCGGCCGTGTCGAAGTCTGCCAGGCCGTGTGCCTCTGCCCACTCGCCGTGGTTCTCTCCTTTTCCTTTTTTGGGCTTGCCCCACTTTCTTATTTCAGGATTGTCTGCTTCTGTTTTTCCTTCTGGCACGCTTTCGTGCATGAGGTTGGGTAGTTTCCTTAGTATGACGTTGATTTTTTCGTGTAAATCGTTCTGTACTTGTTCTATCTGTTGTATTTGGGCAGGTATGTCTTTGGCTTTTTGTAACAACGCCTCAACATCTCCTCCTGCTTTCTTTTGTGTGTTGATGTCTTTGCTTATTTTGTTTCGTTCTGCTCGTAAGTCATCGGTTTTTTTCTTGTGTTCCTTCCAGTTTTCATCTAACTTTAGAACTTCATCTACTAATGCGGCTAGTTGTGGCTTGTGGCGTTTTTCGCAGTCTGCTTTGTAGGCTGCAGGGTTCTCTCTCAAGTCTTGCATGCTAATCATTTTCGTTAAAGCTTATCTCCACGTGGTGTTTGAGTGCGTCCATGATGGTTCTGCCCAAAACATTGTTTTTCTTGATGCGTACGATGCCTTTGCTGGAGATGGCGACTGCTGCGACGAACTCTCCATCTACTTGTATGTTTACTCTTCTTCCTTGGTGTCCTTGGAGGAAGAATTCTATGTTTTTATGCCCGATAGTGTGTCGGTATGATAATGCGTCTCCGTGTGTGGGTTCGGTTTCGCGTATGTCCAACCGCATCCCTATTTGTTTCTCCAGTTTTTGTACGTTTTTCCCTTCTCTGCCAATGATGTCTCCCACTATTCCTGATGGTGCGTAGACGGTTGCTCTGTTATTGCTTACTTCCACACGTATGTTGTCGTGATATTTTTGGAGTTGTTGTTGGATTTGGTTGGCTGCTAGTTCTTCCATGGGTGAGCCTTGTGCTGCTGCGCTTACCGGCACCACTACTGTTTCTTCACCGTATTTGTAGATTTCTGCTTGCGCCGCCCCTGTTTCATGATCTTCTATAACAACTACAGGTCGTGCTAGATCTGCTTCTGTCATGCCTGAAGGAACTTTGACTTGCATGCTGACGCTGAGTGCTTTTGCCACTTGCCCGCCTTTGATGAACACGACAGTGTCAATGATGTGCGGTATCACTCCTAATTCTATCTTTCCGATAAACCGTTGGATGGCATCTAAGGGATTGGTGCCGTGCACCACCCCTATCATTCCTACTCCTGCTAGACGTAAGTCTGCATACAATCCGAAGTCTGCAGGATTCCTCATCTCGTCAAAGAGCGAGTAGTCTGGTCTGGATAGGAGTAGTATGTCGTGTAACTCTTCTGGGCTTCCCAAAGAAGCTGCCATCTGTGTGATTGTGTCTGGTAAAACTAAATCTCTTGGCGCTTCTACTGTTTTCACCACTTTGTTTTGTTTGGCGTACTCTTCTACTAGCCCTTGGGCAAAGGTACTTTTTCCTTCTCCGGGTGCGCCTGCAATAAGGATGCCTTCTGCTTGTTCTGCTATTCTTCCTCGTAATTTGTCTGATAGTTTGTAGTCTTCAAAGGAGAGGTGGCGTACGGGTCTTACGGCGGTGACTTCCCATCCGTCGCAGAAGGGAGGCTTCAACACTACAATTCTATAACCTGCTAAACTTATGATGGTGCTGCCTGGCCTTTCTATTTCTACGAAAGCACCGTGTCGGGTTCTCGCTTCTTCGATGAGCTCTTTTGCTACGTCTTTGACTTCTGTATGAGTTAAAGGTTTTTTCTTGATGTCTACCATGTCTACGTTGCCTGGCGTTCCTTTCTTAGCTTTTGGCGGTACCATTTCTCGTAGGTGAACGCTCAGGGTGTCCTTGTCGAAGTACTCATCTAACAACAACTTCTTGGACCTGTCTTCTTTGGTGACAAAGATGACGCTGATGCCTTTGGCTTCTGCCACTTTTGCTTGTACTACATCTCCAGTCACTAGGGTTGCGTCTTCATCATACGCTAATTGTCGTATTGCTGCGTCGATTTCCCCACTTTTTGCTCGGTCGATGTCAAAGGAAGATGGTCTTCTTCCGCCATACTTGATTGCTATGCCTTTTTTCTGTGCAATATCATAAATTCTTTTTACTTCCTCAACACCAACATATCCCGTACTTCTTCCATTGTTGGCCTGGTGTTCTAATTCTGCTAGGGCTGCTTCAGGTATGAGTATCTCTTTCACCTTTAGCTTGACCGCCTCCCTACTGAGGTAGCATTCGATCAATGCGCTAGTGTCGGGAACGACTTTCATGTAGCCAGCTTGGCGTACTAAGTTTATAAAGATACCTTTACTCGAGGTAGAGTGCGTGGAGTGCTTTGAAGGCCTGGACGCCTTTGTCTGCGTTCGTGCCTACCACGATGCATCGTTCTTTAGGTCCTTGGGAGACAAAACGCACGTTGATTTGCTCGTCACGCAACTTTCCCATGATCTCAGCAAGAGTTCCTTGTCTACCTTTGAGTCCTTTACCTGCCACCACCACACAGGCGAGGTTTTCTTGAAATGCGATGTCGTCCATTTCTAGTAATCCATCTCGGGCAAGGGCACGATACAGATCATTTACTGCTTCAGGCCCTTTCCGTTGGTCCTGATGGAACACCATTGAAAAGTCATCAATGCCCGCTGGAGGAAACTCGATAGAGATTCCTTGCTGTTTGAAAACACCTGCCACGTCTGCAAACACACCAACAGCATCGTTCATGCCATCTTGGGAGACGTCCACCGAACAATAACCAGACTTGTATGACACACCTACAACAGGCCGTTCAGGGTCTACCTGACGATCATACACGATTAGAGTTCCTTGTCGGTTGGTTTCGCTTGCGCTGCGAACGTGAACAGGGATGCCTTTCTTTTTTACAGGGTGGAGGGCTTGGGCGTGGATGACACCCGCTCCCAGGGCAAGGTCTCTCATCTCATCGTAAGTTATTACTGGAATAAGTGAGGCTTGTTCAATTATTCTGGGATCTGCAGTGAACACTCCCAGTTGGTCTGTAAAATTTTCACATACCTCGGCGCTTAATCCTGCGCCGATTTCCATCTGTGAACGGTCAGAGCCACTTCTGCCGAGAGTCCGTATGATTCCATCTTCAGTACGACCCGAAAATCCTGGCGCGACAAACTAGCCTTCACGGAAATACGTCTGCATCATATCATAGCTCTTTGGAAGTACAACGATGCGACCACGTACTTCGGCCACCCTCAAAAAATTAGCAGGATCAACATATGTCCGTCCGGTTAATTCCGCAAACAGTTTTGCTTGTGCCTCATCTCCCCATGCAGCGATCGCCTCTGTTCTGAGGGCGCGAGTAGGAAAGCTAACACCCAGACGCGACTCTAGATCTTTCTTTATCTTGTCCATTTTCTGGTCTGGGTAGATTGCTTGGTACCGCTCAATAATCGCCCCCGTCTTCTGGGTCATTAGTACAGTATCAGATTCAGCAGCTAGAGAGTAACAATCGTCGGTGAGTTTTATTTGGTGTTCTTCGCTCGTGCCTGCAGCGCTGACCACTGTTATTCTTCGGTCTTCATCTGCCGCCACAACTTTTGCTGCCCAACGAACTTTTTGTTCGGTAGACAGTGAGCTGCCTCCAAACTTGGCCACAGATAGTCCCATGCAGGGAAGGGTCAGTCGTCACTTATAAAGTTGGTTAGCTAAACACTTCACCCACACTTCTGAAGAAGTCGCGGAAGAAAAGGAGGATGTGTTGGTAGAATTTGACATCTGTAGTATGGACTAAGAATTTGTCGTTGTGTTCGTACTGCTTGCCGTTCTTGTCTTCCCAGGTGATACCTAGGTTGAGCAGGGTTCTTTTCCTGTTCAAGCTTTCTCCAAGAATCGTGAACAGTAAGGGTTGATCAACGCCCAACTTTTCTATCTCGATCACTTGGGAATGTCCAGACCAGCTTAGCACCACGTTAACATTTTCTGGCTTGGCAAAGCTTTCTTTTTGAAGTGTTAAGGCAAAGTCTGCTTGTTCAGAAAACTTAACTTCGGCAGGTGGTGAGAGGTCTTGCACGGTGATGGCGGGCGTGTCTAACATCTCCATCATGATGCGAGCACTTCTCGTCACCGTATCTCCCCTTAACGTGGCAGTGATTTCTTGGAAACCTGCTTTGGTGAAGTATAAGGGAACACTCATGAGTGTTCCTTTCCATGGCACGCACTGTTGCAAGCACAGGCTCATGTCCTCTAGCGGGTTGGGATTGATGAAGGTGCACTTGACGGATGTAGTCTCATACTTGTACACGAAAGGCTTTTCGGGGATACAGGTGAACTGCACGTCGCTGCTCAACTTCTTGTCTGTCTCTTCTTTCAATAGGGCTTGTTCTTTGGCAATGTCATTAAACCCGTACACATAGCCTTCTTCTGAGGCAGATAGCGTCGTAGTTACTGTTTCGTTATGCGCGGTGTACACGTACAAGGGTACGGCGTATTGGAAGCCTTTCAGAAGCTCTTCAGACACTTGGACTGCCCAGAACACGGTTTTCTTGCCTCTAGGAGGAAGGATGGCGTACTTGCTCTTTGCTAAGGGTCGTAGTTCTTTCACTTTAGCAAGGCTTAACTCTATGGTTTGGTAGATGTTGAGCTTGTTTTCGATATCGATCACTAAAAGACTGTAGGATCCCGGACCTACTTGGTTCTTGGCAACTCTCATTTTTAGATCCACAAACGGAGGATCCTTTGGTCCGCGGCTGCGAACGCTTGCTTGTATGGTTAAGGGTTTGAGACGCAGTTGGACTCCTGTCCCTCTCCACTTAAACCTTGTACTAGGATCGCTAGCATCCAAACTCGTTAAGGTTTTTACATGACCTGGATTGATCCAGCCGAACTCGCCAAACGTGACGTCAAACGGTATCCATCCATAGTCAGGGAAGAATACCTCGGCCCATGCGTGACCGCCCCATTTGAGGGGGAAGAGATCAGAGTTGGTGTAGGCCACTCCGCTCACAAAGCGTGCAGGGATGCCCATGTTTCTCATTAACGACACAAATAGCGTGGTGAGTTCTGCGCACACCCCACTTCTGGTGCTGAGCACCCATGAAGAAGATTTTGATGCAGGAACGTTTAGGGTGGAAAGATTGTACTGTACGTTGTCCCTAACCCAGATGGCGCTCTTGCTCACCAAACTCCACATCTCTGTCTCACCCTCGCGTAACTCACGTGCGATCTCTTGGACAGCAGGATGGTTGCTGTCCACCAAATCCGTAGGTTTGAGGTATTGACGGAACTTTACTGGCACCTTACGGATGTCAAAAGGAAAAGGCACAGGGCTGTAGACCTTGCCAAAGCTGGAAGTTTGAACGCTTGCTGCAGCACCGTACTCAAAATCCTTCTCTTTCGGATTGTCCCACGTGTACTGGATCTTGTCCGTGAAGACCTGGGCTGGACGGTTGGGGACTAAGGAAGTCACTAACTGCCCTACATCATTCTTAGGAACGAAAGCCAAGTCTACGGTCAAAAAGTCTAGGCGTCCGTAGCCTTCGGTCTCTACGCTTACCGATCCGGTAAGGTTGATGTCGATGTTTGCCTGGCTTCTCGTAAACAAGTCTGCCTCCATGGCAAAGACGCCTGGCACGAGTAACAAGAATAACAACCACCTCATAGACGCGCGTACACGGTTGGATTTAAAAAAGCTTGGGAAAAGTATTTAAGCTTGGAGACTGAGGTTTGCGGTATGAGCGAGCATCACGCAAGCATCGTGCTTTTAGTGGTAGGATTGCTAGCAGTAGGCCTTGTCGGCTTCAACCTGCAGGGCAACACGACCGGGTACAAGGTTGCAGTCTTCGACACCATAGACGGAGAATGCATCGTGAACAACGCACAACAATTATATGAAGATTTTGCTGCAGAAAATGATGTTTTAGCTGCTCCTGTAAACTTCTGCTCATTCCCCGAGGTAAAGAGTTGCGTGGATGACGAACGAGGCGCGGTAGAGTACTGTGTGGCGTACTTCTCAACGTAACCTATAAATATGAGTGGTTCTTGGGATTCTTAATGACCAAAGAAAGATTCTATTGCATGCACTGCCACTACACGTTTATGAGAAAAGAGATGCCAAACATGTGTCCTATGTGTGCATCTTCTCAAGTGGTAGAGTTCAAGCCAAAGACAACCGCTGAATTGTTACAAGAGTCCTAAGTCTGCAATAAACGGTTTGGCAAAATAGTACATTACAGCTAAAGCAACGATAGCGATAACGATCCAGAAAAGTCCTTGCTTTGCCAGACTCTTCACTTTCTGACCTTCTGTAGGGCCAGGCGTGTCTACAACACGAGCTGCTTCATCAAGCTTGTTCACTTCGTTTCTAAGATCTCCAGGCTTATTCAATCCTACGCTCATGAGAAAATGAGAAGTGTTGCGGTATAAAAGGCTTACGCTAAGGCATCTTTGATCTTTGCTTTGATGTTATCGCGTGATTCTCTCTTACCAAAGCCAGGTATGGCACCTTGTGTTGCGGCGAGTTCTTGTTCTGTTTGATAGTCTGAAACAATCATACATCTTGTTTCTGGGCACAACTGCAAGACATCCCCAATAAGTTCTGCTCCCTGCTCTCCGTTGGCATCTAACAAGTCATTTACTAAGTATAAATCTGCAGGCCTTCCTGTATCAATGTATTCTTGCGTGTCATTCCACGTTCTTAAGCTAGCAGTACGCGCACCCACATCACGAGCCATGCTCTCCAAAAGGAGACCATCATCCCGACCATGCCCAACCACTACAACAGTATGCATATCTATAACGTATGAGTGGAGTTTAAAAAAGTACGCCGCGGCCCGGATTTGAACCGGGGAATCCCGAAGGAAATGAGATTAGCAATCTCACGCGGTAACCGAACTGCGCCACCGCGGCATAGGAGTATAAGAGCAAGGGTAGTTTAAAAATGATGCGGAATGCTTTATAGCTTACGCGACAACAAACGCCCCACTGTGGCCTTAAAACGCAAGACGAAGATAAGAAAAAAGAGTGCGCTCTCTCTTCCAGAGACCCGACAGATCATGACCGCGTCAGAGCTCATGAACGACCTCAATATGAAGGTGCGCGGGCAGAGAGACGTAAAGGAAGCCGTAGCGGTTGCCATACAACGACAATTTCATCGCATGAACGGTGGTAAAAAACCCAAACTTAACACCCTTATACGAGGCAGGACGGGTACCGGCAAGACGCACACCATCCAGTGTGCATGCGAGGCTTCCGGCATACCCTACTACCAGTTCCCCTTAACAGGAAAGAGCGAGGCAGGACTTGTGGGGGAGAATCTCGTTGATATTTTCCAACAGATTCCGGCAGAGGATACACACGCCGCGGTACATTTGGATGAACTTGACAAACTCGTCCGAGTGTATGGATCAGCGCAAGACGTCCAGGTGGAGCTCATCCCTTGGTTGAGCGGTGCCCAAGTGTATGATAGAAGGACGCACGACATGGTCTTCTTCCTCACAGGATCCTTCGACGGGTTGGAAGAGATAGCGGAGGCCCGGCAAATGGGCGGCATAGGTTTTCATCGTCAACCTGAAGTAGACACACGCATCACCGAGGAGGACCTCATCGAGTTCGGCGTCCATGAACAACTCATAGGAAGGATCGCCCAAATAGAAGCAACAGAACCACTCACGCGGCTCGATTATGTCAAGATTATGGGAAACCCATATGGTGAGTTTGCAAGAACCTTCAGGGCTGCGAAGGGAACGAAGGAACGAGCAGTAAAGATGACCGAGGCTGCCAAGAATGCAGTTATAGACTATTGCGAGGAAAGCTCGTTCGGAGCCAGAAGTTTAGAAAAAGCAGCAGCAAAACTCTTCCGATCGTATGAATTGGGTCGCGGACCTGATTTAATACGGCGAGGGTATGTACGCGATGTTCTAGGAATGGAATAAAAGTAGCGGAGGTTGGATTTGAACCAACGACCTGAGGGTTATGAGCCCCCCGGGAACTCCAGACTTCCCCACTCCGCTAACTAGAAAGAAAGGAACACAGTTTAAAAAGGCTTTGCCAACCTTGATATAGTAGTGAAGAAGCACACCACTATGTACTGCGGTATTGACGAGGCAGGAAGAGGGCCAGCCATAGGACCCCTAGTCATGTGCGGGTTGAAAACGCACGACAAAGAAGCACTCATACAACTCGGAGTCCAAGACAGCAAATTACTCACAGACGAAAAGCGAAGAGAGCTAGCGCCTAAACTAAAAAAACAACACGAATGGTTCTGTGTGAGCATCCCTCCAGAAGAGATCGATGCTGCAGTCTTAGGAGAGAGCAATCTGAACTGGTTAGAGGCAGAAAAGGTAGCAATAATCCTCAACAAGCTCAAACCCAAACAAGCCGTGGTTGACTGTCCTAGCCCCAACAGAGAGGCATGGGGAGACTACGTCAAGGCAAGGGTAGAGGACAAGAGCATGCACATACTATTCGAGCACAAAGCGGACTTGAACCATCCAGAAGTGTCCGCAGCGAGTATTATTGCTAAAGTAACAAGAGATGACGCGATAGAAGAGCTGAAAAAAAAGGTAGGGATAGACTTTGGCAATGGCTACCCATCAGACCCAAAAACCAAGGCGTTCTTAGAAAAATACTGGGACAAGCATCCTGCAATATTCAGAAAAAGCTGGGCTCCCTACAAGAAAATGATTGCCGCCCAAAAACAACAAAGTCTCGACAGTTTTAAATAAGCCAACTGTTGCGCAAACTCATGCCAGAAAAAATAGAGTCCACAAGCCTCATGCTGGGCGTAGGAGGCCTCATACTCTTCGTATTATTCCTACTCCAACAACTAGACACGATCAAACTGAGTAGAGACTTGTCCCAAGCACTATCTGACACCAACCTGATGTGGTTGTTCGCGATATGTACACTCTTACTAAGCCTACAAAGTCTGTCCGCCACGATAGGCCTCTTTGGTGTGCGTGGTAGAAGGAACAGATAGCATTATATAGCTCAATTCTTGCGGTTTAGTCGTGGAAGCACAGGCTCAAGAACTTAAAGGCACGAGAATAACCAAACTCGTGATGGAAGGCTTCAAAAGCTTTGCCAAGCGCACCGAACTAGTGTTTGACAAGAAGTTCTCTGTCGTCCTAGGACCTAATGGATCTGGAAAGAGCAATGTAGCAGACGCCATCTGTTTTGTGCTAGGCAAAAGCAGCTCAAAACAGTTACGCGCAGAAAAAAGCGCCCACCTCATCTATAATGGGGGCAAAACTAAACAACCCGCCAACAGCGCAGAGGTAAGCATCTTCTTTGACAACGAACAAAAGTTCTTCCCCTTTGAAGAAAAGGAAATCAAAGTAACAAGAGCGGTCAGAAAGGATGGAGCAAGCAAGTACAAGATCAACAATGGTACGGTGACAAGACAAGAAGTGCTAGAATTGTTGAGAACCGCAAAAATAAACCCAGACGGCTACAACATCATCATGCAAGGAGACATCACTAGACTAGTAGAGATGAATCCCGTAGACCGGAGACAGATTGTTGAGGAAATAGCCGGCATCGGCGTTTATGAAGAGAAAAAACTACAAGCCATAAAGGAATTAGCCAAAGTAGACCAAAGATTGAACGAAGCAGAGATAGTATTGAAAGAACGACAAGGACATCTTAGAGAACTCAAAAAGGAGAGAGATCAAGCCATCATCTACAAAGATACTGCTGACAAGGTCAAAGTGTTCAAAGCCAGTCTTTTGCATAAGCAATACAACACCAAAGAGAAGAGTAGAACAAAGTTGAAAGAGCGAAGTCAGGGCATACAGAAGAAAATAGGAGAACTACGAGAAAAGGCAAGCAAGATAGGGAATGAGATCAGCATCACCAAAGAACAGCTCAACGTCCTCAATAAAGACATCGAAAGCAAAGGCGAGGTGGAGGCAGCAGAGCTACAACAACGCATAGAAGTGTTGAAAGTAGGGCTAGCCACCAACAAAGAACGCATCCAAGGGTTACGCGAAACCATAACAAAACTGAGTAAACAACAACAAGAGATCAAAGAGACCTTCAAAAGCTCAGAAAACCGAACCCAAGAAGTAGAGACAGAGAAAAAAGCCAAAGAAGGACAAAGAGACGAGGTAGCACTCCAACTCAAGGCCGCAGAAGACAAGCTCGAAAAGTTCAAGAAAGCAAAAGGTCTAGACTCTGCGCACGAAACAGAAATCCAGATAGAAGAGATCGACAAAGAACTCGAAAAACTACAAACAATAGTGCACGAACTTCGAGAGACGCAACAACAAACGCTACGAGACAAGGATCGAGCAGAATACCAAATCCAAACCATCGAACAGCAAGAAGAAGCCTACAAAGACATGCTCTCCAAACACAAAGAAGAGCTGGCAAGCCTCAAAACACAAAAAGAGACCTTCAAACGAGCCGTCAAAGAATTAAACGAACTCCTAAATCGGGACAGCAAAGAAGCAGGCGAGCTAGGCAAGATCAAACAAAAAGTCCAAGAAGCCAAACAAGAATTAGGAGCCTTAGAAGTGAAGCAAGCAGAGTTCCGCGCAGCAAATGTGGATGTTTTAGCCAAGAAAATCAAAGAACAAGTCCAAGGTGTCATAGGCACGGTAGGAGAATTAGGCGAAGTAGAGGGCAAACACACCATAGCCTTAGAAGTGGCAGCAGGAGCACGACTCACTAGTATTGTGGTGGAGACAGACAGCATAGCCAAGAACTGCATACGCTTCCTACGAGAAAGAAAACTAGGCGTGGCTACCTTCCTACCCCTAAACAAGATCAAGCCGCCCAAAATAGAGGCGCCACCACCTGGCATCAAAAGAGCAATAGACCACGTCACCTACGATCCACGCTACCAATCCATCTTTCAGTTCGTGCTAGCCAACACCCTAGTGGTGGCAGACCTTGAAGAGGCCAAAAAAATAGGTCAAGGAAAATACAGGATGGTTACCTTACAAGGAGACCTCCTAGAAAAAGCTGGCAGCATGACCGGCGGCTTCCGAAGACGCAGAAGCGCCTTCAAAGAGAAAGATCTCACAGGCAAGATAGAAAAAACAAGCAAAGATCTTGTTGGGTTGGAAGAAAAAGAACACATGCTAGAGAAAAGCCGAGCGATAACAGACCAAAGAATAACTGAACTACGACAAGAAAAAGCAACACTAGAAGGAGAAATCATCAAACTCGAAAAAAGCCTCCATGTGGTAGACGAAGAAGAAGGCAAAGACTACAAACAACAACTCCAAGACAAACAAAAAGAACTCGACAAAGGCCTAGACAAGGTCAAAGACGATATTGACGACCACACCACTACGATAACCCAACACATGACCAAAAGGCAAAAACTACGCGAACAAACCAAACAAATACGCAATCCTGGAGTGCTAGCAGAACTCCACGCCTTCGAACAACAAAAACAAAACTTGCAAGAAAACCTATCCAAAGTAAAAACCGAGCTCCACGGTCTAGAAGTAAAGATCTCAGAAGTTATTGGAGTAGACGTACAAAAAAACAAGGAACTCCTTGCGAAAATGCAACAAGAAGAAAAGGCACACAAGGAGAAAATAACCACGCTTACCGACGGCATCAAAAGTCAAGAAGAGGAACTCCGTACTAAGGAGAAAGAACAAGCAAAAGCGAACGTACAGTTCAAAGACATGTTTGCCAAACGCGACAAGTTCACCCACGATATTAATCAAAAAGAAAGAAGCCAGCTCATGGTCGAAGAAGAGAGCAGAAGAGAAGAGATGCAAGAAAATGCTATTTCTGTAGAAGAAACACGCGTGGCAGCAGAGATGGCCACCATCAACGAAACCATGGCACAGTATGCCGGAGTAGAGTTAGACCATAACAAGAACGAAGAAGTCCTACAAAAGTTAATCAATGAGGGCGAGAGAAAGCTCGCAGGTGTGGGCAACGTCAATCTCAGAAGTCTAGATGTGTATGACATCGCAGAAAAAGAGTTCACCGTCCTACAAGACAAGAAAGAAGTTCTTCTTAAGGAAAAAGAAAGCGTCACCGAACTCATGCAAGACATAGAAGTGAACAAGGCAAGAATGTTCTTGGGAACCTTTGACAGCATCAATGAACACTTCCAAAGGATCTTCTCAGAACTCAACCCAAAAGGAAGAACGGCAACACTAACCATAGGCAGCAGAGAAGAACCCTTCGAGGCCGGCATGAGCATGCGCGTAGAGGTAAGTCAAGGCAAACACTTAGACATTCGTTCTTTGTCTGGAGGAGAGAAGACCATGACTGCGCTAAGCTTCTTATTTGCCATCCAAGAGCACGATCCAGCCACCTTCTACGTCATGGACGAGGTGGACGCAGCCCTAGATAAAGCAAATAGCGACAAGCTAGCCAAACTCATCCACCAATACGGCGAAAGCGCACAGTACATCATCGTGTCGCACAATGACGCCCTCATAAACCAAGCAGACATCCTCTACGGCGTCAGCATGAACCCTGACGCAGGAAGAAGTAACGTTGTTAGCTTGAAGGTCTAAGCCTCTTTCAACACAGTAACGATCTCTTTAGCAGTCTTATCGAACTGTCTGTCCTGAACCATACTCTCTCGAGCAGCCCTACCGATCTTCAGCCGGGTTGCAGGACTGGATAACAACGTAACCATGAGTTCTGTCAACGCCTTGACGTCTTGGCGAGGGAAAAAGAAGCCGTTCTTTGCCTCAACAACGTAATCCCCTATACTTCCTACTGGCGTAACGATAACAGGTAGCGCACAAGACATGGCTTCCATGGTTGCAAGACTGTTTGTTTCCGTAAGACTAGGCAAAACGAACAGGTCCATCGCTTGTAGGTAAGGAACGATGTCTGTCTGCGGTCCTGCTAAGCGCACGTCATCATCTTCAGGAAGGATGTTTGTGATTCCAGTACCTACGATTAACAACTTCATGTTCGGAACCTTCTTTTGTGCTTCCTTGAACGCAGCATACAACGTAGGAAGATCTTTCTCATGTGCTAATCTTCCAACAAAGCCAATAACGCGCTTTCCTTGCAAGCCTAGTTTTTTCTTTGCAACGTTCTTGTCGCTTGGTTTGAAGCGTTGTGTATCAATACCAAGAGGAATGACTGTTTTTGGCGTGTCTACGCCAATACTTCCTATCATGTCTGCGCTTTTGGAGCTTGCCGCGATGATCCTTGTGCACTTCTTGTACAGCCAGCGTGCAGCAATCTTCACCACAAAACGCGTTAGACCCTTGAATCTTTTCACTGCCGAGCCTGCCAACTCCCAATCCATGACGTGAGCGTACAGCACAACCGGCTTTTTTTGCTTGTGAGCAGCAAGTATCGCCAACCCGCCCACCGGACCGATACTTTGTGCGAATACCACGTCACTCTTTGCTACCATTTCTTTTATGAGTCCCCATGCAGGCCAGCTGAAATAAAAATCTCCAAAACGGATCCTTAACAATTTTGTTTTGGTAACTGGATACTGGTTTGTGGGCACTCCAAAATTTGGTGCGACCACTTTTACATGAAACTGCTTGAGGTGCGGTTCTAAGTTATGGATGAAGCACGCCACCCCATCTACTCTAGGACTGTTGGTGTCAGAAGCGATAAGTAACCTCATACTCGTCTGAACACCTCTGCAAATTTAAAACCATAGCGCAAACCATCAATACGATTCATGATGTAGAGCTTCCACGTCAGGCTGAGAATGGTTCCTAATTGTGATTCATGGACAAAAAATGCCTTCATTTTTTTGTGAAAATGGTTACTCACATCCACCACTAACTTGGGCTGCTTTCTCTGCCTCATCGGAAGTAGTGTCCATACCTCGAAGGAGTACACAGGACAGGTGAGCACTTTAGATTTTCTTAGTGATTGGACGATGGAAAAAACCGCTTGGTGGTCTCTGTGCAGATCGTTGGGTGAGTGGGTGAAGACGCGTTTTGGCTTTTCTTTTCGGATTAGCTGAGCAAGTGCTCTTTTTGCTTTGGTTGCGTGAGCTAGAAACTTTCCTTCTGGCAATTCCAAGAATCCTGTACATTTGCTGCCCAGTAATCGGTCTCCTTTGATCCCTTCCTTCTTTCTTTTTTGCACTACGACGTCTGGCTTGAGGTGAGGATGGCTTAACTCGCCGTACGAAAAAATAACGGTCTTGAAGCTTTTGCCTTGTGCTGCTTCTTTTGCCAGCGTTCCTCCTGCCCCCACTATCTGGTCGTCGTTATGCGCACAGATCACTAAGGTATGAACCATAATGATTGAATCTACTGGAAGTTTAAAAAGGTGCTAGTCCGGTTCCTGCTGAACGTTTTCCTCATAAGGAGGAAGAACGGTGTCCTTCCACTGCAGATTTTCGTCCTCATGCCTACCAAAGGAGGGAGCGTTCCACTGATCCTTGCCGAACTCACCGTTGTTCAAGAATTGATCATTGCTTTCTGGAGCATTGACGATTTTCTCCATCTCATCTGTAGGAGAGGTGAACCAAAAGCGAATATGGCCGGGGATGTAGGCTACCTGCCTTCCTGGCCAAGAAGACATCTTGATGATCCCATTTTGATAGCGAATCGTTCGCTCTGCCACGGCAGGCGTCTTGCCTGTTTTCATTTGTTCATGAGCGGGAATGAATCCCAAAAGGCCTTGATAGAGAACGAATAATCCTGCGAAGAACATCCCTGGTCCTGCACCCTTACGTTCGTACCAGCGCATATGCGTCGACAGGGATTCGAACCCTGATCCGCGGCTTGGAAGGCCGCTATTCTGCCATTGAACTATCGACGCGTAGGTAGCATGACTCTATAGTCTATTATAAAGGTTGCGCGATTATTTTTTGAGGACGAAGAACCCTACAAACCTGCCAAACACGTACACCCGACCGAGATACAGTCCAGGGATGATCTGTCGTATCTCATCCCGCAAATGAGATCCCATAATCTGACGGGAGTAGTCCAAAAGCAAGCAAGGTTCGTGGTCAAACAAGCTGTCCCCCATGGGCGTGCGTGCTTGGAAGAATTCTTGACCTGCAATGATGTTTTTGCATCTCTTCCCTGGCAAGAATACTTTTCCTTGCCAAAAACTCCCCAAAAGATTTGCCACCAGCATGCCTATTATACTAGGATGGATTAAGACGTAGCCGCGGAACCGTCCTTGAGGTGTGCGATGGATGCTTATCCCTTTCCACACTCTATCAAGCTCGAAGCGGGACATCGTCTTCAACTTCTTTATGGTAAAGACCATGTGGGAAAGGAAACCTCCGCATTTATAATACTTTCACGAGAGAAATGCGTCTAATTCTTCTTGGGTTCTTGGAGGACGGTAAGCAAAGGCTCCAAACACTTGATCGAACTGCACATCCGTTACATACTTTCGTACACCTGGTCTAGCGGGGTCGCTAGAGGGTACGACGATCTCTACGACCGGCTGGTGTGTTCGAGAATGTACGGCTTTTTGGACAGAAGCGACCCAACGCACTGGAAGTCCCTTGGAAAACATGGGGTGGATACCATCAAAGAAGTACTCCTCACGCGTCTCTCCATCAGTGAATATTTCCGTGTGAAGTGTGTCCATTGCTTCCTGTTGTACTTGTGGAAGTTTTGAAAAATTGAGTCCAGACGCTACCTTAATGAGGTCTCCAACATCATATCTTTCCAGTGTCCTGCACACTTCTTCCTTTTCTAGGATTCGTGCGTCATGAGCTAGGGCTATCTTTCGTCGATGAAAATCATATGCCCCCACGTCTTGCAATGACATGGTGTGGTCTAACAAGAAGTCCGTATCAATTTGTGTAAGCTTCCAGTCATCAAGTAACCGCCCTATGCGCGAGGTTTCAATACTGTATTGTTTTTGAAGATACGCTTCCAATTTGTCAGAACGACGTTCGCTCTTGGCAAAGTCTAGGACCTCGGCAGTATTTGCCTCGATCCACACTAGTTCATACTCCCAGAACGATTTGGGTAAGTGAATATTTGCAAATGACTCTAGGGCGTTCCTGACGGTGTGGTGTTCGACGTCTCCTTCGTTCAAACTTAGAAATTCGTCTATGGTGCCCAAGCTTATCGCTCGATACACTTCTTCGGCAAAGGCTTCTTCCTTTTCTGATCTGGCTAGCAGTGACTGCGTGACTGCGTTGGTGCCCTCATCTCGGTTGGCCATGACTATTCTTTGCTCTTCCTGATATTTTTGGAGGATGGGATCGGTATAGGGCATCTTTGACAAGAGAATCGCATCTAGAACGTTGCCGTAGTACACGTCCATGGCAGGGACATCTCCACTATTGTAAACAAGATGTCTTGTGTATTGGTGTATGGCTTCTCTGACAAGAGCTTTCAGCAAGAATCTATCCTCTACTGCTTGGTGAAGTGAGCTGGTGGTGGTGACTCGGTTGTTCAATCGAGGATAGGAACTACGATCCTGTTTTGGTACGACGCCGGTTGCCACGATGGTTCGTTCTGCAGGTATGACTTCTTGTAACAACACCTCCCCTAAACCGTCTATAACTCCACCAATGAGTTCTTGCTTGTCAAACACCTCTCGTCGTTGTCCTCGTGCTCGACCTTCAGAGAATACATGCTGCTTTCTTTGTAGATGACTCTTGAGTCGCTTGCGAACTTGCCGGGGAAAATCCATAACCTCCAAGTACGCTCTTCTGGTGTCGGCTCCGGTTTCCATGAAGAGGCGAGTCATCTCTGCGATCTCGTCAGGTTTTCCGCTAGTATCTTTATGCGCTGTGAGACGTGTCAGGCTTTTTTTCTTTGGCATAGTGGTCTGACCTGTGAGCCAGAGACGCACCGCATCCTCCGTTATCACGTTTTCCTCGGCGTTCATATACTCAGTAACCTTTCTGCATAACTGGCCTCGTTGGCCCTCAGTAAGCGTGTTACCTTTACGGAGCCAGGTCTCTGCAGTATCTCGGGTAAGACCGCCAGTAAACACTCCTGCTTCGTTTCCAAAACTTTGTAGGAGTCGGACATAGAACCAGGAAACAGGTTCTCCAGATACAGGGTCAAGATAGACGTCATTGAAGAAGCCCCTGTACGCCTTCTTACGTTTCAGCAAAGAAAGCACTTTTGCTACGGCACCTTCAATCCCTTGCAATCCGTCGTGCTCCACCGCCATTCCGGTCATGAAATCGCGAGCTGCGATGGTCTCTTCGCCTGTTGGGGTGAAAAGCTTGTACAAGTCACTTGAGGGTGTCATGTAACGAACATTATCTGGATCGCCAGCAAACTGTACCCAGTTACGAGCCTCTGGCTTGCGTTTCTTTTTCTTCCTCATCTTCACTCGAGTATTTAAGAAGGTGCAGACTTATAAATTTCACCGTAATTCGTCGAGAAACCGCTCAAAATCGTCTTCTTTGATGGCACAACCGCACGCTTGCTCGTGGCCGCCACCTCTTCCGTCTACCTTGGTTAGCGCGTTCATTAACTTATCTCTTACGTTGATTTTTGGTCCAGAACGCAAGGAGCAGCGTACTTCGCCGGACTTTCTTCTGCCCAAAACGATGATCTTGTCAGGATGCAGTGCTAGTAGTTCGTTTGCCAGATCCTTTGTCAAGCTTAGCTTATCATCACCATACGTAAACACGAGTAAAGGATCATCTTTGACTGATTTTAGCGCTTCTTCTCTTAGTTTTTCGTAGTGTACGTTAATTTTTGAGTAATATCTCCAAATGTACTTGCCTTGTGGGGTGGTCTGTTCTAGTATTTCCTTAGGATCTTGTATTCTCGTAAATATTTTCACGTTCGTATTCACGTCGGAGGTGGAGCCTTTCAGACAAAAAGAGAACACTCTTGCAAGAATTCCTAGATTGCTATTGAACAAAAGATCCTGTACAGTCATTTTCTTCCCAAACAAGTACGGATATTGTTTCTTACATTCCTTTGCAAAGCTCGGAACGTGCCAGTCCCCCACGCATCCTACAGTAGCAATCCAAAGATCTTCCTTTCTTGCTAGCGGCCACAATAATGCAGGTGTGGGGATGTTCTTTTTGCGCACTTGAGGGTTGAGGTACAACACATTCTTTGGTTTTTGTAGTTGGTGATGGTCTACCCAGACAGTGGGAAGATGTAGGGCATCAAGAAAGTCTTGGTCTGCCATGGCAATGTCCAAAATAATCACGGTATCTGCTCCGTAATCTGCTGTTAACCTTGCATAATCCATGGTGAGCTGTGGTGCTGCCTTCAACGGGTAACCCTTACCCACCTGGATCTTGCGATACAACAACAAAAAGCTTGCTAACCCGTCAGGATCGTCGTGGAAGAACACGAAAGGACGTTCTGCAGCGTCTATAATCTTCCCTAACTCTGCAATTTCGGGTTTTGTGAGCATAAACCGCAGAACGATAGGTGCTTAAAAAGCGTTACCTTTTTAAGAGTAAACCGCCTCAAATCGCTCATGAGTGTGGTCTGCCAAGGATGTAGGAGTTTCAAGACGTTTGGCAGGAAATGCTGGTTTTTCTGGGAAAGCAAGAAGTCTTGCAGTCAGTTTAGGAAGGATGCTAAGGACGAGCCTCACTACGAAGAAAGCGAACCTATAGCTCTAAAACTGTAAGTTCCCTAATGGTCACCTTTAAAAGGCCCATTTCACTAGTAACTGTATGGGGACGGAAGTTATAGACGCACTATTCTCTACCGCAGACCGAAGAGCACTTTTCCCAAAAAACGAGTGGAAAAATGACAAGCCTGCAGACGCAATGCGCTATCGAAAGGTGCACACATTTCTCACACACCCAGGAATAGATCAACTCAACCCTTCAGATCTTTCGGTTTGGGGACAACTACTGACGTTCTATCTAAATACAATAGCGCATCCGTTCTACGAAGACAGAGGAGTGTGGAATATAATTTCAAGAGCATATTCTCATGACGCTCAATACAAAACGCGCCCAGGTCCCATCCATCTCATCAAATCCTTATCTTTCAGCGACCTACAAACCGAAGAAGCATTTGATGTTAGCCTTGGTCAAATGCAAAAAAAAGAACTCATCACTCCAGTTATCGCAGGTCATTTTGACCGTGCGTTAGAACCTGGACGCCTATTAAGAGATATCCAGGAACAACCCCCAAGAATAGATTTTGAAAGGCCTGATGACGAGGCAGTTCTCGATGAAATGCTTTCTGTTTCAGATCCTTGGTTAAGCGATCCTGCAAATATGGTCCACGCGGTTAACTATATGGTGGACAGGTGTAGGCAATACGACATCCCTATGACCAGTTTAGCTGCCAGACTACGAGAATACCCCGGTGCAACCAGTCATCTAGATACTGGCCAGCCTCGACGCGTATCCTTACTCAGAGAGATCTAAGCCGAGCCCCTAGACCAAGATGGAACCAGTCTTTATTCCGCTAAGAGCACTTGCTGCCGTACTAAGAGCTTGGCCAATAGCGGCTGCGTCTTGTGCGCTTTGCAAATTTAGCTGTTGAGCAAGTTGTTGCTCAGCTGCGAACTTGTTCAAGTAGTCACGCAGGAACACAACCTCTTGCAGCATAGCTGTGCGGAATTCGTCCAGGTACGGATCACCTGCGAGATCACCAAAGCTATCAACCGCAGGAGCTGCAACAGCCCAGTCAATGGTTGTGAGGACGTCCCAGAAGTGCTGCGCGTTAGCTATCACACCAGCACGCCTTCTTTCCTCAATATACGCAAGCATGTTTTGAGCCCTTTTCTTACGCAATTTTTCCCTTTCGGCATCTGTCTTTGCCTGTGCGTAGTACCGCTCGTCATCCTTTTCTTCAGCGACTTGTCTTTTCAAATCTTCAATGTCGATTCTGACTTGGTCTAATGCGGCTTGTGCGTCGGTCAGTCGTTCGAGAATGGCTGCTAGAGCGTCCCTTGCTGCTTTGTCCGCTACACCAATGGAGGCCAGCACAATTGCTAGTTCTCGCGCGCTTGCTTTCTTGGTTGATTTGCTTAGGCTATCAACTAAAGATTGCGCTTTCTTTCTGTCTCTATTAGCGTTGGATATGGTGCTCACCGCATCTTTGCGCGAGGTATCTAAAGCAGTCTTTGCTTCAGCATATGCCGCTTCGATTTCTGCGAGCTTTGCCTTTAACTCTGCTCTAATACGTGCGATTTCCCTCTTGTTTTCTCCGTATCGTGAATCCATGCGGTACACTGCCAATTGTTTGAGTTGTTCCCAGGAGCCAGTGATTGAGTTAACCATGGTGCTTCCTACTGCTTTCCAAGGAGCCAATAGTATCTTACCTTCGTTTAATGTTCGTGTTTTGCCTTGATTGACCAAGGCAAGGTGCTTTGCGTTGGACATAAGTACGTTCAACACGCTACTTTGAGAATTGGCGGCTCCCGCCATGCCGTTAAGATCTTTCAATCGTGTGGTCATAGCGTTGTCTAATTCTACAGCCTTGTTTTTGAAACCGTCATCTAAGAATTTACCTTTTACATCACCAAACTTCTTTCCTAATCCTGTCCAGCCTCGTTCCTTTGTAAGAAAATCAACTAATCCCATATTATTGTCCTCCTACCCTCGATGGGGTATACCTCTTGGCCAACTCTTGGAGTATTTAACTATTTCGGTGCAGAAAGCTTAAATGCGCCGGAGTCTTGTCCACGACTATGCTAGTCAAGAAATGGCAGGACATCCTCAAAACGGATGTGAAGTTTCAAAAGATGAAAGGAATGGGGGAAAAGTTCCAAGCTTCTGCTCCTGCTCCTTTTGTTGGCAGGTACGGCTATCCTCATGTGAATGTAGGATTGTTGTGCCCTCCAGAGATGGGCAACCACACCTGGCAGTATGATGCCCCAAAATTTTGGCATCACGAAAACTATGGAACTAACGAAGTCGTGGGTTTTAGAGGTGCCCTGGTCAACTCTCAAGTGAAAGCAAAGGTGGACGAACCTGTAGAGTTCGCGCAACTTACCGCGTTGTCCATGCGACCGGTGGATGTTGAGGTAGAGCTAAAGAAAAAGCCACATTGGAGTTTGGCCACAGACGATGTTGCAGCCCCGACCGGACCTAGCGCAGAGCTATCCAAGATAAAACTCACGAGTAACGCCAAAATCCCTACCAAAGTAGACAAGGTAGTGAGTGATGAGCTGAAAAGTGTGGAACAAATACAAACCTTATACAACGCAGGCTTTGACGAGCACTATCTAAGCAGGATACTCAGCGTAGGAACGTTAGGGTTAGATAAGAGATTGGTGCCGACAAGATGGAGCATCACAGCGACGGACGACATGCTTGCCAAACACGTACTTAAGGATTTGAAAGAACAGTCCACTGCAGATTATCAAATGTTTTATGGGAGTTATCTGGGCAATCATTACCTGATCATGCTTCTCCCAGAACGCTGGCAGTATGAGCTCTTTGAGATGATGCTTCCTGCCAAAGAAAGACTAGAAGTGAGCACAGACTACGAAGGGTTTAGGGGAAGGTCACGTTATGCAGAAAATTGTACTGGCGGATACTATAGTGTGAGGTTAGCCATAACAGAAAAGCTAGCAGAGTTGAAGCGCCAAGCGTCAGTTCTTGTCTTTAGATTCGTAACTCCAGCGTATGACACCCCCTTGGGAGTGTGGGTGACGAGGGAAGCAACACGTCACGCGCTAGCACAACAATCTATCGGCTTCCCTAACAAGGAAAGCATGCTTATGTACGCAAAAAGGATGATTCTTGAGCAGCACGGCTTTGATGTTGGCAAGTTATTTGACCATTCTAAGATTTTGAAAGAAACACAGATGAATTTATTGTCGTTCTAAGCAGCCCCAGGTTCTTGTACTGTCTCAACTTTTTGTTTTTTGTTCAGACAAGCTCTAACAAAACCAGAGAACAGAGGAGCAGGTTCTAGCAGCGTACTCCTAAACTCTGGATGTGCTTGCGTTCCTACAAAGAAAGGATGATGCGGTAGTTCGATAAACTCTGCGAGCATGGTTCCATCCACTCTTTTGTGATAGCCACTTATGACAAGTCCTCGATCTTGGAGTTTGTTCAAAAACTCAGGGTTGACCTCGTACCTATGACGGTGGATCTCGATAACAGGATTCCTACCGAGCATGCCTTGTCTATTGGCGGACATTTTCTTGACCTCTTCAGCATCTTCCTTCATACGATTGACGTACAAGGAATGCACTAAAGAATTTTGCAACAAGTTAGCAACATACCCGCCTAGACGCATGGTTCCTCCTTTTTCCTCAACTTTTCCTTGCTCAGGCATGATGTCAACAACCTTGTCCGGTATGTCTGGCTCCACTTCTGAGGAATGCGCTTGCATTGCACAAACATTTTGTGCAAACTCAACAACGGCTAACTGCATCCCAAAGCACAACCCAAGATAGGGCACTTCGTTCTCTCTTGCGAACTGAATAGCTTGCAACTTCCCAGGCACGCCCTTTGTTCCGAAACCTCCAGGAACGATGATGCCGTCAAATTGGCTCAGGTCTGGAAGGTCATCGGCGCTGACAAAGGCAACATTGATGCCCACGTCATTTTCTGCTCCTGCGTGCGTTAAACTTTCGTAAATACTGATGTAAGAATCTTTCAAAGTAAAATCGCCTGTGCTTAAGTACTTGCCAACGATGGCAACGTTTACTTTTTTGGAGGGCTCCAAGATCAAGCGTACTCTTTGTTGCCAGTCATCCCAGGTCATCACGTTCTTTGGTTGGATGTTGAACTTTTTCAACAACTTCATCCCTAAATGTTGTCTTTCAAAGTTTAGAGGCACTTCATAGATGCTTTTCACATCAGGAGCGCTGATAATGTTGTCAGAATCAATGTTTGCGTACGTCTCTATCTTTTTTTTGCGAACATCATCAAGGTCCAGGTCTGCCCTGCAAAGTATGAAGTCAGGAAAGATGCCATATTCCGAAAGTAATCGGATTGCGGTCTGTGTTGGCTTGGTTTTCATCTCGCCAATGTTTCCTGGTACTGGAAGATAGGTGATTAACGTGTAAGCAACATGATCATGGCCTACCTCTCTCTCCAAGCTTTTCATGGCAAACATGAATGGCAAATTTTCATAATCTCCAATAGTTCCACCAACCTCTACGATGACGAAGTCGTATCCGTCGCCTGCCTCGTACACTCGTCGTTTGATCTCATCAATGACATGAGGAATAAATTGTACTGTTTGTCCTAAGAAGTCTCCTTTGCGTTCCTTGTCTATCAAGTATTTGTAGATCTGTCCAGTGGTGATGTTGTTCCTTTTGGGGATGGGATAACCCAGAAAACGTTCGTAATTCCCTAAATCTTGGTCGATCTCTCCACCATCCATGGTCACCCATACCTCTCCGTGCTCGGTGGGTCGCATAGTGCCTGCATCGCAATTAATGTAGGGGTCTATCTTGACTGCGGTGACCGAATAACCATAATTTTGGAGTATTTTTCCTATGCTTGCGGAAGCGATTCCCTTTCCTACGCCGCTCATCACTCCTCCAGCTACGACTATGTAATTTGTCACGTTTTTGAGTAGGCAAACACCTTTATAGCGATATCGGTAGTGGAATGAATAGGTTGGAGGGTAGTGCTTGTAGAGGTTATTCTCTTGGATCAACCGGAGGTATAAGTTGAAGCACCTCTACCAATAAGTCGCGCATGGTGTCCGGTCCAGGAAGCTCCCGTATGATTGGAACCGAGGCGAGATGCTTTCCTCGTTGTTGGGTTGCGTAACCCAAGACCAACCTTCCGTTTTCGACGTACGCACAAGCAAAACCTTCCGTTTGGGTTCCTGTAGCAAACAAAGCCTCTGCTTCCAAAGGCGTACTAGTGAGACGCTGTAGCGAATCGTTGGCCATGGACATCACCTTGCCTTTTTTCTCTCTCCCGGTCATAAGATTGAAGTAGGATTCGCGCATCTCTACTAAAGAGCCGGGAGTGTACACGCGGTCTAGTGTGGCTACTTGGTCAGGCTCCTGCCCGTACTGGATTTCTCTTCCTGTTTGTCGGGTTGCAAGCAACAGCCCATCCTCCCATACATGCGCAAAGGACTGGGATATTTCTTCTTGCAACTCAGGAGGAAGAGGATTCATGACCCGACTATGGGAACGCCATCCCAATTCGAGCAAGTCACCCATAGTCATCAATCGTCTTTGTGTACCCAACATTTTTTGATACATCTCGAAGGGCATACTGCCAATGCGAAAGGGAACAGCCATCAAATCCAGGTTTTGAGAGTCCAACCAGCTCGACATGGAAGGGGTGGAAACACTTCAGATAAAAACGTTATGTTCAAGCACCGATGAGTATAAGAACTGCGAAACGTAAGGAGAGGTATGAGTCAGGCTTTCAGAAAGGCGTTGAATGCCACCAAGATAAGTTTTGAGGCTGCAAGAAAGACAGGGTTAGCAGGCGAGGAAGGCAGTTTTACCAAATTTGAAGAACAACGAGCTGACGCTAACAGAAGAGCATACTTCAGCGCGGTGGAACGATTGCAGCAAGCAACCACCACGCTCCCCGATACCGAAGTACAAGCGTTGGTAGGACAGCTAGGAGGTATGAAGGATGCTGACAAGATTGCCTCTACGTTGATGGAGCTCGGCCAAGTACAGATGTCAGAACCCACCATCACAGAAAGCCCAGACTTTACAGTTCCAGGAATTTCTGAGCAAGTAGAGGCAGACAAGGCAGAGATCGACATTTGCTTTAACCATGGAGCATACCGAAGCGCGGTCATACTTTGCGGAAGAGTGTTGGAAGCAGCCCTGCACAGAAAATACTTTGAGGCTACTGGCAAGGACTTATTAGAAAAAGCTCCGGGCATGGGCCTGGGGAATCTTATAGGAAAAATGGCAGAGGCCAACATCAGCATCGATCCTGGATTAGGCAATCAGATACACTTGATCAACCAAGTACGCATCCATAGCGTGCACCAAAAGCAAGAACCCTTCTATCCTACCAAAGAACAAGCGAGAGCGATTATGTTGTACACCTTTGATGTTATTCGGAAGCTGTTTAGTTAACCGTCGCCTTTATCCTTCTCACGCCAGCAGAGACGCTTTCTTCTTTTTTGATCTTAAACGCACCAATGTCTTTGGTGTTCTTGACATGCGGGCCGGTGCAAACTTCCTTGCTGATGCCAGGAATAGAATACACACTTACCTTTGCGTCGTCGTACTTCTCTCCAAAGAAGGCGATGGCGCCTGCTTTCTTGGCGTCAGTCAAAGACATTTCTTCGTTGGTGACGTCGGTGTTTGTTTGTATCCACTCATTAACCTGCTTCTCCACTTGTTCTTTCTCTTCTTGGGTTAATTTTCTTGGAAAGCTGAAATCAAATCTTAATCTTTCTGGTGTGATGTTGCTTCCTTTTTGTTGTACTTCATCACCAAATATTTTTCTTAACGCTGCATGTAATAGATGCGTGGCAGTGTGCAAACTCACCGTCTGGGTAGAATGGTCTGCCAGTCCAGAGGCAAACTTGTCCCCTTTGCTTGCTTTTTGGTGTTTTTTGAACGCTTCATGATATCCTTTCTCATCCACGCTAAACCCTCGTTCCTTAGCTAGTTCCATGGTTAATTCTAAGGGAAAGCCATGAGATTGGAACAACAAGAACGCTTGTTCCCCTGTAATATCTTTAGTAGCTACCTTGTCAAAGATTTTGAGTCCTTGCTCGAGTGTTTCCTTGAATCGTTTCTCTTCTCGTTGCAATTCCTCAACAATGCGTCCCTCATTTTTCAACAGTTCTGGATAGCGCGCTTTGTATTCTTTTATTATTACGCTAGCAACAACATGACAGAAGGTTTGGTCGATGCCCAGATTCCTGCCATATCGTACCGCTCGTCGGATAAGTCTGCGTAGGATGTAGCCTTGGTCCATGTTTGAGGGAACGACGCCTGCATCCTCGCCCAGCACAAAGGTTGCAGTCCTGATATGGTCAGCGATGATTCTTTCTGCTTTGTGATCTTGCTTTTCTGCTAACTCACGTATGGTGGCTAGTATGGGTTGGAAAAGCTCAGTATCATAGACGGTTTGCTTCCCTTGTAATGCTACAATAGTTCTCTCAACACCCATGCCCGTGTCTACGCTTGGCTTTGACAACGGTTTAAGCTCTCCATCCTCTTGCTTGTTGAACTGCATTAGAACATTATTCCAGATCTCTACCCAGTTATCATCTTTTGGGTCAAACTTTTGTGGAGGATTGTCTTTTTTGTAATAAAATATCTCAGTGTCAGGCCCACAAGGTCCTGTTTTGCCTGCTGGCCCCCACCAATTGTCTTCTTTGGGCAGGAAGGCTATTCTTTCTTCTGGCACTCCTAATGATCGCCACACTTCTGCAGACTCTTCATCTTTGGGCGCGTCCGCATCACCAGCAAAGCAAGTTATGGATAGTCTTTCTTTTGGTATGCCTAGCCATTCTTTGCTCGTTAGAAACTCCCAGCTCCACGCGATGGTTTCTTTCTTGAAATAATCGCCTAGACTCCAATTTCCTAACATCTCAAAGAAGGTAAGATGCGTGTCATCCCCCACTTCTTCTATATCTGTTGTTCTAATACACTTCTGCACATCACATATTCTTTTCCCTTGAGGATGAGGTTGTCCAAGTAAGAAGGGCACTAAAGGATGCATTCCTGCTGTCGTGAATAGGACGGTAGGATCGTTCTCAGGAATGAGACTGGCACTAGGAATGACGGCGTGCTGTTTGCTAGCAAAAAAGTCCAAGTATTTCTTGATCAGCGTCTTTGCATCCATGAAGGGTAGACTTCGTAGTCCCTTTATAATCTTGCGCCTGCAAAGAGTAACCACAGAACAGGCGTGACTTTTGCGGTAGTATAAAAACGATATATATAAATAAGACCTGTTCTCCTTTTGGAGCTATGGCAAAAAAACAACAACACGACCATTCAATCTATATCTTAGCCTTGATTGCCATCGTTGCTGTAGCAACGATTAGCATGCAGGGCAATCCTTGGAATCAAGCACCTCCTGTGCAATTGGTTCCTGTGGATGCAGTAGGTAACGTACAGGTGGATTACATCCCGCCTTTGGTACCTCTAGACGCGTATGATGAAAGCATTCCCGTCTTTGAGCAGAGTCCAGCTCTACAAGGACCACCCTACCCCAACACAAACTATCCATACGAAGCGGTAGGAGATTGGTATCCTGACGAAGAGGCCTATGGTGGAACAGAATACTATGGTCCACGATTTAGCACGGCAGGTATGACTCGTCAACAACGCTATGGTTTATCTGAACAAACCCCCTATGTGGGCGGTAGCACGTTCTCTGGCTATGGCGAGAATGAAGAGTATGGCAGTCGTTTCTACCAGAGCTTTATCGGCAGAGACTCTGTCCATCAAAACCCAACTCAGCCTACAACGAATCAGGTTCCAGACGCTGGTCAGCCTCGAGTTTCGGGTTAAAGCTTGCTTATCGCAATAGCAAGACCGAGTAGGGCTAGTAAGCCTACCAGTGTCAAGAGAATGATCTCTAACACGCCACGCTTTGGTGGCTCCTCATGAGGAGCTACGGGTGGTTGCGGTTGGATCTGCAACACTGGCTTATTTTCTTCTTTTTGTACGCTAGGAGCTTCGCAACTAGCGTCTTGGATAACATTGATAGGTGCTCTTGCTTCTGAGCTTCTTCTGTTGTCCGAGTAGTGTGTGGTGACGACAACTTCGTAGAGTCCAGGTTTGCTACATCGTGGTAGACGTAGGAAAATCTCTTCTGTCTCTTCCTCATCTTCAGACTTTACTCTGTCGATGTAGTCTACGCCGTGCACACCGAGTGCAGGAATAGCTACAGATACACGAACGTCGTTCTCTACCCTTTGTCCTTTGTTGTCTACTCTTACTTTGACGAGTACGGCTCCGCCGGTTCTTACAACGTTAGGAATGGTAGTGATATCTTTGATCAAAACATCATGTCTTTGACTGTTGACGTGTAGGTCAAAGTCTTGTACTACTGCTGTTCCGAATCGGTCAGAAACGATCAATCTAATCTTGTAGTCGTCTCGGTCTAGTTCGTTTGGCAATTGTAGCTTGAGTTTGCGCACATAAGAAACGTTGGCATCTGCTGTGAATAGTTCAGCAACGTCAGAGATGCGCTCATTCGGACGATCGTTGTGCTCATATCCTGAGATGAATGCTAAGATTTCTACGTTGTCTAGTTGTGCTGTAGGTGTTAATTTGATACGAAGCGTGAAGTCATCATCGCGCTCAACGTCCAAACGGTTGACGCTTCCAGAATCCAGACGGACTTCGTCTAGCTCTACACTATCAATCGTTAGAGGAAGTGCAAGGGCAGTGGTAGCGCATAGCAAAAGAGCGAACAACACACCCCATGATCTTTCTAGCTTCATGTTGCTACTGGAAAGTGGGCTTAGCTTAAAAAGATGCGCTAAGAGCGCACTCTCGAGTAGTAAACGAAATGAGCAAGGGCAAGGACGACAAACGCCACCCTTTAAAAAGCAGGCACCACCTATACAGGTATGATCCGACAACCTATCGTCACCATCATGGGCCACGTCGATCACGGAAAGACGAGACTTCTAGACAAGATTAGAGGCAGCGCAGTACAAGAAAAGGAAGCCGGCGGCATCACCCAAGCCATCGGCGCCAGCATTATAGATAGTACAGTTCTAGAAAAAATATGCAAACCCCTACTCAAAGCTATGAGCATGGAGCTCACCATACCCGGATTATTGTTTGTTGACACACCCGGACACGCAGCCTTTGTCAACCTAAGAAAAAGAGGGGGAAACTTAGCAGACATCGCAATACTTGTGGTGGACATCAACGAAGGACCCATGGAACAAACCATGGAATGCGTCAAGGTATTGAAAGAATACAAGATTCCTTTTGTGGTAGCCCTGAACAAGATCGACCTCATCAAAGGATGGAAGAACGATATCACACTAGGGGAAGCAGTACGTCAAGCCATACCCTCAGTACAAAAAATCTTTGAGACAAAACTCTACGAAACCATAGGAAAACTGTACGAACTAGGCTTTGAGGCGGAACGCTACGACCGCATCGAAGACCACACCAAGACCTTAGCCGTCATACCCGTAAGTGCGGAAACCGGGCAAGGGATACCCGAACTCTTGATGACGGTAGCAGGGCTTGCCCAACGTTTCTTGGGAGACAAACTCATAACAACCGACATCGCACGCGGGACCGTGCTAGAAATCCAAGACCAAAAAGGAGTTGGTAAAGTGGTGGATGCCATCATCTACGATGGCAGCATCAAACAAGGCCAAACCATCGTGATGGGCGGGGTAGACAAGCCAGTCGTGGCGAAAATCAAAGCGTTGTTCCAGCCAGCACCCATGCAAGAGATGAGAGTTGCCAAGTTCAAACCCGTCAAAGAAGTATTTGCCAGTACAGGGGTGCGCATACTGTGCCCAAAAGTAGAAGCAGTAGCCGCAGGAATGCCCATCATAGCAGGGATGAAGGAAGCACAAGCCGTCAAAGAAGTAGAAAAGCAAGTTCGCGAGGTACTCATCGAAACAGACAAGGAAGGCGTGATAGCCAAAGCAGACTCATTAGGTAGTCTAGAAGCCTTAGTGATGCTGCTGAAGAGCAACGACATCCCTGTGAAGAAAGCAGGCATCGGAGACATCACCAAGAAAGATCTTACCGATGCAGACAGCATGAAAGAGAAGAACTCCCTCCATGCTGTTGTGCTCGGATTTAACGTTTCCAAACAAGAAGGTGCCCTGACGAATGATGTTATCTACCGGTTGATAGATGCTTACAAAGCTTGGGCAGACAAGCAGAAAAAACGCATCGAGATGGAAAAGCTCAATGAGTTGGTGAAGCCATGCAAGATCTTAGTGATGAAAGGGTATGTCTTTAGACAGAACAATCCCGCCATCGTTGGCGTCCAAGTAGAAGAAGGGGAGCTGCGCAACAACATCCCCTTGATGGATGACAAAGGCAAACACATCACCACGCTCAAAGGTATCCAACAAGAGAAAAAACAAGTGGACCACCTCAAGAAAGGAGACAAGGGTGCTGCATCGTTACCCGAAGTCACCGTAGGCAGGCAAGTGAGCGAGAACCAAATCTTGTACAGTGAAGTATCAGAAGAGCAATTCCTGCAATACAAGGAATTCAAAGAAACGCTTACCGAGGATGATAAGAAAATTCTGAAGGACATTGCTAACATCATGCGGGAGAACAACCCAGTATGGGGCGTCTAAACCTGCTCAACCGAAAACAAGCCAAACCGATACTCAAAGAGATAGAAGAACACTATGGAGCAACCCTAGACTGGACAGACAAGTACGCACTAATCCTTACAGACAGACAAAAACTCTATCTTGTCAACCGCGATATAGAAAATGTAGAGCTAGACAAGCTCAACGTGAGCAGCATAGGGTTATATGTGGCCGAGGTAGGCAAAGGAAACCGTCTAAGCATTGAAGGGGCACAAATGGTGGCCAAAACAGCCACCCAAAACATACTAGCATTGAATGAAGAGCAGGCAAAGGCCTGGTTGCGGGGAGAGGACGTACCCGTTCAAGGAGCTGCAGGCTTTGTTCTGGTCAAATACAACGAAGATATTCTCGGATGTGGCAACCTGAAAGAAGGAGTTCTTCTGAATTACGTCCCAAAAAACAGGCGCGTACCTGTTACCTAATGGGGACGAATCCTTTATAAAGCGTCCGTCGATCACCCTCCAGAGTGAGTATGGACGAGACTAGAGAATGGAAGCGAAATAAGTACATCCACATGAACAGTTCGCTAGATGTAGTTCTCTCCTTCTTTGGCAAGGGAAACGCCTATATCCACCGTCAGTGCGGATCTGCACGCGTCGACCAATACTCCACACGCCAGCAAATTACGAACGGCACTGCGCTCATTGAAGAAAAGCCTGCAGGCTACCGATGCAAGGGCTGCAAAAAGCATACAGATGATCCGTCCAAGATCAAGCGTAGAAAATCACTAGCTAGCGCTCCAAATGTCAGGAATGGATCTCGATAACGTCTTGATCTTGTAGGGCTCGTTTCTTATCTCGGATGACTTGACCGTCAAACTTTGCCGTAGGCCCCCAGATGCGTGCATACTTGAACTTTCTTGCTAGATCCCGATGTACCTTTTCACATATTTGTTGTACTGTGCTTCCTTTGCGTACGATGAGCGGTATGTCCATGTCTGCCTTTTTGCGTACCTCTTTCATGAAGATGCGCATGAATCGTAGTTTCTTGTACAATTTTCGCTTTAGTGTCTTGATACCTTCCCCGGTCTCCCCACTCACCACGACATCCGGTTTTATGTTTTTGATCAATCGCTCTCTTGTTCGCTTGTCTACCAGATCTATCTTGCTGATGGCGGTTAGTGCAGGAATGTAAGAACGATTACCCTCAACCACGTCGATCAGTTGATCCACCGTGATATCCTCACGGATGATGACTTCAGCATTGTTGATGCGCAAACCGTGTAAAACGGTCTTGATGGTCTCTTTGTCCAATGAAAGCTTCACCGTACTTTGGAGGTCGATACCTCCCTTCTCTTTTTTGGTTACTTTGACGTCTGGCAATGCTTGGTTTATACGCACGTTGAACTCGTCCACCTCTCGCAACAATGCATCATAGTGTTCTGGGTGCTGTGCATCCACCACCACTAAGATGGCATCACAATTGCGAATCACCCCTAGCACTTCTTTACCTCTGCCTCTTCCAGATGCAGCTCCGTGCACGATGCCGGGCACGTCCAGGATTTGGATCTTGGCGTGGTTGTATTCTAGTAAACCAGGAATGACCGACACAGTAGTGAATGCGTACGAAGCAGCTTTGCTTTTGGTGCCCACTAACTTATTCAACAACGTGCTCTTGCCTACGCTGGGAAAGCCTAGCAGCACGACTGTTGCATTCCCAGACCTTTTGACGTCAAAACCTTTGCCTCCGGACTTTGCAGCGATTCTTTTCTCGTTTCTTCGCCTGAGCTCGGCCATTCTTGCCTTGACAACGCCAAAATGATGCTCTGTAGCTTTGTTGTATTGTGTGTCGCGCAGCTCGTCTTGTAGGCGTTTTATCTCGGAATCATAGTCCATACTGTATGAAGTGCGCAAACCTTTAAAAGCATTTTTGGTATGAGCAAGGTATGAACCTGCACTTCCTTGAACTGTTGGCAGAAGCGTTAGTAATTCTCTTTATCGGCTTCATGCTTTCAAGAATTGGAAAAACGCTTGCCTATCGTGTGCTGCACGAAGCAGAGGCCAATAGGTTCGCAAAACATATAGGCTTGGAGATCGAGCGTTCTCTTTCCATCGTGGTACAGTACGTGTTGTATGCTGCCACCTTAGTAGTAGCCATACACACCGTAGGTATCTTGACCTGGGCGCTCATAGCGGTAGGCGTCATACTCGCGTTGCTTGTCCTAGGCACGGCAGTATTTGAGGCTATCGAAGTCATCCCAAACATACGCGCGCGTAGTCTGCACTTGGAGGGCAAGCAGGTGAAAACAAAACTTGCTTCTGGAAAGGTTATCAAGGTAGGATTACTGGAAACCTTGGTTGAGACAAAAGAAGGGTTAGTGGCTATACAAAATCGACTTATTCGAGCATGACCATGACGTTCAACAGTTGTGTTCTGGTGAAGTCTTCTATGGCTTTGTCTTGGGATAGTTCTTCAACTGCATCTCTTGCTTGACACTTGCTTCATGGTTGTATGTATAATAAGGGAGCGTTGCTTTGTAGTAAAGAAATAATGTTGGTTAACTTCTCTTGAACATTCCGGGGAACATCTTCTTGGCTAACCTCTTCTAGAACATGTATTACTGGATCGTCACTCATTTTCCCATGTCCTTCATGAGGGCTTGTTGCAAGGTTTGGCTCTCTTCGCGCAACTTCTTCTCTTGCTTTTCTAATGTATTGATTTTAAGTTCAAGAATCTCCTTTTTTGAGGTGACATCTTTGGCGAGTTCGTCTTTGTTTGACTGCACCATAAGATTACCCACGATACGGAAAGCGGTTTTTGCAGTTTTGAGTTCCTTCTCTGCGCTTTCTAGCTCAAAAAAGCTGCTTTGCAGTTGTTGTTTTTGTTGTGTCAACTGCTGGACGTTTTGTTCCATGGCCTGAAGTTGGCCAAACTTTTCTTGCATTTCTTTCTTGCTCATACTGCTTTAACCGTTGTTGGCTTACTTCTGCCTTTGAATAAGATTTTGCTTCCACAGTACGGGCAGCGTACTCGCTTGCCCATCATTTCCTCACTGATGCGCTTCTCACACATAAAACAAACATATTTTACCATTATTCTGCTACCTCTGTTACCATGCGGACTTTGCCTACTGAGTATGCTTCGTCAGTAAAGGTACTGCCACATCCTTTGCAATCGAAAATGCCTATGGCTTGGCGTTTTGCCTTTAGTTTCAAGCAGTAAGGACATTTCTGGGGCTTTTTTTGTTCATTCTCTATCTGCGCACGCTTAAATCGAGTGGTGCGCCCATAACGAACGCCAAATCGCTTCACAGCTCCAAGTCCCTGCTTTTTTGCCATTGACTCACAAAAAGAAAGTTCCTTTTTAAAGGTTGCTGATGAGCCTGGATGTTGGTCAACATTTATAAGCCCGTTTCGTGGTGATAGGCGTATGGCTTCAGCACAACAATTGTACAAGCTGAAAAAGTTCATCAAAGAAATCACTAGCCATCGCGCTCTCCATACCGAGTTTGTAACCGTCTACGTACCCAAAGGATATGATCTAAACAAGATCATCCAACACCTAAGCCAGGAACAAGGTACGGCAACAAACATCAAAAGCGCAGTTACCCGAAAGAATGTTATTGATGCCCTAGAAAGAATGATCGTTCATCTACGCTTGTACAAACAAACACCCGCTAACGGGTTAGCAGCCTTCTCTGGCAACGTTGCAGCAAGAGAAGGGAAAGTAGATGTGAAGGTATGGAGCATCGAACCTCCCAATCCGTTAAACACAAGATTGTATAGATGTGATAAAGATTTCAAAGTAGATATCCTAGACCAGATGCTCGCAGTCAAGGAAACGTACGGGTTAGTAGTTGTAGATGCAAGAGATGCGAACATTGCATTACTCAAAGGCAAGGCAATTATTCCATTAGCCAAAAGTCATTCGCACATTCCTGGGAAGATGAAAGCAGGAGGACAATCCTCTGTAAGGTTTGCCAGCAATCGAGAGCTAGCCATCAAGCAACACTACAAAAAAGTTGCAGACCTCATGAAGGATAAATTCTTGCCCTTAGGGAATGACCTTAAAGGTATCATCATGGGCGGTCCAGGGCCCGGCAAGTACGCACTCGTGGATAGCGGTTTCCTTACCGGAGATATCCAGAAAAAAATCATAGGCATCAAAGACCTATCCTACACAGACGACTTTGGGCTCAGAGAACTGGTAGAACGCAGTTCGGACTTGCTCAAAGAAGCCGCCATCACTGATGAAAAGCAGTCGGTGCAACAATTCTTAGAATTATTAGCAAAAGAACCCGGCAAAGTACGATATGGGGAAAAGGATTGTAGGGCCGCAGTAGAGCTAGGCGCGGTACAAACACTGTTAGTGTCAGAAGCCGTGCCAGACGAAAAGGTAGAAGAGCTAGAAGAACTCTGCAGCGAGTACAGCACAGAACTGAAAATGATCAGCACCGAAACCTCTGAAGGCAACCAGATAAAAGAATTAGGATTAGTGGCAGCAGTCTTACGCTACGATATGGGTGAGTAGGTTAGATCGGACGCCAACGATCGGTAAACGCGACCAAAGGAACGGTTCTGAACTTGTTGTGCTGAGCATCAAAATGGTGCGAAAGATTTTCTTGCACGCAAGAAGGAATCTTATCACATTGTAACACTATCCCTGCTAGTAATTTTGTGTTTTCATATGCATACCACACGTCAGGTCGGGGTTCGTACCCGTGCAAGGCAAAATATTTTTCTATGAAGGCTTTCTCTCCACTGAGACGAGCGCTTTGGTAGGA
>JASMHM010000003.1 GCA_030750765.1 Candidatus Woesearchaeota archaeon | reverse complement strand
CAATCATCAGGAATACCATCAGCGTCCGAGTCTAGGGTGCCACATCCATCGGCATCGATGGTTTGGCCTACAGGCGTTCTTGGACACTTATCTCGCGCATCCTCCACCCCATCCAGATCCGTATCTCTAGCTCGAGGGTTACTGTTCTTGAGGAATTCTAAGATGTTAGAGACTCCGTCTCCGTCGGCATCCAGAATTGCGTCTGCAGCATCGTTAGGATCGAAACCAAACTCTACCTCAAAGTCGTCCGGTAATCCATCCCCGTCCGTGTCTGTTCTTCCACACCCATTTCTGGATGTGCGGGCACCTGCTGGCGTCCGTTGGCATCGGTCTATAGGATCCTTCTTTCGGTCTCCATCAATGTCCGTTTTGATAGGGTTGCTTCCTCGGAGGAACTCATCAATGTTGCTCAACCCATCACCGTCGACGTCTTCTAGTTTGTCACCCGCATCTGCAGGATTCAATCCAAAATGGGTCTCGAAGTCGTCAGAGATGCCATCGCCGTCTTCATCTATCGTGCCACAGCCAAAGAAGTCTACAGGGACTCCTGTTGGGGTGTTAGGGCATCGATCGCGACCGTTAGGCACTCCATCAGCGTCATCGTCGCCGCCAGGATCAAACCCTCCGCAGGTGTTGAGAACGCAGTCGGCGTTTTCACAGTCGGTGTTGGCGTTGCAATTCTGTCCATCCTCACACTTCTTAGGGCAGCTGCCTCCACAGTCTTTGTCTGATTCGTCGCCGTTTCTTTTGCGATCTCCACAGTTTCCTGATTTGCATGATCCTGACACACAGCTGAAGCCACTCTCACAGTCTCTGTCTCTCACGCAACCTAATGTTGCGCAAAGATTGTTGTTGCATACTTGTCCTAGAGGACAGTTGGTGTTCTGTCTGCATCCTTGTGTGCACGTTCCTGCCGTGCAGAGGAAGCCCGCGTCACAATCGGGGTCTTCTGTGCAAGGTCCACCTATGCATAAGCCTTCTTCGCAGGTCTTTCCGTCGCCACAGTCTGCGTCAGCGTTGCATCCGGTCTGACATGGTGGGCAGTTATTTCCACAATCTACACCAATTTCGAATCCTGATGTGGTGACACCATCGTCACATGTGGGCTCTTGGCATTTTCCAGTGGCAGCACTTGCACTTCGTTTGATGCACGGTCGTGTACCACAATCGTTGTCCTCTTTACATCGTGAACCTACTTCACAACTAGAACATATGGGTCCTCCGCAATCTTTGTCGGTTTCATCGTTGTTTCTGCGGTTGTCCCTGCAACTGCGAGGTATTGTGTTCAGATCAACTAGTATTGGTTTACCTGCCTTGGGCTTGCTTATCAAGCCAACACGGTTGGTTGCCTCTACCTCTACGAGATAGTTTGTGGCGTCTTCAAGATTGGCAGCCACAAAGTGGGAGCTACCATCAAACACGAATTCGGTCTTTCTTAGTATGAGACTTAAGTTCTTGCCTCTGCAAGACTTCACCTCACATTCTTTGACGGTGACAACATAAGAGACGATAGGACTCTCCGAATCCTCCCCTAGGTAGGCTACTTTGATCTTGTCATTGTTGATGCTTACTTGCGGTTCTTCTTGACCTGTGGCAGTATCTACGGTTTTCATTCGGGGGACAGAACTGTCAAAGAGAACGTCGATGTCTCGTTCTACTCGCTCTCCTTCTCGCGTGGAACACTCTATTTTGATGACGCTTGCTCCACGATCTAGGCTTACCTCTTCTTGGTGGACAAAGCCAAACTTGCCAAACGACTCGAGTGCTTTGCCAACTTCTTGCGCTCTACAATCGGTGCGCTTGTTGGTGGTGATACGTACGTCTACCTTTTTGGTTGCAGAAACAATAGGTGATTGGACTGCTATGAAAGCAAGGGGTATGGTGGTGTTTACTTGTATGGTGATGTTCTCCAGGGTGCTGTTCAAACCTGCAGGGTTCTGACACGCAATGAATATCTTTGTCTCGCTGAGGTCGTTGGTGAAATTGACTTCCGTGGTGAGGACTTGTCGAGGATTGACTTTGGAGCCGGGGAATGGCGTTGTTAGCTGTACGAATTCTCCAGGAGTAGTGTCAAAGTTGCAGAAGATAGGATCTGCTTCTTCTCCAGGGGTGTCAGGGATGCTTTCTACGATAAGGTTGGAGGCAAAGATGTCGAGATCGGGAACAAGACGCTGTGCGATGGGGTTAGGAGCTGCACTTATATCAATGGTTGGGTCGGTGGTGTCCAGGCGTAGGGAGTATGTTTGGACCCCTAACCTTGAGTCTATGCCTTCTAAGGGGTTGGATTTGCAGATGACGTGGAATTGTTTGGCAAACTCGTCATGACCTTGGAAGTTAAGTCTGCGGTGGGTAAAGTTGTCTAGAGTAGTAAACTTGGGAAGGGCAGAAGAATCGAAGTTTGCCACTGTGACGGGTGGCAGTGGCTGGTTAAAGGCGAACACGCACTCGCTCTGGAGGTTTGTCTCAACAATAATGTCCGTGAGGTCTTTCCCTGTGATGCCAAAGCTGGGTTCGAGGAACACTATTTTCAGATCTCCTTTGAGTACGTCGAACTGTCCCTCTCCACCTAAGAATGCACCTACGAAGTCTAGAGCGCTTCCACTCACGTTTTTGAAGCCAGGTTCTAGGTTGATGTTGGAGGTGAAGGTACGATCGTTGCTTCTTCCTTTGAAGCTATCGATAATGTTAGTTTGTGTGGCCACAACAAAGAAGGGACTGAGGAATTTGCGTTCCTTCAGCATAACCTCTTGGAGGCTGAAGCGTTGGGTGGCGTTCACCACAACACTAACGCGTGTTCGGGTTTGTGGATCACTAGGGTTGATCTCCAACCCCGAAGTGAAGCGATCTTTCACCAGTACACTGAAGTCCGCTTTTGCCTGTTCTCCTGCGAGGGTCTCACATTGAGCAGAGAAGCATTGTTGGCCCACGTCATCTACTTCCGCAATCGTGGTGTGCTTCCTGCCAAACTCTCCAAAGGAGGTGAAAGCGCTGAGTTGCTCTGCAGTCTCACAGTTGAGCAAGGCTAGCTGGCAGTTCGCTCGCTTGTTAGTGCGTATTTTTATCGGCACATTTAATCCCAAAACTTCTGCATCAGTACGACTCGCCACGCTAAAGGGAATGGTGCTGTCGGTTCTGAAGGTGACCCTCTTGGATTCGCTAGTGAGGTTGATGACATTCTTGCAACGTACAAAGAACTCAAAGGTAGACAAGTCATCAGGCACCAACACCTCCACATCGTGGGTGCGTGAGGGCACCTGCCCGAAAGAGTCTGGAAGCGTGTCAAAGTCGAGGTCTGCCTCTCCAAATTTGCAGGTTGTTACATCATCTGTCTCGACGAAGAATTCGGTGAGGAATCCTCCGGCGAGTTCTTCTTCAGCCACAGGATCTGGATCTGCGATGAATGAGAGTATGACTGGGGCAGTGGTGTCTACGGTCAACAAGAAATTTTCCTGTCCGAACAAGGTTCTCCTTCCATCATTCACTGCGCAGATAACGTGTAGGGTGTGGTCTCCTGCGGCCACTGTCAACACCTTTGTGTGTTGGAGGTTGTCTGTCGTATCAAAGCGTAGAAGATTGGGGAACTCATCAGTGGCAGGCGCATCCCCGTCTAGTTTGAAGCGACACGCGGCATCTCTGCTCGTTTCTAGGAGGATGTCGTGGTTGTTGTTCGTGCTTGTGCCAAACTTGGGGCGAAGCATCACGATCTTTGGTGGTTCGGATGCGACACGGAAGCTGCCTGTTCCTTTGACGTCGCGTTTGAGGAAGTCAACACCATTTGCTCGTACTCGTTTGAGGCCATCTACTAGGTCGGTGGCTTGTATGCTGAATTCTAATGAGAGCGGTTTGTTGGCAGGTTTGGATTTGAAACCGTCAGTGAACGTCTGGTTGGTGGTTATCTTGACGAATTTGTTCAAAAATTCTTGTTCAATGACTACCAGCGTCTCCAATCCAAAGGGTCTTTCGCTGAAGACCTCTACCTTTGCAGAGCTTCTCGTTTGGAGTTCTTGAGGCTCCACCGTAAGAAGTTGGGCATCTCCGGTATCTCCTGTTGCTACTTGGAACGCCGTGCGATTTTGTTCGTTTAGTAAGGTAACACAGTTGACTTCGATGACGGTATCTATGAACGTCTTGACGTCTTTGAGTGCTAGGTGAGATCTGCTGAAGATTCGCTTGTCGCTGGTCTCGTCGCTCACACATCTTGTGCTGGCTTTTGGGTCTGCCACAAAGAAGCACGTTTCTGGGCTCAATACCTCACGATAACTGCAGGACGCGTTCTTGTTGGTAGTGATGTTGACAGGTATCACGAATTCTGGCACAAATCTTTGGGTGCGTACGGTGATGGCTAACGGCTCTGGAGCTACGTTGAACTGTATGGTGTCTTTGACGTTGCCATTCGCTCCTTTACACTCTACGAAGAAGGAGTGGGTTCCCTCACCCTCAACTAGGATGGCTTGGCTGTGTCTTCTTGCGGGCAAGGAATCTCCGTTGTTTCCTTTCTCTCGTTCTGCTGAAGGTACTTTCCCATTGTTGAATGCGCGAATGTCTACTCGTTCTGCGTCTGTGGCAGTGAACATAGGTAGGTCTTTCTCTGAGAATCTGCAGAACGCCAAGTCATCTGTGATGACGATGAGGTTGGTGGCAAATTCATTGCCGGTGGCTGTTTCCTCCACAACAGGGTTGGGGAGGGCGAACTTCTCAACAATGGCAGGAGTGGTGGTGTCCACACGGATCACATACGGAACCGCTACAACCTTGTTGCCAGACTTGCACAGTATGTGTACTACGTTATCGTCAGTGTTAGGCAAGGTAAACGTCTTGGAATGGAGCACGCCTCCCTTGCTAGTTAATCTGGGTAGTTGCTCGTCGAAGAACTTGGTGTCTCGAGGGTCAGGAGCTGGACCGTTGACCTTGAAGCCACACTCTGCGGATCTCGTAGTACCAATAACCATCTCAAACGTGAGTGAAGGCGCTGCTCCTAGGAAGGGTTTCAATAGAACGATCTCTGCTGCACCCTTGCCAGTAGAGAATGTGCTCTCTGCATCGAGGGTGATTCCCAGCACGCTTTCGGCCTCGGCAAACACAGTCACTGCACCATCCACTCTTGTTCTCTTCTTGTCAACGTGGTCATACACCACTCCGCTCTCGCTGAACGTGTAGTTTTCAGTGATGTCTTGGTCAAAGGTGTCTTGGATGAACTTGTTGAACACAATTTGCTGGGAAACGATGAGTTCGGTGAGCTGGACTGGCTTGGTGGCGGTCACGCGGATGCTGATGTCGTTCTTGCTGGTGTCCTCATCGGGCTGGACAAAGATCTCTCCAGGATCAGGGTCGATCACTACCCCTACGCGGAAATTTTCGAGACTGAGCACGCCTTGTTCGTTTTCAGCCAACACGTCCAAGGTGAATTCTCCTTCCACGCCTGCGGGAAGAGTGAAGACTTGGTGGGATGGTCGTACTTGTAGGTTGTCGGGCGAAAGTGGTACCTCTCTGTCGAGATTGAAAAGCTTAACCTCTATGATCTTTGCAGGAACATTGAAGTCTAGGGTGAAGGTGGGCTGCGTGTCTGCAGTGAAGAGCTTGCCTTTGAACGCAGTTCCTCCGGTGACTTGCGCGCGTGCCACGACCGGTCCTTGACAGTTTGCGCAAGCGTTGAATGTGACTTTTTGTACGATTTCCAGATTTTGGGATTTGTCTTTGGTGTAGTAGTGTAGAGTGTTGGACCCTTCTTTGAGGTCTGCTAGCTTGGTTGCGCCATCTTGGAAGAGCAGGTTGTTGATGATCAAGCTGGACTTGGTGGTGGCGATGGGGAAAGTTCTGGCGTTGGCACAATCTTGCCCTTCTCCCTCGATACAGAGGAAGATGGTGTGATCTGTTGCTTGGGTGATCTCTCTTTGTAGGCCAGATCGCGTAACATTATCAAACACTTGGAAGTTAATTTTGGTGTTTATACCTCGGGCCTTGGAGAAGAATGGCTTGGTCTCTGGAGGGATAAGGTCTTCTTCGCATTCCCTGTCTCCAAAGCAATCCTGGATGGGAACGTTGCTATTGCCATCGGCGTTCTTGAAGCATCTTCTGGTTGAGGGGTTGAGCTGACACACGTTAATCCCGCAGGTGTTGGCAGTGCTGCCTACAATAACTCGATTTTGTCCGTCAAGTTGGACTCCTCCGCTAGGACTTCCACACTGGCTTGCTTTGTGGTCAGAACAGGTTGCGCCTCTGCAACTCACAGCTATCCGTAGTTCTGGGTTGTACAAACACGGGTCGGTGTTGGAACTTAGCTGTGTGGCTTTGGTTTCAGTACATTGATCGAAGAGTCTGTTAGTAGCCCTGATAGACTGTGCAAGCGTTCCTTCAGAGACACAGTTGCCGCAGTTGTCTTCCTCAAGATGTATACATGCTCCCACGCCTAATTCTCCGATAACATCTCGCCATTCGCAGAGGCCTCCACCAATGCCGCAATGATCCCTTCCACAGGCACCTTGTGATTTGTAGTCGTGGCACCTCATGGTGTTCTTGCACGGAGTGCATTCATCCACGACGCTTATACCTCTGTTGAAGAAGCAGAAATTTCTGTTGGCTGCCCCTTCACACTCTGCTTCATTGTTGAAGAGAGCGAAGGGACTGGTGGCACAAGGGTCTGTGTTTGCGCAGACCGTACTCACTAGAGTGTTAACACATGCGTTGACCCCACACTCATCTGTCTTGCTGAGTCTGTTGAACGAGTTGCACGTGTGTGCTGCCTCTAGTTTTTGACCAAAGAATTCTCGGACATTTGTCTCGAAAACGTTGGGTTGGAAAGCGCTTGGCGGGATGATACCTAGACCGTTTTGTTCTAGGAAGGATCTTCTTATTGGTTCAAGAAAACTGGCGATGTTCACACAGAACGGCACTTTTCTGGTCTGCTTCCAGCATAGAATGTCCCCTAGAGTTATGCTTTGTAAGGCAGGTTCGCTGTCTTTGCCGTTGAAGACGGCCACGACACGGTAGGTATAGGACTCTTCCCACAAGAGTTCTTGATCTTGGTCGTTGAAGGAAGTGAACACTCCTTGGCGTATAATCTCAAAGTCAGAGCACTGGCTGCCTGCACATCTGCTGAGCTTGATCAGTTCTGGCGTGCATAAGACATCGAAGACGATGTTGACTTCTTTTTCTCCGGGCACGTGGAGCACATTCAAGTTTTGTGGGGGAGGGTTGAAGGCGGGATTGTCACATCCTTGGTCAGTATCTAAGACACATTGACTGGTGTCAAACTGGCATTCGTTTGGTTGGCCTGCTGCGATGCACGTCAAAGGGCCTTTATTGAAGGCTAGAACGTCACCGCAAGCAATGGCTATGTTGAGCCCTGGCTCGCATTCTTCTCCTAGTTCTATGTCGTTGTTGCCGCACTCTGCTACCTGTTCGTCCTCCCCACAGAGGGTGGGGCAGGTTTGTGGATTGGGATCGATGATGCTCGTGACTGCTTTTCGTTCATGCGCGGGTGGGCAGCCATCAATCTCAGAGATCGGACTCTTGGGGTTAGCGATGCCATCCTTACAACAGCAGCTAAGCTGCTGGCCCAGCACAGGCATAGCTAGCACGATCAGCACAATCAGTGCCAAGGCCAGTTTAGTTAATACATAATGCCGGGTCGCCATTGAATAGTGTTACCAACTGTCCGTCGGTCCTTGAACCGTCTGTAGATTCTATGAGTAGGTGGAGGCAGGGTACGGTGGTGCCCGTTTCTGTCCCGGTAAGTCTTTGGTTGAAGTTTTGCACAACACCTATGCCTTGCTTTGCTCCACCAAAATTGTCAGGCGTGTAGCGTAAGGTGAGCGGTTGCCAGTCATCAGGGTCTATGGCTTCTATCTGGATGGCTTTATTCGGATTGCACGCCCCGCCACTGATGCGCAACTTTTCTTGGACTTTTCCAGGGGAGCGTTGTGTTCCTGTACTTTGCAAACGCGTGTTCTGACATGCTCGGATATCTCCTACCTTCTTTTGGTCCACATACAAGAGCACAGGAGCTCGGTTGGGAACGCCAAAGGACATGTTGTAGGGTTTGCCTGCCAGTCTACTTTTGGAATCAGTAATCGTGACAACCGTGCCGGTAGGTACGTTGTTTATCTTGACGCCTGCTTGACGGTGGAGCTCAAAGTTGAGGTCGGTGATTTCTTTGTCAACGATGAGGCGGATCAGTCTGAGTAATCGCTTCAATCGTATGTCATAATGTTGGGCAAAATTTTGTTGGCGGGTGGTGCCCGAGGCGTCAATGATTTGCAGAGGCCAGGTAAGGAAGAGGTCGGTCCCTTCTTCGGTGAGCTTGACGTCCACTATTGGAGCATCCTCTGCCACGATTTTTGCGCCTTGCTCTTCCAAAGCATCTAGAGGACAGGTGAGCATTCTTTCTTCGGTGTAGCTTTCTAATGATTCTTCCACGCTTCGTTTGAAGCTGGTGTTGGTAGGGGGGACGTTTGCCCAGCCAAACACGCTCAACGCTCTGAATGCTTTGACCGTAGGACTGGAAAGGCTGATGATAGGGAAGGTGTTCCAAGGATAGTCGTCTAGCTGCTTGTATTGCAATCCGTCAGGGTTGCGGGGCGCGTTCCTCACTAGCGGAGGTCCGGGGATGTTGAATTCTGGTTGGAGAAGTATGTAGTTTGCCACTCTTCCTTGTCCTAGTATGGTGCTTGTCTCGTCGTCCATGTCAGACTGCTGCCCTCCTTGTCTTTCTTCGATGATCCCTTGGTCGCTGAGTAAGTGTAGGGCTTCCTCTCCTGCCACTTGGAGACAGCTTTGTACAAACGCTATCACGAGGTCTGTGCGTGGTTTGGCTTCTGTGGTGCTGGCGTCCTGCCGGAACACCACAACCCCTACACCTGCCACGGTGAGGATTATTATTCCGAGGATGATGAAGATGGTTATTTGCCCTCTCATCGGATCTTAGCACCTGCATCCCCCCATAATGATACTATGCCTTTTGCTGGTCTGCCACCTGGTGACGGTGGCGGTGCTGTTGGTCCTATACGTACGATGATGAAGTCGTTGTCGTCTTCCTGTCCTTCACAAAGAGCAACCCTGTCTAGAGGCTTGACGTACGTTAAACAGGGCGGTTCTTCTTGGTTAAACTGAATGTTTTGGTAGCGGAGGCCGGCCATGTCTCGACTGTCCACTTCGACGTTGCGCTCTAGCGCACCAAGAACAGAACCTACGGATTTCCGAAGGTGGATTAAGTTATTGAAGTGAAGCATGCGTGAGAAGCCGTCATAGAGAGGGTCACGAGAGCTGCCAAAATCGGTGAACAGTTTTCTTTGCGAGATAAAAGTGGCAAGACCAACACCGACTCCGTCTATCCCTTGCGGATCAGTAGAGGCAAATACAAGATCTAGGCCTTTGTGGGCAAAAATGCTTACCCCTTCGGGAGTGGTGAGGCATTTTCCAAAGGTGCCGTCCTTGACGCCGTTGCATGCACTGGCGGACTGGCCAAGAGCACCTAAGAAACCTCTATCACTGCTTAAGGGTACGTTATACGATGTTCCTAACGTTACGTGGTCTTGGTATTTGAGCACGCACAGGTTATTCACGCAGTCAACGACCTTTCCTGCCTGTCCTTTGACACAACTTTTGAGGTATTCTTTGAGACGTTTACCTCTAAATTTGAGGTCTAACCGATTTGCCACCTCTTCGTGTCTCCCACAAAAGATGTGGAAGTCAGTGTTGGCAGGAACGCTATTGTGCATGATGCTAAAAACGCTCGAAGTTCTTGTGATCCAGCTGCCCTCTTGACAGTAATGGTCAAGGATGAACTGGCCGTCAAAAACACATCTTGGCTGTTCTATGGCTGAGTTAGCGTCAAAGAATTTTTCGGGTTTGCCCGTGTTGGCAAGCGCACCTACAGGGGTGACTAAACAGTGGGCAGGTTGTCTGCAGAAACCTTTTATTTTCCTAGCAAAGCTTTCTTTTTGGAAGAGTTCAAAAAAAGTAGCTCCTGAACAGTCTGCTTTGCACCCTCCATTTTGTTCGCTGTTCTCACACACTCCGTCGCCGCACACAGCCGTGACCGAGGGAGCGGACAAGAACAACACAATAGGTGTAAACAATACTAGCAGTACCCCCCGTGCCACCTCTTTTTCCACAGAGTTGAGTCCAGTCTTAAACTATTTAAATATATCGACGTGTTTAGTCGAAAGATTTTGTGGTAAGCTCACAGCGTATGCGCTTGGTCTCGCTCACCTTTATCTCAGTTCCCACAGGCACGCAGGAGTTTCCGTCCCAACACTTATCTATAGGACAACATTTTTGCGTGCCTGCTTCTGCCTTACCTAGCGTGGGCTGCCTCCTTTGTAAGAAAGATTTGCCTTCTTCTTTCTTTTTGATGGTCTCCCACACGCCTTTTTGGGTGCACAACATTTCCGTGTGGCCAAAGTCGAGCACAGTACAAGCAGGCTGGAAGGCTATAAGTTCACCCCCGCTCTTGGCATCAATAATTTTTTTAAGATCAGACGTGCCTCCGCAACCCACAAACTTACCGCCAAGATTAAACACCTTTTTGGAAACCGCCACCCCTCGCTCAGGAATGGGCTTGCCAATAAAACAAGAAGTCTTTCCACCCGTAGACCTGCATCGGTCTTTTGTAAAGAGTGTTATGCCAAAGAAAACAAACTTTTCTGGCTTGCACACCACTTTAGGGCTTTTCACGTTAAAACTTTTGCTACCCTGACAACAAAAACCCTCTAAAAATGTTCCTCCCTGGCGTTGTTCACACATGAATTGTGGAGTAACACCACACTTACCAAGTACGTTTCCTTTATTTACTTCGGAAAACTCACTTTTAGAGGTGCGCTCGCATCGGAACAACGTTTTACCCTGGCACCGCTCTGTGTCTAAGACACATTCTGTCTGCTGGAGGTTGAGTATGGGCGTGTTGGCTGGACCACCATCGTTAGGGTTAACAAGCAACTGCATGCGATTGTCACCCATAAGATTAATAGAAAAACTACAGGTGCTACGACGGATTTGGTTGCACTGACAAGTTTTACCCCCACCACCCATACATCGGAAAGTGCCTGCACTAACAATGCCATTCTTAAAACCAGAATCAAAACCTCTTCCACAAACACTAGTCGAGACCACCCTCGTCTGGGCCACACCCTCACTCACGCGAACCAAAAGTCGATATTCTTCTCTTGGACACTTACTTTTTGCCCTTGAAGAAATGGTCTTACACACTCCTGCGTCCTGGAGCAAACAATCCACACTCGTAGTGGGCGTTTGAGGCGAGCCACTGCCAACATGAAACAGCCCTGCGTAAGCTACCGGCACACAAAATAATAGGAGGATAAACAAGGCGCTACGCATGGAGCCTTGGTCTCTTAAGGATTATTTAAATCCTCCGAAAAAAACAGGGCCCACGACCCGACAAAATGAAAGCGAAAAGCGCACACCCCCTTTTGTGTGAATGTGAAAAACACTCAGTTCATGCGGTGAAGGTAAAGGCGCAGAACTCAGAATCAATACTTATAAATATAATACGAAGCAGTAGGATCGTATGTGGGAGCATTATGCAAAAGAAGCCGCGTATAGTGTCGTAGCGAGCTTGGCGGTTTTCTTTGTCCTGTCTGGCAGAGAAAGCCCAAAACTCTACGCTAAAATCATTGTCGTAGCACTAGCCGCCTTTCTTGTTGCCCAAGGAATAGCATTCGGCATGCTGTTTGCAGGAAACCACCCTTTTGTGGTCGACTATATAGATCCAGGAATGTACTACACAACACTAGTGCTCGTTCCCTTCTTGCTGACCAAATACTGGCTTCACTTGCCAGGCTGGAAAGCGCTGTTGTTGGGTGTTGCCTGCGGTCTTGCCCCCGTAATTCCACAACTAATAGGCAGACGTTGATCACTACGCCACATGCTCACAAAGTATGCTCATGATTCTGAACCGGATTAGCGTGCGTACTGTCCTGATCCCACAGCAGGCCACATAACCACCCACCACATTCTTATCATTGCTGAACAAAAACTAAACTTCTGCGTTGTCTAGATACATTTTCGCAGATACGCTCTCCTCGAATGGTGTCACAGCGCACTGTTTCGAGCCACTGGACACTGGACATGGGCCCGTGACGCATATAAGGATTACAACCCTCAATGTGTTGAGGTGACGTATGATGGAAAAAAACGCAGGACCAATACAGAAATTCAAGGCAGGAGGTATCTCTGCCAAAGTTTGGAAAAATCAGAACGACAAAGGTGACTATTTTACCGTGTCCTTAGAAAGAGTGTATAAAGATCAAAAAGGCGACTGGAAAACAACCAGCACCATGAGAGTGAATGATCTGCCTCGCGCTAGCGTAGTGCTAGAAGAAGCATTCAAATTTGCCGTCATGGCTCCGGAGGCAAAAGCATGAGTAAGGAATATATAGAGCAGGACACTAAAACAGATATGGAACCAAAGATCGAGGTAACAATCACCCCAGACAAAGTACAAGGGGTGGGCGACCTTCCTGGCATAGGACCTGCCACCATCAAAAAGTTGGAAGATGCAGGATTTAACGATTTAATGAGCATTTCTGTCGCAACACCTGGGGAGATAGTGGGTGCGTGTGAGACGACAGAAGCCACTGCCAAGAAAGTGATCGCTATCGCACGTGAAAATGTGGAGATGAATTTTGAGAGCGGCGAAGACCTCATGAAAAGAAGAGCGCAAGCCATCCGCATCAACACAGGATCAGAAGAGTTAAACAAACTGTTTGGAGGCGGTATTGAGACCGCAGCCATCACCGAAGTGTATGGACAGTATGGGTCTGGCAAAAGTCAGATGGCTCATAGCCTTGCAGTAATGTGTCAGCTACCTAAAAGCAAAGGCGGAGCAGACGGTGGAGCCGTGTTCATCGACACAGAAGGAACATTCAGACCTGAACGAATAACCCAGATGGCAAAGAGTGCAGGATTAGATCCTGCAAAAGTTCTGAAAAACATCAAGGTGGCTCGAGCATTCAATTCCGACCATCAGATGTTGCTTGCCGAAAAAGTAGAAGACCTGATCAAGAAGCAAGGCTTCAACGTTAAGGTTGTTGTTGTTGACAGCCTGACTGCACAGTTCCGTGCTGAGTTTATTGGTCGCGGCACCCTAGCAGAAAGGCAACAAAAGATCAACAAGCACATGAGGGCGCTAGCAAATGTAGGCGACAAGTATAACGTGGCCATTTTTGTGACCAACCAAGTGATGTCCAAGCCGGACGTGTTCTTTGGTGACCCCACCCAAGCGATAGGCGGGCACATTGTAGCCCACAACTCTACCTATCGTGTGTACCTGCGCAGAGGCAAAAAGGGAACTCGTGTCGGAAAAATGGTGGACAGCCCTAACCTGCCTGAGGCAGAAGCCGTCTTTGTCATCACCGAGGAAGGTATCCAGGACGCATAGCTTTTTATTCTTCCTTATTTTTTTATCTTTATTACGGTAGAATACGGACAAGAATTCTACATAAGGAGGAATAAATGGAACAGAAACCACCAGTAAGCGTTGGAGAAGAAATCGACGTGACTATAGAAGCAGTTGGAGAGAAGGGAGACGGCATCGCGAAGAAAGAAGGCTTTGTGTTGTTTGTGCCCGGAGTTAAAGAAGGTGATCAGGTCAGAATCAAAATCACCAAGGTTCTCAACAAGGTAGGCTTTGCAGAGGTTGTTGACGGCGAAGGCGGCGGAGACGCAGGCCAAGACGAGGGATCAGACGATTCTGATCAAGCGGCCGACGAGCAACCTGAGGCTTCTGCTGAAGACAGCGAAGACTTCGGCGAAGAATAAATTTCTTTTTTTTCTTTTTTCCAAACTAGAAAAAATTATGTAGTCCCCTCCTTCTTCTAGGATTATGCGTCGCATAAATGAATGGTTTCACAGCAGAAAAACCAACCTAGTGGCAAAAGGACTTGCATTGATGCTTGCCACCCTCCAACCTCAGATGCTACAAGCACACGAGGCCAAACTTCCCCAAAAAAAATAGACGAGTACAAAGCAGCATACTCGCTGCTCATGGAAACAGTAAAGGAGCTCAAAACCAGTAAAACAGGAATCACTGCAGAAAAAGTTAAAGAGTTACTGGGCTTCCTTAAAGAATACGAAAAAAAATACGCGGAAGTAATAAGATTGGGGAAAAACTCAGGCGCCGTGCTTCAGGCTTGGGTAGACACCCTAGAATCTATCCAGAAGGCAAAAGAATTGTTACAACTGCTCTATAACTTCGAGGTTGATGAAGAATATTTGAGGGAAAACATCAGCAAGCCGAACGTGTTTATCAACGCTAAGGGTTACGCAAAACAACTTGATGATCTATTGGCAGGAGTTAACACCTGGGTTGGCTCAGTCGAAGTAGGAATGAGAGAGATATGGGACGGTTTGAGGAAGGAAATAGCGGCAGATGCTAAAAAAATCGGCGACACAGTTCAAGCGCACGGAACAGACGCACAAAAAAGACAATGGGCCGAGTTTATACAATTCAAACCAAACCTAAAGTAACCGCCCCTCGGTATTTCTCCATCATAATAAGCTTTAAATACATCATTACACCCCGCGAAGTACAATGGCTTCTAATAAGGTGGGCGGTGTAGTTTATGAATACCGCGCAGACGTTGCAGGACTAGAAGAAGAGAACAAGTTCTTGCGAGAAAACGTGGCAGGACTCGAGAGGGAATTAGCAAAATTCCGTCAACACCCACTCATCGCGTGCGAGATCAAAGACGTCTTTGACCAGCAAGCGCTTATCCGTTTGCCTAACGGCAACGAGTTCATGGTGGATGTAGCACATAATTGCGACGTTATCATCCCTGGAGATGGAGTGTTGGCCGAACAGAAAAACCTCACCATCGTCAGTCGGATTGCTCCTAGTAAAAAGTTTGACGTAGAAAAATTTGTGATTATTGAACGACCAGACATCTCCTGGAAGCAAGTGGGCGGCCTAGGCCCACAAGAGAAAGAAATCAAAGAAGTTATTGAGCTACCACTAACCAAACCAGAACTGTTTGTTAAAATAGGAATCGAGCCACCTAAAGGATTATTGTTACACGGGCCACCCGGCACAGGCAAGACCTTGCTAGCAAAAGCAGTTGCTGCCTCCACGAAGAGCACATTTATCGAAGTGGTAGGTTCTGAGCTAGTACAAAAATTCATAGGAGAAGGGGCCAAACTCGTAAAAGAAATATTCCAGCTAGCACGAGAGAAGGCACCAAGCATCGTTTTCATCGACGAGCTGGACGCCATCGCTGCCACCAGAGTAGATATTGGCACAAGCGGAGAACGCGAAGTCCAGAGAACATTCATGCAGTTGCTTGCAGAAATTGACGGATTTAAGAACCTAGACAACGTAAAGATTATCGGGTGTACAAACAGAAAAGACATTCTTGATCCCGCAATACTCCGTCCTGGTAGACTAGACCGACTCATCCAGGTAGACCTACCTACAAAAGCAGAGAGAAAAGACATTCTTTCCATTTATCTTGACAAGATGCCCGTTTCGGGAGTTGAACCCGAGGTAATCCTCAAGAAAACAGAAGGTTTCTCGGGAGCAGACATCAAAAGTTTGTGCACAGAGGCAGGATACTATGCCATACGAAGGAACAGAAGATCTGTCCAGCAACTAGACTTCTTAGACGCAGTAGAGAAGATAGTGAGCAAAGAGCATTTCTCCACGGATCACTTAAGCATGTTTGGATAGAATATCATAGCACATTCTGAATCTTCTTGGAGACACTTGAGCGGTTTTTTGCGCGACCTTCACCACGCCACCCAATCTTGTTGCAAGCTGCTCCCCTCTTTTCTTAATGTTTTCCTCATCCACAAATGCATAGACATGGATGGTGCCACCACGTTTGCATAACTTTCTTGCAGCCTCAAGATAGCGATAGGCGCCTGCAGGATGCATCATCACAACACGATCAAACTTTCCCTTAGCAGCGCGAGCGTTACCCTTTACTGCTGTGACCGTAACCTTGTTCAACAAAATATTTTCCTCAGCAAGTTTGTGAGCAGCAGGGTTCCATTCAATACTTACGACTTTTCCCGGATGAGCGTGCTTTGCGATAACCAAAGCATACGGTGCCACACCACCAAACAACACGACCACAGACTCCCCTTTCTTGACTAGTTTGGCTATGCGCAACCGTTCTGTGCCTAATCTTGGAGAGAAGTAAGCTTTAGCCACGTCCACAACAATCCGCACGCCACTCTCGTTATGCTGTGTGAGGGTTTGTCTTTCACCAGCAACATGGACAAGCTTCTGTAAGCGATATCGACCTTCGTGGCCTTCCCTTTTTTGCATGACCGTGTGAATGTTCTTTTGCTTAAGGAGAACTTTAGCCTCTTTCTTGTTCACCTTAGGATCTAGCAAGGCTATGCTTCCGATGATGTCGTACATCACCAATCACCCAGCCTTTTTTGTTGGGTGTCTGGCAAGCTCTCTAGTGTTTTCTTGACTCTATCCGGACTGAAACCACGGTTCATAAGGAAGTCGTACACCTTGTCCTTGTTATATTCTTTGCCCTCAAGATCGTAATCATCTGTTGTGGGCATTTTCGTAAACGTTTCGTAGACTTCTTGCCAAGGAACATTGTTGTGCTCGTCCCATTTGGCCTCTGCGAACACCTTCTCAGTTTTGTGCTTTAGGATCAAAGCAAGAGCTTTCTTAGGCCCTATGCCCTTGACACCGCCGCTATAGTCGGTTCCTACCAGCATGGCGAGCATTATGAGTTGCTGTTGGGTAAGTTCTAACTTTTCCAACGTTTGTTTGAGGTTGATAATTGCTGGCTCAACAGGAACAGAACTCAGTCCTCGCTTCCTCCGACCTGCAATGTTGAGGTTGATCACGAGCCTTGGTGCTTTGTGTAAAAGACTATCAAAGTCTTGTGAGACAACGGCCCATCCGTCGCCCTTGGCAACCATGTGGGCTGCTTGTGCCTCTCCCTCTGCAGGAGCTTGCACGCAAGGGATTCCCATGGCTACCAATAGCGTTTTTGCGTCCTTGATCATGGAAAGGGTGAGTCTGCTTGTTCTTGCTGCGTACTTCTTCATGTCCGCCACATCTCCCTTCTCTTTAGCCTCTTCATACAAAGAACCTGCCTCAGATTTGATATCCTTTCTGCGGTCTAGCTCTGCTTTTTTTAGTGCAGGCACCTTACCATCAAAAACAAAAACAGGATGTAGTTTGTGCTTGCTAAAGTTTGTACAGCGATTGAACAACCCCATCAAATGTGAGGTTACGTTTCCATTCTCATCGGTGAACAAGCCTCCATCCATGCTGCGTATGGTGGTGATGAACTGATACAAGGTGTTGTACGCGTCCACCATGAGTGTTTTGCCTGCCAATTCTTGTAGAGTGATTGGCTTTTGGACGACAAGATCTCGTAGTTTAACTCCCAAGTTTGGCCACCTTCACACCTTTGAGCGTCCTAAGCAGCATCTCTGCCTTTTTTGTGAGCTCGCCATGAGTGATGAGCAGTGCTGGCAGTTTGTGCATTTGTGCTTGGACGTAGGCATTTGAGATGTCCGCGTCACTTATCCTTTTTTTAGGTTTCGGATGACAGTAATATGTAAGCTTGCCCACAGGACTGTCTACCTCTACTGTGTAGCCTTCCTTGTGCTTTTCTAGCACGCTTATCTTGTTTTTTTGGAAATACTCATGCAAGCCCTTTTCAAAGTCTATAGCCGTTTGTTTTCGGGTAGAGACCTTCTTTGGCTTTGCATGCTTGAGCGGCTTAGGTAATGGTGGAGAGATGCTTGGTTGCGGTCTTCTTGGTGGAGGCTTGCTCGTAGATTTTGGCTTTGGTGGCGTAGGTAGAGGTTTTTGAAACATGGAAGGTGGCGCGCTAAGTTTTGGTTCAACAACTCCTTTGATGAGCGATTCTGCTTCTACGTCCTCCACCATGAACCATTTCCAGAAGAGTTCTTTCCCGGAGTTATTGGATACTTCCAGAGGAACGGCAAAATCACGAACGTTCCGTAAGCTAACCCTGGTTAGCGGCTCTACCTGGCTGTCCCGAAGTATTTTCTTTTCTTTCAACAAATTAACAGTCTTTTGATCCTTCTTATTCAGATATGTTAAATAATTTAACAATTGATTTTTCTTGTTAGGAAGCAAATACAGAGGACTAGATCCAACCTTGAGAGCGCTCACCACCAATTTTCCCTTGCTCACAAGCGAAGAAAGGAATGCGCTGGCCACCAGAGAATCTTTTCCAATGATTTTGGCGACTTGCATGGGCAGCACGGGTTTGGTGTCTGCCATGGCTAGAATTTGTTCCTCCTCGTTCATGGCCCAATCTGCCAAACACGCTATAAAAAGTTTAGGTGCTCTCACTCTCAAAAACAGGAAAAACCCCTAAACCCAACATGTTAAATAATTTAACAATTAGGAAAGAAAAAGTTGGGAACAGATAAAAGTAAAGATTAAGAAAAGTGTTGGTCAATAACTTCGGAAAAAGTCGCGAACAGCGTACTCTCCCCTTTATGAGTACTCCGAACACAAACAGTTACAGGCCCCTCACCATCTTTGCCAACATCTAAGGAAAAAGTGGTGTATGTTTTTTCCGCACCTCTCGATGCGTAAAGGTGTAGAGGCTGCAATGAGGGATAAGAATACAGGGAGCTCACCTCTGCACCTATGGCTAGAGCGTTGCTAAGAAAAGCACTCAAAACTATGTAGCGTTGCTGTAAAGGTCGGGGGAACACAGTATCGACTTCAGTATCTGCATCCGTATCTGCATCATTATCCACATCAGTAGGAACGCGAAATTCCCTCTGGTGATTATACATAGTACTACACTTAGGTATTTTGTACATCTGTCGCTCTTCTATTGCTGCATCACTAGGACCGCCCATAAAGTAGTCGGTGAAGGGGCACTCTTAAACCTTAGGGTTTGAGCCAGCGAGCTTCCCAATAGCACACATCCAACTCGTCGTCCACAACACCAATGAGTAACTTCTTTTTTGTGCTGTGCGCTACCCTGTTCTTGGCTGCCCAATCATGCCAGGTGAGCTTGTCTTGCTCATGAACTGGAAACACAACCCATTTGGCGTGTGCTTGGCCAGGTTTCTTGCCGCGATCATACACTCTGAATGCGGCGCCAAACTTGAGCGCAGTTTTCACAACATACCCTCGACCCCGTAAATCCTTAAAAACCGCGTAATGGGTCCAGAAACTCTTTCCAGGACGTTGTGAGCGAACCAACTGCTCAGCAGAGTATGCCTTACCTCTCGCATTCACAACCTCTAACTTCTCGGTCTCCACCAAAAACATAGCCTCAAACAAACTCAGATGGAGTCTTCCATCGGCAAGCGACGTTCCATACTGTAACGTAGCTAGTGCTCGTACGGCATCACTCGCTTCGGTGATGATGCGTCCTCTGTCTAGGAAGGCCTTGGTCACAGACAAAGCTTTTAAAAGATCGTTTAAAAACCTATGGTCATGGAATTGACCTTTTTGGGAACACAAGCGATGATGCCCACAAAGCATCGCAACGCAAGCGCTGCCTACTTGGAGTTCAAAGGAGAGGGATTGTTGTTTGATTGTGCTGAAGGAACCCAACGTCAACTAAAACAAGTAGGGGTTGCCCTGTCAAAGATCCGACACATTTTCATCTCACACTGGCACGGAGACCACGTGTTGGGTCTGCCAGGAATGATCCAGAGCCTTGGTGCTGCAGACTTTACAAAAACGTTGATGATCTATGGTCCACCTGGCACAAAAAAACTATACGAACATATGATGCAAGGAACGGTGTTTGCAAATAGTGTGGCTACGGAATTCAAAGAAGTTCGTTCTGAAAAAGTTGTAGAAGGGAAAAACTTTTCTGTAGAATGCACACCACTCAACCACGTCGTTCCGTGCGTGGGATACTCGTTTAAGGAAGAAGATCGGAGGAGAATCGATCTTAAAAAAGTGAAGAAGCTCGGCATACCTCCCGGTCCTGAATTAGGAAAACTTCAGCAAGGAAAAAGCATCATGTGGAAGGGTAAGAAAGTAACCTCTGATAGCACCACGTATGTTGTTGTGGGCAAAAAAGTTGTATACGTCGTGGACACGGCACCTGCAAAAGAGATTGTTAAGCTTGCGAAGGATGCTGATGCGTTTATCTGCGAAGGAACGTTTGGAGAGGAACTCCAAGATCGCGCTCACGAATACAAACACCTAACAGTTGTGGATGCCGCAACCTTTGCCAAGAAAGCAAAGGTCAAACATCTCTACCTTACACACTTCAGCCCACGGTATCCTTCCACTAAAGAACTAGAAAAACAAGCAAAGAAAATATTTGCTAACACCACCTGCGCGAAAGATTTGCTACAGGTGAAGCTATGAGCAAGATTCGTGGAACGGCAGTGGAGCGAGAGCTCGTCCACATGTTTTGGGATAGGGGTTGGGCAGCTTGCAGAGTGGCAGGCAGCGGAAGCATGCGCTACCCAAGCCCAGACATTCTCGCTAGTAACGGCATTAGCTTGTTTGCGGTAGAATGTAAGAGTTCAAGAAAGGACAACATCTACATCCCCCTACAAGAAATGAAGGAGTTAGAAGACTTTTCTCGGCTGTTTAAGGCACTGCCATTGATTGGTACGAGATTTGCCAAGCAAGAATGGCGTTTCGTGAAGCCAGACATGGCCTCCACCACAGAAAAGTTTGCAGTGTTCAAGCCAGGACAAGGGGCTACGTTTGACCAGCTCACAAAGTAAGGTTTATAAAGAAGCCAAGACCATGTCAATCAGTGAAATCCCTAAATTTACTTGACGAGGTGGTCACAGAAATTGCCGGTGCTGAAGTGGTTAGACTGGCAAGAATTCTCAAGAAAAACAAGAACGTTTCCGAGTTCAGACTCACGAGCTACATCAAACAAGAGATTAATGTTACAAGAAACATGCTGTACCGCTTGTATGAGGTCAACTTAGTATCCTTCACAAGGAAGAAGGATAAGAAGAAAGGTTGGTACATCTATTACTGGACGCTTAATGACAAACAACTGCCCTACTTGTATCGGGATATCGTTGCTAAGAAGATTGATCGTTTGAATGAAAGATTAGAGCGAGAAAAGGTCTCGCAGTTCTTTTTGTGTGATGATGAGTGTGTACGTCTTGACTTTGACCAGGCCACAGAATTTGACTTTAAATGTCCTGAATGCAACGAGCTTCTATCTTTAGAAGACAATTCTGCAAAGATTGCAGACCTTGAGGGACAACTACCTGCGCTAGAAAAGATTCTCAAAACACCGCTTAAAGTGGTTAAGATACCTGAACCTAAGGTTAAGAAAAAGAAGGCCAAAAAGGCAAAGAAAGTCAAGAAGGCCAAGAAAAATGTCAAAAAGAAAGTCAAGAAAACAAAGAAAAAGAAACGTTAGCGCTTCTTCTTTTTACTCTTTTTAGCTTTACGCGTGACTCTACTCACAATCTTCTCGATTTTGAGCTCTTCCTTCAAGATACGAGTCGCTAATCGGTCAATGTGGAGTTCGATTCGTGCCACTCTGCGCTCCATTAAGACTAGAACGCGTAGGCAGAACACCATAGCGAAGAGAATGCCAACAACTACAGACAGAACAATGCGTAATACGGTGTCTTCTACCATGGTACCTCTTTTCAATCCTACAGTAAGAGGGGGTATAAATATGTATGGATTTTGTGGTTATGCCGTAGCCTTTTTCCAACTCTCTTCGAAGAGTCTTTCAAAGCCTTGTGCGAATTTAGCTTCGTTTACCACAATACCAAAATCATAATGCTCATGAATGTTCTCGTCAGGTACCATTATCATCACACGGTTACCGTCAACAACGACGTATCTTGTGTCAATCTTGCCTTGACGAGCATCCACGCCGTGGAAGTCCATTTCCTTAGGTGAGATAACTTGTACTTTGACGTTTTTTGAGATAGCACGGTTAAACGCGTGTCTAAGACTTGATGTTTTTCTTGAAGCACCAGTAGCAGTGGTACAAATTCGGACGCTTTTCTTTGCTTCCTTGACCATGCTGTTCAATCGTGCGTAAATGTTCTCTCTTCCCTTCAAAATTCCAGTAAGATCAACAGGGTCTACTTGCTCGATGCCGTTTTTGTGTAGGCTTACTAACTCTTTTAGCACGGTAGATTTTGAAAGCTTGTCGAGCATCTGGTTCTGTCCATCTGCCTCTTCTTCAACCTTTCTTTTTACTCGTTCGATTACTTCGCTAGGTGGAATTGCAAGATACTTGATGGGCTTGCCCAACTTCATGATGACAAATCCTTTCTTTTCCAAGGTTTCTAGAACATCATATGTTCTACTTCTTGGAACGTTAGCAATGTCAGAGAGGTCTCCAGCTGTTGCGGTTCCCTTTGATAGTAAGGCGACCCATAGTTTGATCTCATAGCTGTTCAAGCCGAAATCTTTGAGTTTGTTCATGAATTCTTTGCTTACTAACATTGTTCACCTGTTGTTACTAAGAGGTAGTCTTTCCTCGTTTATAAAGGTTAGCCAGTTTTTGACTACCAACCCCCCTATTGCAGGTGGAAACACGATGTGCGAACCACTCAAAACCACCCAAAAAAATGCGCGGACGACAACATTCTATTTCTTTTCTATATAGAAAACAATTACTACTACTACTACCACCCATTTCCACAAGAAACAAGGGGGTGGGGGATATCTTTTAGAAAACATATAACTATTTAAACCTCCATTTCTGATGGAACTTTTGATGGATAAAGGGTTGGGACAGTTTTTCGAAGACTATCTGGAAGCAGAAAGTTTGTTCTCGCATAAAGAGTACTTACAGCCTAACTTTGTTCCTGAAACAATTACCCATAGAGCCGAACAACTACAAGCAGTGGCAAGCATACTAGCCCCTTGCCTTCGAGGCCAGAAGCCTTCCAACCTGTTTGTGTACGGAAAAACAGGTACTGGCAAGACATTGACCGTAACGTACACTACCCAACAACTAGAAAAGGTGGCAAAAAAGAAAAACTTGCCACTCAAAGTGATCTATCTGAACTGCAAACTAAAAAAAGTGGCAGACACTGAATATCGCCTTATCGCACAACTAGCCAGAGAGTTTGGCAAGGCAATACCTCCTACCGGATTGCCTACCGATGAAGTGTACAGCATTTTTTTCAAGGAATTAGACAAAGAGAAACGAATCATACTAATAGTTCTAGACGAAATAGACGTGTTGGTGGGAAAAATTGGTGATGAAATGTTATACAACCTTACTAGAGTCAATGCTGAGCTCAAAAACGCACAGCTAAGCATAGTAGGCATATCCAACGACGTTATTTTCACAGAAAGACTAGATCCTCGCGTCAAAAGTAGTCTTTCTGAAGAAGAACTCATCTATCCTCCCTACAACGCCATGCACCTACAAGAAATACTTGATCAAAGAGTCAAGATGAGCATGAACGAAAACGCAGTAGGAGAAGGGGTCATAGCCAAATGTGCGGCTATAGCTGCAAGAGAGCATGGAGACGCAAGACGCGCAATAGAATTACTACGCGTCTCAGGAGAACTCGCAGAAAGAGATGGCGCAACCCAGGTCAACATGTCACATATAGACAAAGCAGAAGATACCATAGAACGAGACAAAGTAATAGAGCTTGTCAAAGGACAGCCCAAACACTACCAAGCAACATTGTACGCCATATTTGATCTTGGCAACCAACGAAATGATGCCCTCTTTACAGGGGAGGTGTACGAACACTACAAACATGTTTGTCAGCAAGTCGCACTTAGACCACTAACCCAAAGAAGGGTCAGCGACATCATAGGAGAGTTTGATGTTTTAGGAGTTATTAATGCTAAAGTCATCAGCAAAGGAAGATTTGGGAGAACCCGAGAAATCTTTCCTTCCACCAGCCAAACCCTAGTAGAGAACGCCCAGTCAACATTAACTGAAGAATTAGGACTATGAATGAAACCCTGAAAAAGAAGAAAATAATAGAATCCTTGATGGACAAGAACACTCTTGTTACTAAGCAAATACTAGATGACGTGGAGAAAAACATCGACAAATACTATGAAGAGATAACTCCCGCCTCTGCACCAAGCCAAAAACACAACGTCGAGGTTGTTTTTTCCTACCAAGACTTCAACAAGAAACGAGTGGTCCAAGATTTTGTAGGGCACATGACCGTACGCTTCAAACAGATGGAAGCACTTCTACGCTCAAGACAAGAACTCCAACAACTCACCAGCATATCTAGAGTGACACCTGGAAGTTCAGTATCCATAATAGGATTGATCATGGACAAGTACATCACCAAGAACGAACATATTTCATTAGTGATGGAAGATCGAAGCGGGAAGTCTATCAAGGTCATCATCACCAAAAACAGCGCAAATTACACACTCGCTAAGGATCTGTCGCTAGACCAAGTGATTGGTATAGTAGGCAGAGCAGGAGATAACGTCATCTTTGCAAGCGCCGTCCTCCTCCCAGACATACCTATGCAACAACAAGTCAAACAAAGTCCTGACGAAACCTACGCCGTAGTCCTTTCAGACACAGAGATGGGCGCAAAGGAATTCATGCACGATGAGTTCCAAAGATTCCTTGCTTGGATCCAAGGAAAGTGGGGAAGCGAAGAGCAACGACGCATAGCATCTAAGGTTGGCTACGTTTTTCTTGTAGGAGATGTTGTGGCAGGAATAGGTATCTATCCTGGCCAAGAAAGCGAGGTGGCTTACTCAAGTGTCAAACAAATGTACGATGAGGCAGCGCTCGCACTCGCTTCCATACCCTCCCACATTCCCATCATCATATGTGCTGGCAACCACGACTCAGTACGCCTATCCGAGCCACAGCCCTGTCTTGACAAAGAACACGCCGCAGCGTTATACAATCTCCCAAACGTCATCATGGTAAGCAATCCTTCCTGGCTGAACATACACGCAAGTGAAGAATTCTCCGGCTTTAGCATATTGCTCTATCACGGAATGAGCTATCCCTACTATGCTGACACGGTCAACAGTATCCGTCAGTCAGGAAGGCAGGCCTCTGACAAAACAGAACTAGTCATGGAGTATTTACTCAAGTGCAGACACCTCGCACCCGCACACACCAGCGCAATGTACATTCCCGATCCTCAACGAGACGAACTCGTGATAGAAAGAATTCCTGATTATTTCTTGTCAGGGCACATACACAAATCAAGAGTAAAAACGTACAGAGGGGTGAACATGGTTGTAGGAAGTTGCTGGCAGCCCAGCACACAATTCCAGCAAAAAATGGGGCACGTCCCTGACCCGTGCGTGGTCCCAGTTCTAGGACTACATGACCGAAAGGTAACATTATTCGATTTCAAACATGACCAGCAGTAAAAAAATAACGGAATACTTCGACCGCCTCCACAAACAGGTAGCCGCGGCTAACGAACAAGCAAACAAGGCGCGAGCCTCGGGAATAGATCCTAACAAAGAGGTAGAAATTCGTCTAGCCGCCAACATGGCAGAGCGTGTAGAAGGCTTGATCAGTGTTGCAGCTCCACAGATTCTCGATGCCGGCGTCAAAGAGCGCATCATGGAACTTGAAAAAGAATTTGATGTCCTCGATTGGCGTGTGGCGCTCAAAATAGCTGAAGAGGTAGCACAAGAAAAGTTCTGCAAATTCAAAGACAAAAAAGAAGCCATAGAAATAGGAATCAGAACCGGCTTCGCGTATGTTACTGTTGGCGTTGTGTCCAGCCCACTAGACGGCATTGTGGGTATTGACATCAAGAAGCGTCTTGACGGCAAAGAATATTTTTGCGTGAACTTTGCAGGCCCCATAAGAAACGCAGGAGGCACCGCTGCTGCGGTATGCGTCATCATCACGGACTACGTTCGTAAGGTTATGGGCTACGAAAGGTATGACGCACAACCTGACGAAATCAAGCGCGCCCACACAGAAGTTTCAGACTACCACGAGCGCATCAGTCCGAGACAGTACTTTCCTACAGAGGGTGAGCTGCACTTTCTTGTCCAAAATCTTCCTGTAGAGATAGGTGCAGACCCTTCCGAGACGAGAGAGGTGAGCAACTACAAGGATTTGCCACGAGTGCCTACCAACTTCATCCGAAGCGGGTTCTGCCTGATGATGACCGACTGCATTCCCCTAAAGGCTCCAAAATTGTGGAAACAATTATCCAAGTGGGGAAAAGACTTCGGTCTAGACAGCTGGAATTTTCTTGAAGAGTATCTCAAACTACAGAAAAAGGCAAAGGCAAAAGACGAAGAACAATTGGGCATCAGCCCAGACTACACATATTTGAAAGATCTTGTGGCCGGTAGACCTGTGCTAGGCCTGCCCTTATCAAGCGGAGCATTTCGTGTACGATATGGACGTTGCAGAACCACGGGCTTGAGTGCACAAGCACTCCATCCCGCAAGCATGTATGTGTTAAACGAGTTTATAGCATCCGGAACGCAGCTCAAGCTAGAGAGACCGGGCAAGGCCGCAACGATTGGCAGTTGCAGCACTATTGAGGGGCCCATTGTCAAACTTCGCGATGGTTCGGTCATGTATTTGCAATCTTTAGAGATGGCACAGAGCCTATCTCCCGAAGTCCAGGAAATACTGTACTTAGGAGACATCCTGTGCAATTACGGAGACTACGTAAACCGGGCACATCCGTTGGTACCTGCAGGGTATTGCGAAGAGTGGTGGGCACTCGAGCAAGAAAAAGCAGGAGCGCCCCCGCTCGTAGAGAATGTGACTCAGGCCCTAGAGGTTTCTCACAAGTACGGAACACCACTCCATCCTAAGTATTGCTATCATTGGAACGCGCTCACCTTAGACCAGTTCAAACAATTAGTTGAGTGGCTTCCTACTGCCTCGTTTGTGGAGGAGCAAGCAATACTCTCATTACCTCACCCTGCAAAGAGAGCCCTAGAACTTATAGGTATACCTCACCGAGTTATCAAAGACAAGGTTATTCTGGAAGAGGAGCACACCAAGAGTTTGCTGTCCACGTTAGATGTCAAGGAAAAACATGCCGAAATCATGGATGCTATTGAAAAATCAAAAACTCCGGATGTGTTTACGCTGGTCAAACTGATCAGCGGTCTTAACCTTCGTGACAAGTCAGGCACTTTTGTAGGGTCACGCATGGGCAGACCCGAAAAGGCAAAGATGCGAAAGATGACGGGCTCTCCCCACGTGCTCTTTCCTGTAGGAGAACAAGGAGGAAGGATGCGAAGTTTTCAGAGTGCACTCACCGCGGGAAACATCGTCGCAGACTTTCCTTACTACTATTGTGAAAAATGCCAGGACAGAAACTTCCTACCGGTGTGCTTAGAGTGTGGGGACATCACGGTAAAACAATACCACTGCCAAGAGTGTGGATACATTACAGAACCATGTGACCATACTCCCTCCCAATCCACCAAGCAAACCTTTCCACTCAACGATCTCTTTCCCAAAATACTCAAGTCCTTGTCCTTGGTACACTACCCTGACCTCATCAAGGGAGTTAGAGGAACTATGAACGACACGCACACCTTTGAGCACATAGCTAAAGGGGTGCTTCGAGCCAAGCACGACATTTTCGTGAACAAAGACGGCACGACAAGATACGATGCCACCCAACTTCCACTCACCCACTTCACACCCCAAGAGATCGGAACCAGTGTAGAAATTCTTGCCACGCTAGGATACACCGAAGATATTGAAGGCAAGCCACTCACCAGCCAAGAGCAGGTAGTTGAGATCTTTCCACAAGACATCATCCTTCCTGATTGTGCAGAGAGCCCTGATGTAGGGAGCAAAGAGGTCTTAACTCGTGTGGCCAATTTTGTTGATGATGAATTGCTACACTTGTACAAGCAAAAAAGATTTTACAATCTCAAATCTGAAGATGGCTTGGTAGGCGAACTGGTAATCTTCCTAGCGCCGCACACGAGTGCAGGCATTCTGGGCAGAATAATTGGGTTCTCCAACACCCAAAGCATCATGGCACACCCGTACATGCACTCTGCCACAAGGAGAGACTGTGATGGGGATGAGAATTGTGTGATCTTGCTTATGGATGCGTTCTTGAACTTCAGCAAAGGTTATTTGTCTAGCCGAAGAGGTGCTACGATGGACACGCCTCTCGTGTTAACCACTCTGCTCATTCCTTCTGAGGTGGATGACATGGTGTTTGACATGGACATTTCTTGGAAGTATCCCTTAGAATTTTATGAAGCAACGATGGAGCTGAAAATGCCGTGGGAGGTGGAGATACCCCAAATAAAGTCCGTTCTCTTCAAGGAAGAGCAGTATGAAGGGCATGGCTTTACGCACCATACTGATAACATCAATCATACTGTCAGGTGCAGCGCGTACAAGCTGCTACCCACAATGAAAGACAAGTTGCAAGGACAGATGGATCTTGCAGACAAGATTAGGGCGGTCAACGCAACGCAAGTGGCCACCTTAGTCATTGACAAACATTTCATGCGTGATGCAAAAGGAAACTTGCGACAGTTTTCCACCCAAGAATTCAGGTGTGTTAGTTGTAACAAGAAATTTAGGCGACCGCCACTCAAAGGCGCATGCACCTCTTGCGGAGGCAAACTCCTGTTTACTGTAGCACAAGGCAGCGTGGTGAAGTACGTAGAACCTATGACGAGCCTAGCCACAAAGTACGAAGTGAATGAGTACTTACAAGAAACCATCCGATTGCTTCACAGAAGAATAGAAGGAGTGTTTGGTAAAGATGCAGAAAAGCAAACAAGCCTAGGTGCCTGGTTTGGCTAACTCTTTAGGAACTTCAAAGCGTCCGATTGCTTCAGGAATTGAGTCTTCAAGAACACTAGATCCTTGTATCGCAGACCCCTCGTCATACACACCACATCTCCTCGACTCTACTGTTTCTTGGTGATCCAAACGAACACTCCACGAGTAACCGTCTTTGTCTAGCCTGCTCACTATCGCTCGCACCAGGCAGCTACCTTTATTTCTTTGCAACCTCTGGAACGCAGTGTTTTCCTCCGAGCCACGTGCGCTCCTATCCCATCCGTATTTCTGGAGCGTATCTCCATAGGCCTCGGCAATTTTCTCTACTGTCTCTGGCTCAACGCTAGGAACTTCATACCGTTCACGTTGTGCATTTTTGAGATCCTGGAGTACTTCATCCACCGCGGTTCGTTTGCCGTCTGAGGTCTCTGCCTGGAAAATGACGGCAGGGGAATCTGAGATGGTCTCTGTTACTTTAATAGAAAAGCCCTCCGGCATCCACATGCCTTCGTATTCAAGATCAATTGTAACAATCCCGAATCCGGACTTCCGCATTGTCTGGGAGAATATTCCTTCGTCAAAAGTGGTTCCCAGATCCATAAATTTGCGTGACTGGAACCAATCCCGAAATGGTAGGATGAAATTTTCCCAAGCTACGCCCGTCATACTATTGAGAGGGATGGACGACTTTTAAACTTATTCTCTTATTATCACTGATTGCGCAAAAGGAATGTTTTGACAGTGTAAGATGTTTTCTTCGGAAATCATGCCTTCTCGTAAGGCAAGTTGTGTGATAACTTTTCCTACGAGGTTGCACGCTCCTGCTTTTTTGAGAATACTCTTAGTTTCATCTTCGTCCATCTCCTTACCTTGGTAGAATGGACTGGAGAGATCAAGCACGACGCCGTTTTCTTCAAATTTTTTACCAAGAAGTTCTGTGTCGCACACCGCAACTATGATGTTGCCTCCTTTATGATGTTCTTTGACAATCATATTTTTGATTTAACGTTGTTTCTATTACCGCAAGCTGAACATTTCAAAACCGTGTACTCTCCTTCTTTGAGGAGGTCTGTGTCGGGCTTGCCACATTGTGGGCAGAGCACGAAGTCCATGGCATACTGTCTTATCTTTTCGTTAACGCGCGACGCAGGAATCTTTGCTCCGATAGCAACGTTTGGTCCCTTTATCTCGCCAGGACTGGCTAGTTCGCGAAGAACGAACTTAAGCATGTGCTCAGGTTCTCTTCGTAGATCTTTTGCTATCTGGACAAAGTTGCTCAGAATGGTTTTGCTTCCCTGCATGTGCCCTCTTACTTTTGGGATTTCAAAGCGGTCACGCTCAAACACTTGTTTGGGCATTTTCTCTCGCGCTCTGCTCAATAGGTCAGCATAGTTCATACTCTTACAAACCCTTACCTCTTTATAAAGCTAGCCGTCGCTTCCATACCTTTAAATAACGGCGTGGCTGCTTACCTATCATGGTTCTAGAAGCGTTACTCACTCCTATGCGTGGAGAGCGCCGGCCGGTAGAGCTATTCGCCCTAGGCTTTCTGTACGCCATTGTAGGTTTGGGTGTTGCGAGATGGGTCTTTAGCGAGCAAACAAGCATGGCGATGGTTTTTTTCACGGTCATAGCTGCCCTACCCTTATTTTATCACACCATGCGTTTTGAAGAATATCGCGAGGGTTTTTCACATGGGCACTCGCTCAAAGAGCACAGGCGTGTCATGATTTTCTTTGTATTCTTTTTCATGGGCATGCTGGCAGCCTTCACTACTGCTTATGTAGTGATGCCCTCTCCGCATGCTGCCTTTGCCGTACAAGATGACACCATCGTGGCGGCGAACCAACGCATGACTGGCAACGCATACTCCTTCAACGCGCTAACAAAGATTTTTGTGAACAACATCAAAGTCATGGTCTTTTCCTTATTATTCAGTTTCGTGTATGGCACGGGGGCGTTGTTTATTTTGACGTGGAACGCTTCGGTGTTGGGGGCGGCTGCAGGGAATTTCTTCCGCCAGAATCTCGCAGAGTTTGCAGCCTCAACAGGTTTCGCAAAAGTTGGCGCCTATCTTTCTGTACTTTCGTTTACAATACTTCGCTATGCTGTTCACGGCCTTCCGGAAATGCTCGGCTATTTCATTGCAGGACTTGCGGGTGGCTTGTTGAGCGTGAGTGTGATGCGTGGCCATCACAAAACTGCGGCTTTTGACCAGATCTTGCGTAGTGTGCTTGACCTTGTCGTGTTAAGTACGCTTGTTCTGATGGCTAGTGCGCTAATCGAGGTCTACGTTACGCCCTTATTCTTTATCTAATGCGTGGAGCCCTTGATCTTCAAACACAAGCTCCAATCTTATCAACCGGTCCAAGGTTGTGCGGTCTCCCACGCGAGCGAGTACCTCTTCATAGCTCAGATGATCCTCTTCTAAGGTCTTAATCAGTGCGAGCATGCGGTGGTCTACCTTCGGCATCCAACGCTCTTCACAAGGCTTAATGATGCTCGCAACGATACAAGGAGGGCCAAACATGCGTATGTTGCCCAGAACACGAACAACCTCTCCTTCGTTAATGCTTGTTGGGTTGTTTAATCGTTGTACTGCTATCGTTGAGGTCCCGTCATCTAGTAAGAAACGCTCTGTGTCCACCTTTTTTGTCTTACCAACAACGTTAACCTCGCTTACGGGGTTGCCACTCCGCAGTGTAAGCACGTCTGTTCCCGTCGCGTGTAGAAGCGCGCGCACGGCTATTTGCTGTGCAACCATGTTTTCTGTCCCCGGACAACCTTTAAATACTTGACTGCTCGATCCTCCTGTTATGGATGCAAGGGTAAAGGATTATGTACAGTCACTGCTCGCTCAGGGCTGGACAGAGGAGCAAGTGCTCCAGTACATGGCTAACGCAGGCTATCCAAGTAAGGATGTAGAGCATGTCATCCATGGCCCTACATTTACTCTTAACAAGATGTTGCTTATTGTCGGATTTCTCGTTTTGGTGACTGCAGGCATACTTTTCGTTCCTAAAATGATGGAAGAGACCGTGCTTGACATGAGCACAAGTGTGGTGAGCACAACTCCAGAGAGAGTGGCTGCGAGCGTACGCATTGACTCCTCCTCTTCTAAGACCGTAGCTGTGAAGGTTGCCATAATACTTCTTGATGGTGCTGGCAGAACGGTCAAGAGCAAACAAGAACGTGCAGAGTTTGAGGGAAGCACAGTACTTCCAGTAAGCTTTGACGTGAAGGATCTTCCTCCAGGAAAATACGAGTTCCGCGCCAGTTTAGTGTTTGATGACAAAAGAATTTCTGATTCCGCAAACGTGAATGTTCCAGAAAAGGTTGCAAAGCAACCAAAGCAAGTAGTCCTGCAACCTACCGAAGACGTTCAAGACTGTCCTGGTGGTTGTGATGACTTGAATGCCTGCACCTCAGACTCTTGCGTGAAGGGATTGTGTGAGAATGTTCCCAAGCCTACCTGTTGCGGTAATGGTAACTGTGATGCTGATGAGAGCGCTGCAACCTGTCCAAGAGATTGTGTGGCGGCTAAACGAAAAACATACGCGGAGATCATTGATGATTCTGAAAAGTTGGCTGCGCAAAGTCCAGACCAGGCTGCAGATCAGTGTGCTTCCTTGCTTGTCGTTCCACAAGCGGACCTTTGCTTCTCACAGGTCGCTCGTGCTTCCGAGAAGAGTGAGTTCTGTAACGCCATACAAACGATTTCTAATCGCGATGATTGTTATGCTGCGTTTGCCCAGAAAGAGCCAGAAGCTTGTGACAAGATAGCGGATACGTACTTACAGTCTGCTTGCTTCAGTCTGTCTGCGTCCTAAGTGAGTTCATAAGATCGTGGTACATGTTCTTTGTTGTTTCCGTTGCAAACGGCGCCTTGATGTGTTTCTTATCTTTAGCCAGGAATGTGATCATCCTTTCGCGAGTGTACCTTAGCTCTTTTCGCACTACTTCGAATCCTTTTGGGGTAGCCATCCACAGAAAGTCCAAATCAGTGAATGCCGCCAACAAGGAGTCTTTATACACCGAATACTCATCGAGAGCCCAGTTGTCGTGCACGCCAACGTAGTACGCAATCTTTTCTACTTTTGCAGAAGGATAAGAAAGCTTTTCTAGCAGTTCCTTTGCAATGTTCGCGCCTATTTTCATGTGCTCCTTTCTTCGATCCAGAGCAAAACTGTTTCCTTTGCCAACCTCGGCATAGCCTATGTCGTGGAGTATGATGAGTGGCAGAAAGAGCGTGTCATCGATCTTTTCGTGTTTGCACACTTCTATGCCTGCTTCTAGCATCCATTCGACGTGTGCGACATCGTTAGGCCTGCCACGCATGTAGTAAGGTTTTGCTAGCTTCCATAATTTGTCGTACGTCATACTCTGCTAATCACGCCGCGTTTGGGTTCAAAGATGTCGCCGCTGCGTTTGAGCTTTTCTATGATCTCATCCAGTTCTGACTGGGTGAGACCTTTTTCTTGTCCCATTTTGTAGATGTCTTCCACGCTAAGCTCCTTCTTTCCAGTGGTTCTCTCTAGCTCAATTACTATCTCCTTTACCAGCACTATCTTGTTGCGTTGGCTTGCAGGAATCTCAGTAGCAATTCTATCGATGTCGATGGTGCCTGATTTTTCGTCAAAGGCTACCTGTCTGAGGCAGAAGTCTAGCAATTCGATTGCTTTTCTAGCATCCTTGATGGTTACTTGGCTATCCAGTCTTAATTTTGCGCTGGATTCTGCCATTCTTACTAACCCTTCCAACTGTCTTGCGCTGATAGAGATGGCTCGGCTCCCTCCTGCTTGGCTTCTCATCTTGATAAAGTAATCTTGAAGTTCTGTTACCGCATCATCAGAAAGCACAGGGTTACAGTTTTGCCTAGCATACGCAATATACTTTCGAAGAAGGGCGCTTTCAATACTGGGAGTTACCATGCGATTCTTGTGGAGTTCTAGGATGAATTTTGCCATGCGTTCGTCATTCTTGGCATCAGGAACGTCTTTGATGGGGAAGATGAGGTCAAAACGGTTGATGAGTGTTGTGGGAAGATTGATTTGGTTGCCTATGGTGTCGTACGGGTCAAACCTTCCCCATTTTGGGTTTGCTGCCGCAAGCACGCTGGTCTCACAGCTTAGCGTTGCTTGGATGTTTGCTTTGCTGATGCTTACTGTCTGTTGTTCTAGTGCCTCGTGCATTGCCCAGGTGTCTTCCTTGCTCATCTTGTCAAGTTCGTCGATCATGCAATGCCCCTTATTTGCTAGCACGAGCGCTCCTGCTTCTAGCGACCATCCTTGGAGGAATTCATCCTTCACAACCGTAGCGGACATTCCTGCGCCGCTGGTTGTTTTTCCTGTAACATATCTAGCTTTGGGTGCAACGACTGCCATGCGCTTTAACATCTGACTTTTGGCAGCTCCTGGATCGCCCACTAGCAGTACATGCATGTCTCCTCTTGTCACGACCCCGTCGTCTCTTTTTTTTCGTATGCCTCCAAACAATTGTAGGATTAGTGCTTCTTTGATTTTTTCGTGTCCGTAAATTCCTGGAGCTACTGAATCTACTAGCTTTTCTGCTAGTTTGGGGTCTTGACTGAGGTCTTTGATCTGTTTTTCTTCTTCTTCCGAGATGACTATTTCGGTGAAGTCTTCAACAACTGTTTGTACGGAGTTGGCGTCTAACATGATGTCAAAGGTGGTTGACTGTCCGCCTGCTCGTAATGTTACCGGAACCTCTTTCATGATGCCGTGCACGATGATTCGGTTGCCAGGATTTGTTTTCTTTTCTAACATGGAACTGACTAAGTCGTTTTTTAGGAGACAGCGTATTCTTTTGGGTTGTTCTCCGCCATCTAATTGCTCTGGTGCTTCTTCTAACGTGAGCGCTTGTGCGTCTACTAGCTCTTTGCTTAACAATCTGAATCTGTCCTTTCTTCCGCACGTGCACTTTGTAGGTTCTTTGAATTTGGTATCTAATTGTAACACTCTTAGTTCGTGGCCGCAACTGGGACACTCAAACACTGCGCTGGTCACTTGTGGCCGCACGTCTGATTTTTGTCTCACAACCCCTTCTACTAGGAGGAAGCGTTCGAGATGGCTGCTTCGTAGGTTGCGGATCATGACGCGTGAGCTGTCGGGGAGCTTGATGAAGCGTGCAACAAAATCTTTGGCCTCAAAGCCTTCTAAGGCAAGTTCTGCGCCCTTGATGGCTTCTTCTGGTTGCTCCAAGAGATATTCTGCTAGGTCTGGATCGTTGATGGCTAGCTTGGGAAACTCTACTAAGAGAACTTTCTTTCCCTTCCGTATTTGTTCTAAGATCTGCGCATAGTATTCTTTTTGGAAGAAATCTTCAAACCTTCTCACAACATCTTGGGTCTCTAGAACCTGATCCATGCTGTTTTGCAGCATTTCTAGCTATTTAAGTATTATGAGGGAGAAAACGGTAGGCCCCCTACGTTTCATGTGCAACATGTGGAGTTATTCAGGGTGCATATCCCAGCCAGGACCTTCTGTCTGGTTGAGGATGATTTCCTGTCCTACTTGGTAGTCGAGCGATGCGCTAACCTGTATTCGCTCCGTCACCTTAACAACATAGCTTTCTGCACCTTCGACTGAAGTGTCTTCAAGAATGTGCACTCCGTAACAGCCATTTCCCGTATGGAGTCGATGGGTCCTAGACTCATCGGGGAGCTGTTTCATCGTACCTTTTTGAGGTTTTCGATGAGGATGTCCAATACTTTGTGGACCGCTTCTTCGCTTTTAGTACCTGTACAGACGATCTTACCGTTACTGAACAATAAGAAGGTTGCTCGGTGCTCTGGAAGCTTGTACACGAGACCAGGGAATTGTTCTGGTTCGTATTCTGTGTTCTCAAGCTTCATTGCTAGAACGTTCAAGTTCAAGTCCATGCCCACTGCTCCAGAAGCTACAATGTTCTGGATGTGAATTTCTGGCTCTTCCTTGATCTTAATGTTGATCTTTTCCAAGCTCTTCATGATCTTTCGAATGCTTTCGTGCACTTTATCGATGGTTCTAGCACCTGTGCAGACGATCTTTCCTGAAGAGAAAATCAGAGCGCTAGTCTTAGGCTCTTTGATACGGATAACGAGTCCTGGGAACTGTTCTGGGTTGTACTCGGTGTTGGGTAACGTAGCAGCCATCTTTTCTAAGGGTATTTCCTTGCCTAGAGCTGCGCTGACTACGATGTTGACTATCTCTATAGACTTCTTACCTGTCTGTTTGACTTTCTTTACTGACTTTTTCTTGGTTTTTTTTACCAAACTAAACACCTCCAGTTTATAAAAGAAATTTGCGCGTGCTATTTAAACCCTTCCCTTTATCCTCGTCGATAAGAGGTATTTTGTTCTTCCTGGACTGTGATAGCAGGTTATATTTAAAGGGGGTTTAGTCTTGGAGCAAGATTTATATTCTACGCGTACTGGGAAGGGTTAATGTCCGTTTCCAAATGGCGTATGGCAAGGCAAGAACCGGATATTCTGCTGGAAAACCCTTCAGTGCGAGAAGCTGCGTTCTCACTTGTGCGTAAGGTGATTATCCCCCAACTTGTGGAGGGTTATCTTAATCTGTCAAACGCGCGCCAGGAGGTGTGTAATCGTGTAGCTGCTCCTTTTGTGGGGACGTTTACCGCTGCCTTCCCGTATACTCCTGATACCGATGGAGTGTTGTCAACTCCTGCAGAGGGTTTGCAACATTATTGGAACATTGCCTTGTTAAGCGAACCAACTCTAGGCGCTTTGGACATGGCTTTGCTTAATCGGGCCCGCATCTTCCTATTGAATTTTTGAGTGATCTCATAGCTTCGGCTAGAGCGAAAGATGAACACCACATAGCTGTGCATGCCGTTCTAGCATACAAAAATAGTACGTATCAAAGAAGGGCAAAGAATTTCGGAGAAGTCATGGGGAGATGGCAGACCTATGTTTTCGGTGATGCGGATCTTGGAGAGCGCATGGGAAGCGCTGTGAACGAGACTGTTGGTGCAGTCGCAAATAAAGCTATTGCGAATAACGGTGTTCTAGACATCACCAATCTGCTAGTGCGAACGGTCTTTCCTTTTTGGAAGGAAGCGCCGTTTTATTCTCGTTCGGTTGAGATAGACACGATAAACGAGGTGCCAGAACTAAGGGCATTCTGGGATCAGACGAGAGACAAGTTGGGCATACGCGAATTTGATCCTTTTGAGCGCGACATATTATACGGGAGTGACGAGCATGCGAAAGGTTTACTTAACAAAATGATGAATAACGCTTACAGAGCTATGTTAAGACCCATTGATGAGGCTATTGTCCAGGGCGACTGTGGTGACGCAAAGATCGGTGAGCTTTTGCTTTCTACAGAAACAACTGAGACTGTGGGTGTTTAGTACACTTTCAACAGCTTTCTTAGCGCCGTGCTAAACACTATAGAGAAGATGATGTAGGTGCCTAGCCATCCTAGCTTCCATCCAAACAGGTTCATGGCTATGGCCTTCTGGTGGACTACTGTGACAGTTTTGAAAGGCCCTTTATACTTGGAAACAGGAGTTTCGTACTTCCTTTCTTGGGTGATACGTACTTCCTTTTGGACGCTTTGCTTGTCTGATGTTAACGTTACAGGGTATAATCCTTCTTTTGAGGGTACCATGCTGAACATGACCTCCTCACCCTCCTTTTTTGCTGCGCTGGTGAGCGTTAGTTGTGGTGGCACGTCAATGTTGACCTCTCCTGATTCTTCTAGCTTTGCGAGAACGTCAAATTCTTCCCCTACCACTAAGGGATCGAAGGCAAGACTGGCTTGCATCCATCCAAAGATAAGCAAGATGGGCAACATCGTGTAGAATAGTGGCTTCATGCTCTGCATGAAGTACTTGCTGTTCACAGCCATGAGCTTTTGATTCAACTTCATGGCTTCATCAGGATCGCTTTTTGCTTCTTTCATCAATCCTTGCAAGCTTTTGATTTCGTCCTTCAAACTTTTCATCAACGATTGGTTGGTGGTCCATTTGTAGATGAGCGTGGTGAGTAGGGTGATAAGAAAGCTAAGGATGACTACGACAAGGAAGAGAGGCAGTCCTAGTAATGGGTCAAATACTACGCCTACCATTCCGGTGATGCTCATTTGGTCATAAACTTCCGCAGCATAGGATTCATGTCCATCATGTGCTGTCTTGCAATGTCTTCATACAAGCGGTATATAATCATAACGGTTAACAACAGTGCTGTTCCATTGGTAAGACTGCCACCCAGGTCAGCCAGACCTGCCAGCAGTCCTATAGAGATGCCTCCCATGATGGTGATGGGTCCGATGTATCGTTCTAGTATACGTTCAAGCACTCTTTCGTCTCGTCTAAATCCTGGAATTTGTAATCCTGAGTTCATGATTTGCTGGGCTTGGCTCTTGGCGTCCATGCCTGCGGTTTGTACCCATAGGTAGGAGAACACGACACAACCCACCACGAGAGCTAGCAAGTAAACGCCACTCTGTATGAGGTCGGTGCCTAGCACGCTTCCAGTGAGTAGTTTTTCTATGAGATTGATAGGGGAGATCCATCGTACGAGCCCGCTGCTTGGCACGCCGTTCACTAATGTTCCTAGTAGCGGCCAGCCTTTTTGTTGTAGGAGTTGTGCCCATAAGTTGACGTTGGCAAACAATGCACTCACAAGGATGACGGGGATGTTGCTGGTGTAGTTGAAGCTTAGCGGCCAGCGAATTCCTTGTCCTCTAACACGACCAAAGCTTAGTGGAATCTCAATCTTCATGGCTTGCATGTACACAGCAATAACGAAGACAGCCACGGTTGCGAGCACGCTGGCCAGCAACAGTATTGCTCCTGTTGGGTCTCCTGCTTGTAAACTTTGGAAGAATGCGGGTATGGCTCCTGTGCTGATGCCGGGGTTGTTTGGGCTTGGTAGCGGGCTTAATGCTCTGATAAAGACGCTCTGACTGACGCCGGCTGCGATGAACAAGCTAATTCCAGAGCCAAAGCCCCATTTGCTCACCACTTCGTCCATAAACATGATGAGGATTCCTCCAACGACGAGTTGGACGATGAGTGCGGCCTCTAGAACGCCAAATGCGCTCGTACCTGCTAGTGCTGCAGGGGGTGCTAGGCCTCCCATGAGTACGTAGATGATGGCTTCGAAGATGACAAAGAACAACGCGAACACTTTTTGGAGTCCTTGGAAGGTTTGCCTGTCGTCTTTGTTTTGTAGATCAAATTTGAGTATTCCTGATCCGTTCAGCAACTGCAGCACGATGCTGGCTGTGACGAGTGGTCCGATGCCTAGGGAGATGATGCTGCCAAAACTGGCTCCGAGAATGATGCTTAGTAGCTCAAATCGTTGCAGGGCGTTCTGTCCTAATCCAAATAAGGGTACGAGACCCAAAACGAAGAATAATACGAGGACGATTCCTGTCCATTTGAGTTTTTCTTTAAACGATAGGTGTTTCTGGGATGGTGAGGCTACTTCTGGCAAGTTTAGCAAGATATCTCGCAGACTCATGCAATAGTGCCACCTGCCTTCTCAATTTTTTCTTTAGCTCTTGCGCTTGCCTTTCCAGTAAGTTTGATTTTTTGGGTGGTGTTTCCGTGGCCGAGTACTTTTCCGCGTTTGATCAGTGCTAGGTTCACTTCATACGTGCCTGCGGTGTTCTTGACTTTTCCTTTCTTTGTTAGGATTTCTAATTGTGCGTCCAATTGGCCGAGGTTGATGCCTGGTAGTTGTTCTATTCTGCTTACAAAGCCGTGGCCGCCGAACTTTCTTCCCCAGTGGCTGGGCTTTTTGGCTTGGGCTCGCTTTCCAGAGGCACTATTACCTGCGCCGCCTTTCTGGCCAGCTCCTCTGTGTTCCTTGCCCCAACCCGTTTTTCTGTGTCCGCGTTGACGTGTGATTTTTTTACGCTTTCTTACTACCATTGCTCATCCTCTTGAGGAGTTCTCCTATTTTGTCTCCTCGGTCTCCTAGTGCGCCTCCGTGTTTGAAGGCGGTTTTGATGCCACCATACCCTCCTCGTGGAGGTTGGTTGGCTTTGATCTTTTCTGTGACTTTACCCCATGTTGCGTAGTTCAGTAGTTTGACAACTGCGCCGATCTTCTTATCATCCAGGTAGAGCACGTTGTTTTTCTTGAGTTTCAAGTGCTGCACTGTCCGTTGTATTTCTGGGTTGGCGTGATTGGTCCCTCGTACGAGTACTAGTGCGATCATTCTTCAGCTCCCAGGATTTCTAACTCCTTCTGTCTCATTTTTGTTCGTCTTAGCGTTTTTAGAGCTTTTGTGAGCGCGGTGATGAGGTTTTGTTTGATTTTTGTTTGGCCGCTTGTCTTGCTCCAGACGTCTTTGATGCCTGCTAGTTTCAACACTTTTTGGCATTCTCTTTCCACGACCAATCCTGTTCCTTTGGGTGCTGGGATGAGTCGTATTTCGACGCTTCCGCTCTTACCTTCTATGGCAAAGGGGATGCTGTGCGGCTCTTTGCAGCCACATTGCCAGCTTCCACAGCCGCGTTTGATCTTGAAAATGTTTAGTTTGGCTTTTCTTACTGCTTTTTCTCGTGATGGCACGGTGTCCTTGCTCTTTCCTGTGCCTGCTCCAACAAATCCGTTTTGGTTGCCAACAACAGCGTAACAGCCAAAGCTTGGCTTGTTACCTTCTGGAGTTTTCTTTTGTGTCTGTCGGAAGATTCTTCGTGCGCCTCCGCCAAACTTACCTTTGCTTTGCCCAATCATGAGTAGTTCTGATTCTATGTTGGGTAGGAGTGTGTCTACTATCTCTGTCTCTAGTATCTTTGTGCCAGATGACAGGATTTCTGTGAGGTCGGTTATCTTCTTGTCCTTTACCTTTAGTCCTAGCGATGTTTGTGGCTTCCAGTTTTCAAGATCTGGACCGGGGTCTGGTCTTCTCTCTCTTCGTTGGCCTTTGCTGAAGGACTGCCTTCTTGGTGCTTCTGCGGGTTTTACTTCTTCCATTGTGCTTCCTCTATTTTCTTTTTGACGCTTTCAACAATTGTTGCGTCGACTTTAGTGTGCTTGCCGGCCACTCTTTCTTTGGTGGGCTGCATTTTTTCTCCTAAACTGATCTTGATGCCTGCGGTCTTGCTGCCGTGTAGGGCTGCGTACAGACGACCGCCTTTGATGCTGGTCTGTCGTCCGATGTCGGCGATGACTTCTACAGGGCCTGCTTTCTTGCCCAAGAGTAGGCCTACGAGGTAGGCTGCGGATATGTTGCTTGTGGCTCCTTTCCAGCCATACTTTTCAAGTTCTCTTGTGCTTGCTGCGACCTGTATCTTGTCGCCTTTAGGATCGTACTTTACTATTTGGAGTGTGAGGTGCTTGTTGGACTTACGAACGACGAGTCGTGCCTTTGCGCTTGTCAACAGCTTACGTCGATTGCCGTAGTCTGTCTTTCCCTCTCTTTTTCTTCGGTAGCGTATGGTCTTCATTTCTGTGTCTCCTCAAAATAGGTGAGTAGGTGGCGCTTGCTTCTGAAGAAGCCTCCTCTGATCTTTAGGTAGAGTGTTCTGTATGCTGAGGTGGGTAGTTTCTTGGACTTGCGTAATTCTTGAAGTGTCTCTCTTTGTAGCCGTACTGCGTTCATGTGGGTGAGTTTTTTGCCCACTCTTGCTTTGGCAGTGCCTCTTCGGTTACCGTGTCCTCTTTGTCTTCCTTTCTTTCGTTGGAGTGCGGCTTTTCGTGCGCGTACCCTGCTACTTCCTACGATTGGGAGGGCTACGATCTTGCCCTGACTGATGAGATTGCGAACGTCTGCTTTTCTGATTGCGTTTTTGACTTCTTCCAGAGTAGCCTTCACTCTAATGCGTTTGGTGCTGCACTTGAGTATTTCTGCGGCTAGTCTTTTTTGTATCATCTTGCTTTGGTGACCAGTTGTTCAGCTTTTTTCTGGTCATCCTCCTTTTGTTCTTCTACGGTCTTCTTGTCTTCCTTCTTTTCCTCTTTCTTTTTCTCGGTTGCTGCCTTGACTTTCTTTTCTTTAGCTTTCTTTTGTGCCTCAAACCTTTCCGAGATGGCCTTGAGGGCTTTTTCGATGTCGTGATTGATGATGAGGATGTTTCTTTTTTTGGCTTCTTCCAGGATCTCTTTTCTTTTTTTAGCTCCTACTTTTGCGATGATGCATGCTTTCTTGTCGTGCAGTTCTTGGATGTTGTGTACCAAGACGACTTCTTTTCCTTGGATTTTGTGGCGTTGATCTTTTGGACTGCCATATCCTGCGGTGGGCATGGGTCCTTTGTTTCGCTCTCTCGTTTGTTTATTGTGTGTTCCTCTTGGACGGCGCCAGCTACTTCCGACTTCCTTTCTGTTTTTTGTGCTAGCTCTTCTGAAGTTCATGCTTTCTCCGTTATGTAGATGCCGTCTTGGAAGATGCGCCTGTCCTTTCCGGTGAGGCGGGTGAGCAGTTCAATTCTTCCTGCTACTCTTCCAGCAAGTTCTTTGCTTGGGCTTTCTACGGTTATGTCTGTATCTTTGATCTCAATCTTGACGCCTTCTGGGACGTTCATCTCTCGTGGGTGTTTTTCTCCTACGAAGTTCTTGACTTGGAGCGTTTGTCCTTGTAGGGCTACCTGCATAGGGAAGTGGGATGCGCATATTTTGAGTTTGTACACGAAAGGTTCTTGGACGCCTTTTACCATGTTCCTTGCGTGACTCACGCATGTGTTGAGCACTTTCTTTTGCTTTCGCTTGTCTCCTTTGATTTTCATAGTAAGGGTGCTGTTTTCTAGTTTTATCTCTAGTTGGGGGAAGTTTCGCTTGACCTCTCCCTTTTCGCCTTTGATGGCTAGTTCTGGGAGGTCATACGCGCCGGTGACGCCTTCTGGGAGGGTTATTGCGTATTCCATCAGTAGCAATAGGCGATGAGCCTTCCTCCTATCTTTTTCTCTTTAGCAGCTTCATGTGTCATGATGCCTTGTGAGGTGGATATGATAAGGACGCCCATGCCCTTTGCGGGTAGGTATCTTTTTTCGAACTTTTCAAAGTCGCTAATCTTTACTGCGAATCTTGGCTTGATGACGCCTATCTTGTTGATAGTTCCAAGGAGGTGTACTTTGAGTTGTCCTCCGCGTGCTGCGTAGGCTTCCTCTGCTTGGCCTATGTAGCCTTCTTCGTTCAGCACTTCCAGTACGCGCTTGGTGGTCTTGCTAGCGGGCTGCACATTGCAGTCTCGCTTACCTTGCTTGTCGTTCTGTTGAACGATGCTGAGTCCGTTTGCTAGGGTGTCGTTTAACATTTTAGCTGTATTTTTTGAATCCTATTTGTGTAGCTGTCTCTCTGAAGCAGGCTCTGCATAATTGCAGTCCGTACTTGCTGACGTGTGCCCCATATCTTCCACAGCGTCTGCAGCTCTTTGTTGTGCGACCGGTTGTCCTGTCGCGGGGTTTGTTGTGCTTGAGATACTTCTTCATGATGGTTGGCTTACTTTCCAACTGCTTGAATGCTTTTTTCCAGTTACTTGTGGTCATGCTTCTTCCTCCACGGATATTTTGAATGATTCGGTCATGTATTTTTGTGCCTCTTCCTTGGAGATCACGTGTTTCTTTCCTATTTTTGTCTGTCTGAGCCTTCTTCTTTTGATTCTGAAGCCGGGTCTTTCGAGTGTGATGCATACTTGTAGGCCTAGTACACCGATCTTTGGATCATATTTGGTGTCGGGGATGTCGATGTATTCGGGAATACCGAAGCTTATGTTGCCGTTCTTGTCAAAGTAGCTTGGCTTGAGCTTGTTTTCTTTGGCTACTAGTAGTCTTTTGAGGAGTGCTAGGGCTTCTTTTTTTCTGAGGGTGAGTTTTGCTCCGATTGGGAGGCCAGGTCGTACGCCCCAGGTGGGTATTCTTTTTTCGGTGATGCATCTTTGTGGGGCCTTTCCGGTGATGGCCTTGATGATGGCTTCGCCTTTTTCTAGTCGGGACTGTTCTTTTCCTGCCCCAAAGTTGAGGGTGACCTTTTCCAAGCGTAAGTCTTTCATCATGCTAGTGCGTAAGCGTACTTCTTCAGTGTGGTTTCCGCTTTTCCTCCTGCTTCATAGGTGATAGTGTTTCCTTTGATCTCTTTCATGACGCCTTCTGTTCCTGCTTGCTTGCCACCCACTAGGATGATCTTGACTCCGGGTGCTAGTTTGATGTGTTTGACGATTTTTTGGTCCGGAACGCTCATTACGAGACTGTCGCCAACTTTGTACTCGTCCTTTTCTACCAAAATGTTTCTGCCGTCGCTCATGTTGAGCTGTGTTTTTCCTTTTACTTTGGTTTTTCCGGTGATGCTGACGGTTTTTTCTTTTGCAGTTGACTTCTCAGCCTCTAGCTTGCCTTGTTTGAACGTGATTTGGTAGATGTCTTTGCCTATGGCAAGGATGTCTTGGAATCCTACAGGGAATCGCGCGTGTGTTACCTTTCTTCCGTCCACGGTTACTTCGCTGAGTACTTTTTTTACCTCTCTGGCTGTTGAGGCTGCTCCTAGGTTGCGCATCCAGAGGGATAGTGGCATGGCGTTCTCTCTACTGTGCGGTCCTGGGTTCATTGATGTGACAAAGCTTGTCTCTTTGCGATTGAGTGTCCAGGTTACGGGTGCTGCGTGTCTTTTTGTGTGGCTCATTTTGCTGCCTCCACGAATAGGTTGCTTGTGTGGATAGGGATGGGTGCTTTTTGTCCGTCTGTTCTTGTTACTTCTATTCCTTCTAGGTAGACTGTGCTTTTCTTGGTGTTTACTTCTGCTACTTTGGCTTGCTTTCCTTTGTGTTGGCCGCGAGCTACCTTAACGGTCATGCCTTTCTTGATGCGGATGCTTCGTTTCTTGCCTTTTGTGTGTCCGTTCATATGACCATCCTCGCTATTTTTGCCAACATTGGCCAGCGGTCTGCTGCTTCCTTGGCTATGGGTCCTTTGATGACTGTTCCTTTTGGATTGCCTAACTCGTCTTTGAGTATGGCTGCTGCGTTGTCTTCAAACATCACTCGGCTGCCGTCTGCTCGTCTGTAGGATTTTCGTTGTCTGACGATGATGGCTGCTACGACTTGCTTTCGCATTTCGGGTTTGCCCTCTCGTACTGAGGCCATGATGTAGTCTCCTACTCCGCCTCTTGGCTTTCTGTCTTTTCGGGTCTTTGCTCCCTTGAATGATATGATGCGTAGCTTTCTGGCTCCGCTGTTGTCGCATGCGAGGACGATGCTGCCGTGATTCAAGCCTTTGACCACTCTTGCTGCTACGCCTTTCATGCTTTCTCCTCCGTAGGTGCTTCTGGCTCTTTCTTTGCTTCCACCTTAGGTTGTTCCTTGTACTTGCCCTCGTCCCTTAGCTCTTGTTTTGTCTCAAAGAGCTTTGCTTTGCCGAGTTTTTCGACGATTATGAAGTGTTTGGTCTTGCTGATGGGTTTGGTTTCCATGATTCTTACGATGTCTCCTTTCTTGGCATCGATTTCTTTTGGATTATGAGCTTTCACACGGGTTCTTCGCTTTTCGTATCGTTCGTACTTGGCGACGTAGCGTACTCTATCCCATTCTACGGTGACCGTGTTGGTCATTTTCGCACTGAGTACGGTTCCGGTGAATACTCTTCCGTGTGTTTTCATTTGATTATGATGGTCTCTGCGGCAAAGCCCAGATTGACCAGTTCCCCCTTTATGTTCTTGCTGTGATTGCCTTGAAGTTCGATCTGTCGGTTCTTGACGGTTCCGCCACAGGCGAACTTGTTTTTGAGTTTCTTTGCGAGTTGGTCCATGTCGATTTCCTTGTCGTCGATGCCAGATATGATTGTGTATTCCCTTCGGAACTTCTTGCGTTCAACCGTAACCACTATTTTCTGGGTTTCTTTGGCTATGCTTTCGCATACGCACAGTTCTTGGGGAAGGCCACACCTTTCACATACGTTCATTCGTTGACAGGCACCTCCTTCTTATGTAACAGGGTAAGTATGGTTGCGATTGATCTTTTTGCATGTCGTATCTTTCCTGGGTTCTTCGGCAACGTGCCTATAGCGATCTGGGCGTTCTCCTGCATGAGTTCCTTTCGGAGCTCAATCAGCATTTTTTTCAGTTCGTTCGGCTGTTGGTTCCTTAGTTCCTTCTTTTTCATCTTTTACTTCCTGCTCTTCCACGATGGTGAGCGAGTCTGGTAGTTTGAGTTCTGGTGGTGTGATGCGTACGGTGATGCCTACTGCTCCACTCTTGAGGTAGGCGGTGCTGTATGCTGCGCCCATCTTTTCGATGGCCATGTTGCCACACTTTTCGATGTGTCCCGTGTGGAATCTCCATGTTCGGGCTCGTGAGCTGGGCACTTTTCCAGATATGGTTATCTCTACTCCTTGTGCGCCTGCTTCGTTCACATCTGACATGGTTCTGTGTGCGATGGCTTTGAATCGTTGTATGCCGAACCGTTCCAAGCTTGAGGAGATGCGTTCTGCAACAATGGTTGGGTTGGTGTTTGGATTTTCTATTTCGGAAATTTCTAGTTGTGGATTTTCTAGGCCAAACTTTTTCTTGAGCGTGGTGGTGAGTTTTTTGATGTTCTCTCCTTTCTTTCCTACGACAAGCCCTGGCCTGCTGGTGTAGATCACTATCTTTTCACCTAGAGGTGTACGGAAGAGTCTCGTGTAGGCATGTCCTACGTTGGTGAGTGTTTCGTCTATGTACTCTTGTATCTCGAACTCCTTTACTTTTTCCTGGATGAATTTTCTTTCGATCATTGTTGTTTTACTCGTACTTCTATACGCGCTCTCTTACCGTCGTATCCGTGGCGTGTTGCTCGGTTTCCCCCTAGTTTGCTAGTGGTGACGGTGCTAATAAAGAGGTTGGTCATTCCCTTGTTTTCGGCGTTTGCTGCTGCGCTGTTGACTACGACGAGCATTGCTTTGCATGCTTTCGGAACGAATCGTCCGGGTCCCATGCCTGGTTTGTGTCCTAATCCCCTACAGTATTTGGTGAATGCTAGGGGTGTTTTTTCGTCAATGGCTGCCTGTAGTATTTTTTGTGCTTCTTCTACCTTTTTTCCTCGGATGCTGGTCGCTATCTCTGTGCTTTGTTTGAAGCTCACGTTAGGTGTGGAGACGGCGTGTGCCTCTTCTCCTGATACTTCCTTGCTCTCTTCCTTTGGAGCTTCTTTTGCAGGTATCTTAGGCTGCTCTACCTTTGGGGCCTTTGGTTCTGCTTTCTTTTCTTCTGCCATTATCTTACACTCAATGCTGCGCTGCTTCTTGTTGCTCCGACTCCTGGGGCTGAGTGCGCAATCTTTTGTCTTGTCTGGGCAAACTCGCCTAGTCTGTGACCGAGCATGTCTGCTTCGATGAGTATGGGTTGGAATGTCTTTCCTGTGTGGACGCTGATGGTCTTACCCACCATGACGGGGATGATGACCATGTCTCTTGCTTGTGTCTTGAGGTTCTTCTTTTGTTTTTGGATTGAGTCTAGCAATTTCTTGTGTTCGTGGCTACTTCCTCTAGTGATGCTTCGTCTTTCTCTTGCGGGCAGTAGCTTGATGAAGCTTTCCATGTCTAGCTGCTTGAGCTCTTCCAATGTTTTTCCTCGGAACTTGAATTCTTTCGTTGCCATGTTACTTTCTCTTTCCCGTTCTCTTTGGTGAGATCTTGCCTACCTTTGCTCCAGGTGGTGCGAACCTGTTGACTGGCTTTTGCTTGGCCTTTCTTGCGGTTCGCTTGTTACCTAGTGGGTGGTCTACTGCGTTCTGTGCGCTTGCTCGTACGTGTGGGTACTTTTTGTTGCGTGCTCTTCGAGCGTGGTGGGCGCTTCCTGCTTTGAGGATGGGCTTTTCAGTCCTTCCGCCACCGGCTACGATACCGATGCATGCGCGACAGTTGAGTGGGAACTTTCTTTCTTTTTTGCTTGGTAGGAGGACGCTTGCGTAGTTGGCTGTTTTTCCTGTGATTCTGGCGCTTAGTCCGCTTGTTCTGCAGAACTTACCTCCGTCTCCTGGTTGTGATTCGATGTTGTAGATGCTTGTTCCTTCTGGGATGTCGTTTAATGTGAGAATACTTCCTGTGTTGGTGTCCTTACCGCCAATGTCTACTTTTTCTCCGATGCGTATGCCTTTGGGTGCTTGTAGTAGGCAGGTTACGCCATTATCATACTCTACTTCCATTAAGGGTGCTGAGTGTCCTGGGCAGTTGACCAAGTTCATGACGGTTCCTTTCCCTTCGAATTCTGAGGGCATCTTTGGCTTGCCGACGTTTCTGAAAGAGCGAGCTCTAAAGGAAGGGCCGCCTTTTCCTCTTGCTTGTATGACTAGTCTTTTCCCCATCTTACATGATTCCTGTGGCAGTTGCCACGTCTATTGCTGGTGTTTCTTTGTTGAACGTTATGTATGCTCTTTTTTGTCCGCCGGTGATTAGTGTTCTTACCTTGTCTACTTTGCACTTGAATTCTTTTTCTATGGCGGCCTTGATGTGTTCCTTTTTAGCGCCATCCTCGACGACAAAGATGAGTTTGTTCTGTTCTTCCATGAGTCGGATGCTCTTTTCTGTTGCTAGGGGGTACTTAATCATAGGAACAACCCCTTCTTTTCCATCACGGCTAGTGCTGGTTTTGTGTAGATGGTGAGTCTGCCTGGGTGGGTGCCGGGTGCTAGGATTTCTGTGTTTAATCTTGTCACGGTGCGTACGTCCACTCCGGGTATGGTGCGTGCTGCTTTGCTTAGAGGACAGTCTTGGCTTACCACGAGTAGTGGTCCTTTAGCTACCTTTGTGGTGCGTCCTCGTGTTCGTGCTCTGCCGCTTCTTGGTTTGGGCTTGCAACGTGCTAGCTCTTCTTGTAATCCTAACTCTTCGAACTTTTTCATGACGTCTTTTGCTTTTGCTATTTTTTCAAAGGAGTCTTCCATAACAAAGGGGTACTTTTCTGGTGCCTTGTGACCTCGTTCTTTTACTATGTCTTTGTTTATGGTTGCACCTAGTGCGCTTCTGATTGCTTTCTTCCTTTCTTTATCGTTAATTTTTTGTTCCCATTGCTTTGCTGCTTTTGGTGGGTGTGCGCGCATCCCCCCTCTTGCATGTGGTGCTTTGGCTCCTACCCAGTGCATGCTGCTTCCTCTCGCCGTCATGGTCTTTCTGGGTATTCTGCTGATTCCTTTGCCGTACGCTCCTCTGTAGGCGCGTCGTCTTCGGGATAGTGTTGAACTGTCTCCAAGGCCTGCTCGCGTCATCGTTCCGTATGCGTTTCGCTTGCTTCTTAGGGCTAGCACTGCTCGGATGATGAGGTCTGCTCTGAGTGGTTCCTCGAATTGTTGTGGAAATTTCATTGCTTAATGTAGGTTAGCGCTGGCGCTTCCTCCTTTCCTTTGGTGAGTGTGAACTTGATTAATCGTTTGTCTGGTCCAGGAAGACTGCCTCTGAAGAGTGCGTATGGGTTTTTCACGACGCCATACCCTTGGAAACCACCTTTTGGGTTGATTTTTTCTGGTTCATTGCCTACTTGTATGACTAGTTTGTTTCTTTCTGTTCGTGTGTGGTAGCCCATCTGTCCTGCCATAGGCACTTTAGTCATCTTTCCGCCTCTCCAGGGTCCAATAGCTCCAGGACCTCTCTTGGTTTTTTCGCTCTTGTGTGATCTTATTGCTACGCCAAACCTTTTTACAGGTCCTTGGAAGCCTTTTCCCGTGGTGACAGCGTGTGCATCCACCAACATGCCTTCTTGTAAGACATCGGGTAGGCTTATGTCTTTGCCGAACTTTTCTTTGGCAAAGGCGAACTGTTCTTCTGGTGTTCCGCCAATGGTCATCTCGAAAACGTCAGGTTTCTTTCTTCCTATTCCTGTAAGATTAGGTTGTGTTTGTACGATTAAGCGTATAGAATCGATGCCTTCGAGTTTGATTCCTTCCAGGCTTCCTTTAGTTTTTGTGTGTTGGATTCGTTGATAGAATTTGTCGCCGTCCACGATGTGGCCAGCTTTTTGTTTTCCGTACGCGTCTTTTTTGTATAGGGCAATTCCTGCCACGCGTAAGGGCGGGAATTCCACGACAGTCACTGGCCAAACCACCTGTTGGCCCTTGCTCATGCCTTTTGCGGGTGTGAAGGCAACATGGGTCATGCCGACCTTGAAACCCGCCATCAGCGCTGGTGTGGCGTCCTTTGAGGTGTGTGTTCTTAGTCGTGCATGGCTCTTGCTACTTCGTTTGCGTGGCCAATACTGCATACTACCTCTTCTTGGACTTCTTCTTGTTGGCATTTTTACCTCTTGCGCAACCTCGCAACCAGAATGTTGTCGTTGGAATCAGACAATGTTGCCCATTCGGTGTTCCAACACCTGTTGCAAGGATGCTTATCAGGTAGACTAGAAATCCGGGTTTGCTTTATAAAGGTGGTGGTTAGGCTGCTGCAAAGCTGTCCTGTAGGTATTCTCGGTATAGATCGTCGTAGATGAAGTTTGCTAGGTCATCCTTTGTGGGTTGGTTGGAGATCCATCGCTTGGCTCGTGCGGTTGTACCGTCCCAATCGGCGTACATCCACCATCCTTCTGCTCCGGCAACACCAAAAATTCGCTTTCCTTTGGCAACATGGACCACGATTTCGGCTTTGTGATGTGTGGTGTTGTGGACAACGGTAAGGGTTATACCGAGATTTTCTACTTCTCCTGTTTCGGCCTCTGCTTTTGATGCGGTAACACTAAACGCTTTTCCCAGTCTTTCCTGGAGTTCCTTTTTTACTTTGTTCAGCGCGCTCAGGAGGATGTCGTTTGCCATCTTTCTTTGCTTTATTGCTGTCCTTTTTATTATTTTCCTGTGAGAATCGCTTTTTAAGGATGGAGTAGTTGGCAGGATTCTTCATTCTTCTACAAAAATTGTCTGGTTTGCACACGCCAATGCTCTTCATGTAGGCCATGTTGTTGCAATTTGGGGGCAACTTCTTGTCTCGGCTTGTGTGGTAGCGTACTTGGCCTACGATCACTTGCTCTCGTAAGGGTTCAGGATTTTTTTTGTTCCATTCGTTAAGGTACGTAAGTATTTCGTCCTTATCCCATCCGCATGTTCTGAGAAAGTTGACTAGGATGAATGTGGCTCGCTTTTTCCCATCTTTGAGTCCTTGATTGATGAGTTGGATGCAAGGTGGGAAGTATTGTTCTGGGACTTTTTCTACGTTTTCCCATTGGCGCTGTTCTTTTACTTCTATTTTTGGTGAGGTGTCTGCTTGATGGTCTAGTGCGGTGATCAAGAGTTCGGTGGCGTCTCCTTTGCTGGTGAGGAAGCTTTTGTCGACGATAACATTGTCTGCTTTTGCTGTTTCCTTGTCAAAGTCTAAGATTTTTGTGGGGTCAACAGGTATGCTGACTAATCCGCTCTTTTCGTTGAAGGAGTATGGCATCCTGTACAAGTGTCTGGAGGAGATGAGCACGGTGTCGATGTCTAGTATTTGGAAGGGGTCGAGAGTTCCGTCTATGACTGCCTCTTTCATGGTCTTTTTTGCTTTGATCGCGATTGTTTCTATGGGGTCTTGCTGCATGAGCTTGTCTCTCAAGGGAGTCCTTATGAGTTCTTGGAGGTAGCCGGCTATTTTTTTGGGGCCGTCTGGGAATAAGTCTTTGACAGGTACGCCTCGTACGGTGTCTGGGAAGTTGTTGAACGGAACGGCAATGTGGAAGCCGTGGTTGCCAGAAAACTTTACAGTGCAGTCAAGATCATGATGTTGCAGTGCCTTTACGACGAGGTCTGCAGCTATCTGGCTGTAGGAAAGTTCTGCGCAATCAATGTCTAGTAAAAGATCCCATCCTTGTCGTAGCTCGTCCAATTCTTTCTTTTTGAGCATAGGGCTGAGTTGTAAAGGATTAGTCCAGTGTTCTTCTGAGACGTGGAAGCTTAAGGCGCCTTTCTTTGCAAACTCTAAGATGTCGTTTTCGTGTAAGAGAACATCAGGTCGTGTGCCAAACGAGTTTTTGTATCTGACCGCCACTTCTTTGTCTTGGGCAACCGCGAGTATTGCCTCTTGGACGTCTTTTCTCTTGTAGTGTCGTAAGGTATCCCCGAGGCTGAGCATGGAAGTTTTCAAGGATTGACGACTTAAATACTTTCACCATGTTTAAAAGGGTGTTGTGGCTTACTTTTGGATGAGTTATTACGATAGGTTGGTGTGCGCGTTCACGAGTCGCGGGCATCTCGAAGAGAGTAACGTCGCAATGGTGTCCGTATCCGGCGGAAGCCTTATGGCTACCAAGACCGATACTCTGATGTCCGTTATCGTGGAATCACGACCAATGGTGCTGCAACCTGAAGGGTTATTTCTACAGAATGTTACTGTTATCGCCTCATCCGATGGAGAGATGGGTGGACATTACACGACCCGGGATATTCCTCCTGCACCTTATGATCCGTTAAACGTCCCAACCTCTATGGTGGCATTAACGAAGAACGACGAAACGGTTTGCGATGAAGCAATCTCTTTCATCGAACAGTTGTTAGATACGCCGACCTTTCAAGGATTGCAATTTTTGTAGTTATTGATAGTCTTTGTCAGTGACGTCTTTTATTTGCTCTGAGATTTTCTTTCCAATCCCTTCTAATTTTTGTAGGTCTTCTTTGCTGGCGTTGATCACGTTTTTGGCGGAGCCAAACTCTTTGAGGAGATCTTTTGCAGTGGTTAGGCCTACATTCGGGAGGCTGCTCACAAGATATTCTTGTAATCCTTTCAGAGAATGAGAGGGTTTTTCAGAGTGAGGAGAGTAGTCTTTGTTTTCAGTGGTTTGTTCGCGTTTTGCGATGGCTAGTATCAATTTTGCAGTCTCTTTCGCGTGCTTTGTTTGTAATACTGGAATGCCGAAGCTTATGGCGATGGTGGCAAGCATGCCATTGATAGCATTAGGATGGATGCCTCGATGACTGTAGTAATCTTCTCCTTCAATGATCACTAAGGGTTTGTCAAAATGTCTTAATTCCTTAAGTTGTTGTAGTAATCTTCCGTCGATGATGCTGTTAACAAAATCTTGGTCGGTCTTGTACTCTATTCCTACTTTGTTGCTAATAACAAAGTCTCCTTTGTTTAAGGTTTCTAATCGTACGCTAACACCCAGTTCGATCAGTCCCTTGATGACTGGGCTTCCTTTCTCTCTATGGTCTGCGTGTACTAAGACGTCCTGTTTTTCGTAATCTTTGAGCGTGGGTTGTTTGGGTTTGATCGTTTTCATCCCATCTAATGTTTTCTTCATGCGCTTTTCTTTACTTACCGCGCTCCAATGGTATCCTTCATCTCTTGTACCTTTGGTAATGAGCAGCGTTACCTTTCCTTTGTCTAGTCTGCCGGTTCTTCCTCTTCGTTGGATGGTACGAATCGCACTAGGCACGGGTTCGTAGAAGATGACTTCGTCCACCTTGGGAATGTCAAGTCCTTCTTCTGCTACAGAGGTAGCGATTAACACGTTAAAGCATCCGTCTTTGAACTGGTCGAGCATGGCTACTTGTTCTTTTTGTGACATGCCTGTCCCTCGTTTTTTGGCTTGCCCTACAAAGAGTTCTGGCAGCACTCCCTTTACGTCTCTGATGACTTTTTTGAGCTTGCTAGCCGTATCTCGGTATTGTGTGAAGAGTATCACTTTAGCAAACTTGTTTGCCGCAAAGGTATTTTCTAATTCTTCTCGTAGCGCAGGTATTTTGGGATGTTCTAAGTTTTTATCAGCCAAACCTTGAATTTTTAGATAGGCTGTCTTGAAGTTGGCGTCTTCGCACAATCTTTTTGTTGCTTTAACTTTAGTGGTGGAGTACTCATCATACATTCTTTGGAAATATACTAATGCCGGACTCACCCCTTGGGTTTCTATAAGCTCCAAGGCGTGTTGTGCTTTGATAATTTCTGCTAGCACGCTCATGCACTTCAAGAGGAGGAAGTTGTTGCCATGAGCGAGCTGAGCATGGATTCTGCGTTGTAATGCTAGCAACTCTTTCTTACTGTAGTAGGGTATTTTACCACCATATTTTTGTAAAGTTTCTAATTTTGTTTTGATGCACTTGTCTACAGAATTTCTTGCTTCTAAAAGTGCAGGAGGCAGGTCTACTTTGATCATATTCAATTCTACCGGTTGGATGTACGGCGCCACATCAGGATCTTCGTCTGTGCGTACTTCTACCGCTTCGATGTGAAGATTGGTGCAGATCTCTTCTATCTTTTGAGTATCTCCGCCAGGGCTTGCGGTTAATCCTAACACTCGGGCGTTGGTGGCTTGTTGTAGGTATTGTTTTGCTAGGAATGGGTAGGCATAGTCTCCCACTCCGCGATGTGCTTCGTCAAACACGATCAAGGAAACATCTTTGAGTGATATCTTTTCGTTGATGATGTCATTCTCTACACTTTGGGGTGTTGAGAAAATTATTTTCGCTTGCTTCCACAAGTTTTTTCTTTCTTCTGGCCGGATCTCTCCGGTAAAGACGACTAAATCATCAACATTACATTGTTCTTCAAAACTTTTCTTGTGCTGCTCCACTAAAGGTTTTGTTGGTGCAAGGAAGAGTACTTTGCTTTTGGGATAAATGTTTAAACGGTGGGCGGCCATCATGAGTGCGATGGCTGTTTTGCCCATACCGGTGGGAAGCACGACTAAGGTGTTTTTTGTTGTTGCTGTGCTAAAAATGGTTTCTTGGTAGAGTCGAGGTTTGAAATTCTCTAGCATGACTCGCCAGGAATCGTCTTTGACTTTTAAATCTAGCATGGGAACCACCTCTGGAGCACTTTTTTCTTGCTTTTTTTGTAGATTTCGCTCCAACTGATCTTGACTATCCTCATAGAGTAAAGGTAGTATTGTCCCTTATATGCGCTACGCGCCCATGTCCAGTGTCCAGTGGCTAATGCCCTGCACAGATTCTTTCATGGTTGTACGGTACGAGCTTGCCAAGACTAGGACCCATGGCCTCTGCATCAGAAGTGGGTAAGTCAACTCTGCCAGTACCGTTCTCGAATAAGGTGTCGCCAGTGAAGAGTATTTTGCGTTCTTCCCACCATAGGCACACGCTGCCTTTGGTGTGACCGGGTGTGTGGATGACTTCTAAGCCCGCTATCTTCTTAGGTAGTGGCTTGATCTCTCGTACTTCTAGTTTTTTCCAAAGATCTTCGCTCATCGTGGCCCCTTTAGGATCGTCTTTGAAGGCTTTTATTTCTTCTTTATGCATGAATATCTCTGCATTGGGAAAGAAGTCAAAATTGCCTGCATGATCGTAATGTGCATGCGTTAGTATAACTTTTTTGATGCTTTCTGGAGGAATGGCGCTTTTCATGAACTTTTCTAAAAGATGTCTCTCACTTCTAGAACCCGTATCGATGGCTATGCGTTCATCAGCATCAACAATATAGAAATGGGCGTCTGCAGTTACTTGCAACACGCCCTCTTCAATAGTCGAGAGTACTGAGGTAGCCATGCGTTTTTATCCCTGCGTAGAGTCCTACCAGTAAGGGAAGTATGGGCCACATGTTGAGGTTGCCTAGAACCACGCCCAGACCGAAGCCTATGGGTGATAACAAGGCGGGAACACGTGTTTTGCCAGTGCGTAACAAGAACTTGGCAAAGGCCGCTCCGAAAAGGAGGGCTATGGTCCAGATCATCCATCCTGTGTAGAACATGCCGAGCACTATGCCAACTAAGAAAAACGGCAATCCTAACAGTTCCCCCCAGTCGTATGAATAGTGGTTAAACATAGCTACCCCTGTGTACCTCGCGATATAAACCTTTACTCAACTTATAAAGATGTGCTTTTATTGTCACTTTTGAGAGACAATTAACTAGGGTGAGGGAGGTACCATTTTATAAGGTAAAAGTGGTTATTTTGGGGTATGACTGTGAGTGGAGGTATATATTCTGGCCGTTCTAGCATAAATGAGCGTGGCGGAGTGACAAGAGTCGTGCTGGAACGGGAGCATCTTGATGATCGCGACACTGCTGCAGGGCCCTGGTGGCAGTATGCCCGTGGAGGGGCGTTGGTGAGTATCGCCGGCATCGCCTTGACACCTACCTTTCCTTCTCTTGGCATGTACATTGCTGCGGTGGGTGTGAGCACGGGTCTTATCTGTTTGCTGCCAGTACTTCCTCGTGTAGAATTGGTCAAGATACAGTTGGAAAGACTAAGGAAGAAACGTGAGACACAAGATGTTGAGGACAGGCACACCACACCTTTCATGGCTTCTTCTGATGATGTAGGATACCTTTCTGGCCTTGAGGAAGAGGTCAACGACTTCGCTGCTTAAGAATCTCTGTATTCCTTCTCAAACGCAAAGTAGAAACTCAACCAGCACACGCCTCCTATGAGCAATGCCACGATGTAGGAATAGTAGTCAAAGAAGCCTGCTAATACTACATACCCTAGGAGCGTGCCGGCCACGAACGCGTACAACAATCTGCTTTCAAAAAAGATCTTACTGCCATCCAAGGGCGGGATGGGGAACATGTTGTACACGGCAAAAAGCATGTTAAACAAGAAGATATCTTGGAGAAAGTTGTTGCCAGGAAGGATCAATACTTCTACTGTTTTTGCGATTCCTCCGAGAAGCACGTTAAACACAGGACCTGCGAGCAGCAACATGCTCAGTTGGCTAAACATGGGGTGGTAGCGATAGAATCCTAGTCTGTGAGACTTTAAGGAAATCATGACCGTGCCGGTCATCGCAAAGAATTTCACACTTCCTCTGGTTAGGATGAGCAGCATCAGGCCAATGAGTAACCCGTACCACCATAGTTCTTGCTTTACTTTCACGCCTGACCGAAATCCCCACAAGCGTTGGCCTGCGTGGTGTGCGTACAATGCAGAGGCCGTGATGATCAAGCTTACGATAAGATTCCATACTGCGCCTGCTGCGTTACCGAAGCTTACCGTGCTGGCGAGGATGACTGCCATGGCCACCGCTGCAATCCAGAATGATTTTTTTTCTTCGTACGTAAAGGGAAAGTACTTTTCGAACTTGTCCTTGTAATTGTGCATACGCTTACGGGGCGTCGATCTTGTTTAAATAGCTTTGCGCTTCTTTCCTGACTTCTTTCTCGTGGCCAGCACCCATAACTGCGAGAATGTGCTTGTCAGGATACTTCTTCATCAGTATTGCTAGTCGTCTGGCCATGTACATGTTTCGTTCTTCCACTAACACTCTGTACAAGCTAGGATAGCGTACTTTCATTTCGTTGATGAGTTTTTTTACTAACTCCTTGTCTGGAACCTTGCTCAAGTCCATCTTGACTGATTTTCCAAACAAGCCCTTGACAATGTCTACCAAGAAATTCCATCGTTCCCTCCACGAAATGGACTTGCTTAACTTTTTGAGTGTTATCGTGATGTCTTGGTCTACCAACGCTACCTTAATGTTGAGTTCTCTTGCTGTCTTGTACGCTTGGAGCATGTCGCTCCCCGGACTCACGCCCACCTTGCTGCCTAGCTTCCTTTCTACCCAACCACCAAGGTTGCCGAACATCCATCCCTTCAAGCCTACCTGTCGTATCTGGCTGAGACTCATGCCTTTATTCCCTCCAGTAAGGAGTCCGTGCATGCGTTTGCGGTCCAACTCTACCGCAACAATGTCTGGTTTTTTGCTTCGGATGGCTGCATCTACTTCTTGGACGCTTTCTTTCGCGATATGGGATGTTCCGATTATGGTCAGCATAAGTGGTGTAAGCCTCTGGTTGTTTATATACTTGGACGGGCAACATCCAAAACATTTAAATACAACCATGACTCCTGGTGAATAACGACAAGGGGTTATAATGTTACAAATGCGAAAAGTTTCGGAAACATTTGGTATGAAAGTGTTCACCGATGAGGGTCATTACTTTGGAGATATTGAAGAAGCAGTTATTACCCAAACAAAAATCCACGGCTGGAGAGTTGCAGCCGTTAGAGGTTCTTATTTATCTAAAATCTTAGGCAATGCCAAGGGCGTTGTCGTTCCACATCAGTTGGTGAAAGCTATGGGTGATATTGTTATTATTAGCAGAAACGCAGTGCCTGCGCACCCTGATGAAGAAGTAGAAGTTACTGCAGAAGCGCCTCAACCTGAGGCTGCTTGAAGTCTTGCAATTCTTTGTTGTATTTCTACCTCAAGATATTCTTTTCCTGTACTATATCTCATGAGTGCATCGAACGCTTCAGGAGTGTTTGGGTTAGCAATGAGTTCTTGTAATAGGTCCATTTTGTGTATTGCCCAGTCCCTCTCTTGTGCTGCTTCATGGTTGCTCTGATCGAACGTGTTAGCAAGATCCTTCAGCGCGATATAGCTCTTACGTAACAAGCCTACCTTGTGCAGGACATTCCCGCTCTCAAGCTGCTGATGTTGTTCCGGTGTGAGCTGTGGTTTTGCCAACGCGCTCTCAATCTCTGACAGCAACAAAACGGTATCTGGCAGTCTGACCTCTTCTATCTGGGTGAGGGCGTTCTTTGTGCTCTCTAGGTCAAGGGGCGTACCTGCCAAGTACAATCGCAAGCTTTCCTCTGAATTCTTCAATAGTTCTATTTTTTCTTCTACCTTTGTGAGCAATTCTGGCAGGCCTGATAGTTGGTCTTTGGCTGTTTCGAGTTTTGCTATTGCTTCTTGCACGCGTGGAAGCAATTCTTCTGCCCATTCCTCTACTGGATTAGTGGAGGGTGGTTCGGGTGCTGATTTGATAGGTTCAGTGTTCGGTGGATGTGTAGGAGTGGTGTGCGGGATGGTTGGTGATGTGAAGGGTGTTGCCGTTTGACCGGCCTCGGCGTTGTACGCTCGAGCGAGCGATTCCCATTGGAGGAGCAACTTTTGAAGTCCTTCCTTTACTTGTCGTGGCTCTGTATGGTCGCTGAGTTGTTGTGCAAGAGCCATCTCCCATGCGCGTAACCCATCTAGGTCGGCACTGTGGGGTTCTGTGTCTTCTGCGATAGAGATCATGCCTTGAATTCCTTCTACTGCTGAAGAGAAAGCCTCTTGATTGAACCCTTGTGTTTCGGTGATATGTATTGCCTGGACAAGTAATTCATGAATGTTTTGTAGTTCACTCTGTCTCTCTTCCACCATCTCCACCTGTGGCTTGAACTCGTCATGTATCAACCGCTCCACGTCGTCAAGCTGGGTCTGGATGGCCTCCTCTTCTGCCTCTTCAACGCCTCTTTCCAGTTCCGCCTCGAGATCATCTACGTGTTCGGCTGCACCCTTAACGTCTGCCTTGAGCTTATCGATCTGGATCATATTCCAAGTGACCGCCTTAGGTTGTTGAGTGCTAGTTGGATCTGCCTAGCCTGAGCGGCGAGCTGAGCCCGATTAGTGTTTCGTCGTCGGTTCTGATTCTGGTTTTGTTGTTGATTCTGGTTCTGATTCTGGTTTTGTTGTTGGTTTTGGTTGTTCTGCTGTTGGTTGCCGGTAAACACCTGCGTTGTTATCAAGTACCACGCTCCGTACACGAGCATGATGAGGACCGTCCACATGAATGCTTGTACTAGCATGTCCTCTGCTACAGGACTATATGTTACTAACGTGTCTACGATCATGGTCATCAACATCAGACCGAACAATACTGGCAAACCTATTGCTAGGAAATGATTATACCCTCCGCTGCCATCTGCCGTGAACTCGCGCATGAACTGCCAGAAGGCAATAGCGATGATGATGACAAGGAAGAAGATGAGAAAGCCGATATAGTCAAGTAAGGTTTGCGGTGGAGGATTTCCTGTTCGTAAGAGTTGTACTTCTATCAAGAAACCTGTAGCCAGACCGATCACAACTGCGATGCGTCTTGCCATTGGGTGGGTGTTTTCTGCTCCCTGATCGCCTGGTGCCTCTCCGCGCGTTCGGAACACAAGACCTGCTGCGTAATGGAAGGCAGCCATGAGAAACGCACAAAGTATGATGAGATCGATGATCCACGGAGCGCTGCTGTACAACTCCAGGGGTGTAGTTAGCGTAACGAGCCACCAGTTCAGTGTCATAGCGCCTTCCCACCTGTTGGCATATATAAATGTTGTAGCTTATACCTTACTCACGACGTACAGTTTTTGGTGAATTTCTAAGAGTGCGGCTTGTTTTTCTCCCTCTAAATCTGCCTCTACTTGCTTGCGAACACGCCAGTATTCTTCTGGTTTCACTCTAAGGCGTAGAAGTACCTTTCCAAAACCGTGTTTTTTGAGTAAGACTACAGCTTCCTCAACATTTTCTGCCTCCCCTAGCACTTTGTAGGTGTTGACCACGAAAGGGTTTTGGAGTTTGTTGGTGACATACCATGCCTTTCCATCACTCACCCCTTCTCCAAACTGGCCCACCAATCCTGCTTTGACCACTGCGGGGCTGAGTTCTGAGAGCCACTCTCCTACGTGGCCTTCCTTACCTTCCCCTTTGTTCCCTTCGATGCGATACCTGCTAGGCAACGCTACAACGCTTGCAGAACTTCTTGCTAACCTTCCTGTGTAGGCAGTCAACCGGTTTAACTTGCCTCCCACATCAAGATATTCTAGTTCTGCAGGAAAGGAAACTTGCTGTATTTGTGGGGGAAGTTCTATGGCCAACGCTGCACCCTTCTCTTCACACATCTCCAAAAGCTTGGTAGGGTCTGGCTGGAGGCTGCTTAATTTTCTTTGACCTTCGCTTGCTGGCCGTTCAGGATCACAAAAAACAACATCTGCTTCTGTGGATTCTAACACTTTTAAGCCATCTCCCACATGGAAGTCGACATTACTAGCCTTACAATTCTTTCTAGCAAAGATAACTTTTCGTTTGTCAGTATCAACCGCAATAACTTTTTTGCACGTTTCCGCAAAACTCCTTGTTTGCATGCCCACCCCACATCCTATCTCCAAAAGCGTGTCGCACGCTAACCGTTGTGCTCGATAGTCTGCCACTATCTCAGTGGTGGCAAATCGCTTGTCTTCTTTTGTGGCTAATACGTCAGCAGGAAGTTCTTTCACATACTGCCTAAGACAACGCTTAAATAAGTGTTTCGCTCTCCTACGCGGATGTTTGTCTTACTTCCTGGATTGGCCGCGTGGCTTGCCAGCCAACTGTTCAAGTTGGCTAACGGACACAAGTTTTGGGACAGCGGAGGCTTTCCCAGCTCCCACACTGCGTTCCTGGCAGGCCTTTGTTCTGCCGTCTACATCACTGAAGGGATGACGTCCGTATTCTGGGTGAGCGTGGCCGTTCTCTTGGTGGTTGTGCATGATATCAAGGCGTTTCACGGCCGACATTCGTGGAAAGATATCGTCGTGGGACTCTTTCTTGGCGTGCTCGCTAGCGTTTTACTGCTCTAGGCTGCATCACAGAAATACTTATATACTTGGAGACTAAATTCTCCATTGTCGGGTAAGAACAATGAGCGATGCGACCAATCAGCAATACGAACAAGATGTTTCTAACTTTAAGAAAATTATGCCTAGTTTGCTAGACAAAGGACTAGACAACATCAACCTGAGCATGTTCAATGAGGAGACCAAAAAAACCGTACTCACGCTCTTAGGGGATGAGTATGCTCGACGAGGAAAGCTCTCCGAGGCCATGAAAGCATTTGTTCTATCTGGCAATCGAGACAAGCTCATCAAGATTGGCGAAGACTATGAAGTCGTGGGCATGTTTGCCAACGCCATAGACGCCTACCGACTCGCAAACAGTACAGAAAAGCTCACCGAGGCAGGAAACAAGTGCTTGGAGGATGGAAAACTGCAAGATGCCATCAAAGCGTTTAGAGCTTTGAACAATACTGAAGAGTTAGTGCGTGTAGGAGAACAGTGCGTAACTAAGAGCAAATGGGATTACGCCATAGAGGTGTTTTCTAGCATTAACAATCGCGAAAAACTTATCGAAGTAGGCAAGCACTGTTTGGAAGACGGACAGCTAGGCTACGCTGCAAAGGCCTTTGAGCTAGCAAATGATAAAGAGATGCTCTCCACGTTAGGAGACACGTGCATGAAACAAGGACTCTTCACCACCGCGCTCAAAGCGTACCAGCTTGCAGGAAACGAGATGATGGTACAATTTATCAAAGAAAACTTTAGCGGAACCGTTCATTGATAGGTAGGTTTTTATGTGACAAGGTCTCGAGAAAATGATGGATATTGAGAAAGCAAAAAAAGTGAACAATCTTGCTAAAGAACTACAGCAAGGATTCGACCTCACCAATGATGAGGCCTTCAAACAAGCAAGAGCGGTGTTTAATGAACCGCCAATGCTTCATCCACAACAGCCACACGTTCCTGTAGCAACAGACGAAGATGCTGCGGCCAACCCTGCAGTGCAAGGAGCGCTAGACGACAATCGTTATTTTAGTGAAATCAACACGTTGAGGAATGACGTGGCAAACCTCTCAGCAGAAGTAGTGAATATGCGAGGAGAGATAGAACGATTGAAAATCCAAACTCCTACGCAATCTGTACCCACACCTGATCCAGAACCCCTTCCAGATCCCGAGCCTGCTCCCGAGCCGGACGCACCAGAGCCTGCTCCTGACACACCAGAACCCGTACCCGAACCTATGCCTGAGCCAGCGCAGCCTGAAACTCCTGAACCTACAGAAAAGGAGGAAAAAGACCACCCTCGTTCAGGCGGCTATCGTCCAGAGGACGTAGCCATAGAAAAGATGTTCTACTTTGGTAACAAGTAAATGCGCGTAGCAATTATCGGTGGAGGATTCTGTGGGTTGCACTGTGCCAAAAAACTTGAGAGCAAGCATACCGTAACGCTCTTTGACACTAAGGACTATTTTGAGTACACCCCCAGCATACACAAACTGCTCACCAACGCAGACTACGCCCAAAAAATCCAACGACCCTGGGCTGAGTTACTCAAAAAAACAACAGTGATCACAGAACCTGTTCAGTCCTTGACCAACAGTAGAGCAACAAGCCAAAATCATAATGTCGTGTTTGACTATGCCATCGTATGTACTGGCATCAGCTATCCTATTTTTCTCAAAGACACCACAGATGTCTACACCGTCACCAATGGACACCAAATACAACAACTCGCTCCAGTACTCGCACAGGCCAAAAAAGTTCTTGTGATTGGCGGAGGATTGATCGGGGTCGAGGTGGCTGCAGAGATAGCCGAGAGCACGCAGGCAAAACTCACCATCGTACATCCCCGAGACAAGCTCATGGAGCGAAACCCTTCCAAAGCAGGCAACTACGCCAAAGACTTCCTAGAAAAACATCACGCCCGGATTATTTTTGGAGAGAAAGTGGTGGACCGCGAAAAAAACACCTTTATCACAGACAAAGGTACAAAGATTGAATCCGACCTAACCTTTTGGTGCGCAGGCATCAAAGCAGACGTTCCTTTCTTTTCTGGAGATAAAGATAAGAAAGGATACATCGTTGTGAATGAGTTCCTACAAAGCTCGTTACCCAACGTGTTTGTTGGAGGAGACATCGCAGGCGTGCAAGAAGAAAAAACTGCACAAAATGCGCACCTCCACGCAGACGTTATTGCCCATAATCTTTTGGCGTTGGCAGAACAAAAGCAAATGAAATCCTACACGAGTAAACCACGCATCATGGCCATTAGTTTGGGGGATTGGCGAGGTATCTGTGCTAAAGGAGGACGGGTGTTGAATGGCATTCTTCCTGCGCTTCTCAAGAAATTCGTTGAGTTCAAAGAAAAATAAACAAAGCATTATAAGCGGATTCTCCGGCGTAACAGTATGGATCGAAAGCAGGTCATCCGCATTGGCGTCCTGGTTCTTGCCTATGTTCTCTTAGGCAACGCGCGTTCTATCCAGCCCAATCCGTTCATTCCTGGAGCAAACATCGCAGTAAACATGTTCGTTCCGGTACTCGCAGGCGTGCTGTTTGGAATGCGAGCAGGCATCCTTGTTGGGGTGCTAGGCACGTTCCTCACCGCACTCACCCCTGCTGGTTCTGTGTTTGAGTGGCTAGCCATCATCCCTCACGGCATCATGGGAGGGATTGCAGGCCATCTTCGAGGAAAACTACCCTCCCCTATCGTCGCCTGCTCCTTAATCGTGGGTCATGTTCTCAACCTCGTTATGTTTATCTCTTTTAATGCCATGCAAACAAGCATGCTCACCGGTGCTTTACTGTACGGATTGTTGTACGAAACGTTCATGGGTGTTGTGGCCTTAATGCTTGTTGCAGGTATCTACCGTCTCGCAGGAGGCACTGACTGATGGCGCTATCTCCCCATCCTAAAGTTTGGCAAATCCTAAGTGGCATCTTCGTTGTGCTCACCATATTGTTTGCGCTGTGCTATTACTTCAGCACACTCTTTGTCACGTTCATGATCGGCGTTGCGTTGATCATTCTGGTCCAAAAATTGAAAAATGATTACAGCAAACGCATGTCAAAGTACCAGCTCTCCAAAGCAAGAAGGCGATTGTATGGCGGATTGTTAGCTGCATTCTGGATAATCGTGTTTATCGTGCTCTTCAGCAACAGCGTAGCCCAGATGCGCATAGCAATTACTAGCCTAAGCGTGGATCAAAGTGTAGCTCTTGCATACTTCCAACAGCTAAGAGCACAAGTGCCTACTGTGTTCGTGGACTGGGTACCTTGGGAGAATTTAGTTAAAACCGCAGAGACTCGCTTCCTGGCAATGATACGCACCGTGCTTAGTAGCATGTCTAGCATTGTTTTCAACGGCATCCTCATCATCCCGCTCATGTTCTTTACCTACTTTAAGAAGCGAAAAGCGATCATGCACGAAGTGGTGAATAGTGTTCCCAAAAAGTTCCACGCAAGCATGCACAAAGCGATGCACGCTATGACCTCCGAGCTTCACGACTTCCTTCGCGCAAAAATCACGGAAAGCGTAATCGTGGGAAGCCTATGCTGCTTTGGTTTTTTTGTTGCAGGCGTGAAAGGATGGTTGTTGTTAGGCATTCTTGCTGGATTCTTTAACTTGATACCTTACCTAGGACCTATCCTTGGCGCTATTCCTGCATTGTTGTTTGCCATCCTTGACGGGCCAACCGTGGCGTTGTACGTGCTCATAACGTTAGTAGCAGCCCAGATAGTGGACAATTTCTACTTACTACCCTTTATGATCTCAAGCAAGGTACGGATGAATGCTCTACTCAGTATCGTTCTCATCCTGGTGGGAGCAAAAGTCTTAGGTATAGCAGGGATGATCTTCGCCATACCTGTCTTTATCGTGTACAAGATAGTGTTAAGAGATACTCATAACGCTTTGGCTAAGATTTATCGTTAATCGTTGTCCACTCTTGGTGCGAGAATAAAGCTTAATTGTAACTTGTCTTGTACTGTGTAGTCCACCTTTAAGGGATAGTCCTGGTTGAATTGTAAGGTAACATTGTCTGCTAGTTTGCCTGCTTGCACCATTTTTTTGAGATATTCTAAGGAGTACTTGCTTTTGATGTTGGCCTCGCTGTTTGTTTCTACGATTACCTCTTCGCTTTTCTTTACCTCAACGTGTGCCTTGCTCAGGTCTCCTTCCGAGCTGATGAAGAACGTGTCAGGTTCAATACCTAAGGTGACGCTCTCTCCCACCACGCCTGCATCATCCACAGCATCTGCCAGCACTGAGGAAGGCATGCTTGCTTTGATAGGGAACGTCAGGCTAGGGATTTTTTGCTCTTTATCGTCCAAGTCCAATAAGGGCGTGGAGAAGGTTCTTGTGGTCTGTCCTTTGAGCTTCAAAGAGAGTTTTCCTTCTTCCACTTCTAACGTGAGCATGTCAGAAGGGGTGGCTCGTTTGAGCACTTGTTTGAGGTTGGCAAGGTTTACCGCGATCTTTTGTTCTTCAGGGATGTCGCTCTCCACAAATGTGGAGCCTAAAAGTTTGAAAACGACCATGGCAACGTTGGCAGGGTCCATGGCTGCCAATTCTATGCCTTCCTTGCTGATCTTGATAGTTGCTTCTGTGACTAGATCGCTGATTAGAGAGATACTGTCTCGGAGAGGTGTGGCATCTGCAAGGACTACTTTCATGTTTGTATGCAGGGTAAGATCTTTATAAAATTTGCTATTCTCCAGTACTCACGATTCGAGCTTGAGGGTTTGACCGTTTTTGAGCGTTATACACGTCTCACCGTTGATGTATCCCAAACCTTGTGCCATCTGACAGAACATTTTGGTCACTTCTGGTTCTGAGTGGATTGGCAGCACATATTGTGGCTTGATCATTCTTAGGAAGCGATGCATGTCTGCCAAGCTAGAGTGTCCAGAGACGTGCACGCCAGGGAACAATCTCACTCCTCTTCCGATGAGCTTGGCTTCTAGCTCTGCTCTTTGGTCTTGGTTGATCTTTGCAGGGATGATGTTGCTTGAAAAGACAACATGATCTCCTTGTTTGAGTTGGAATCCGTACGTGTTTGAGGCTATCTTGCTCAGCACGCTCTTTGGCTCCCCTTGGTGGCCGGTGCACACGATCAAGAACTTTTCCATACCTTTCTTTTGTAATTGTTTGAGTTTGCTGCCTACTTTTCCACCATACTTGACGATGTCTACATCCCTAAAGTCTGCGATATGGCTTGCTCGTGCCGCATCAACGTACTTGGAAAGACTTCTTCCAAGGAAGACCACTCTTCGGTGCATCTTCCTTGCCAGGTCTGTGATTGTTTTTAGTCTGGCCATATGGCTGGAGAACGTGGTCACGATAACTGCCTTCCCTTCTGAGGGCGTGTCTACTAATATTTCGCTGAGCATTTTCTTGGCGTCTTGCTCACTTTGGGTGTGGCCCTGGAAGTTAGCGTTCAAACTATCACAGATGCTTACTAAGACACCTTCATGGCCTGCTTTTTCTAAAGCCGCGTAGTTGGGTGGCTTGCCTAGTAGTGGTCCGTCATCTAACTTGTAGTCTGGTCCGTAAAGAATCCTTCCGTATTTGGTGTGGATGCACACCACGGCAGTGTGTGGGATGGAGTGCGTGATGTGGATGAACTCCACATCCAAACTTCCCACCTTGACAATGCCGTTGGGTAGCACACCTATCAGCTTGTTTGGTAGGTGGATGCGCTCCCCCTTTAGTGTTCCTTTGATGAATTCTATCGTGAATTTCGTGCTAATCACCGGAGCTTTTGGATAATGCGGTGCAAGGTATGGTACTGCACCTACATGGTCTAAGTGTCCGTGTGAGATCACGATGCCTGTAACCTTGTCTTTCCAGTCTTTGAGGATTCCATCATCCGCACAAGCTCCCACGCGGATAAGGTCTTTATCTCGTATCTTGATCAACTCTCCTAATGCTTCTTCTGTGTACGTTATGTAGTTAGGTAGGTGTAATCCCATGTCGCAGATGATCACTTCATCGTCCACCTTGATGGCGACCATGTTCTTGCCTACCTCGCCAAAGCCTCCTAGTGCTCGTATTTCTACACTCATTATTTAGAACTCAACAATCTTCGTTTATATGTTTATGGGTCTTTATGCGCCGGGCAGGATTCGAACCTGCGAAGGCACTAAGCCAATGGTGCTTGAAACCATCACATTTGACCGCTTTGCTACCGGCGCGCACATGGTAAGGGTGGTGGGTGTCTTATAAAGATTGTTCCTGGACCAAGGTGGATTGTGAGGGCCGTATTTATATGCTTTACGTAACTTACGAACGTATGAATCAAGAAAGCCGCCTTTACCGGTTTGGTGGGAACCATCCCACCTTGACCAAGATTATGATGGGGTGTGGCGCGCTTGCTACACTGGGCGTTCTGAGTTATGGAGTCTGGACACTCCACAGAACTCAGCAATACATCCAAAAAACACATGCCAAAATAGCACGGGTAGACTCCAAAAACGAAAGGATACAATCCGATATCGCGCGTCGGAAAGCAGAACTCTTGGATGCTGCATCGAAGGAGGGCGCGAAAATCGCACCTGTCTCAAGAGACGGTCCACCCTTCAACATCCCGGAGCACGAGTCTGGGGCTTATTTGTGCAAACACGGCCACTGGACGGTGTTTGATCTCTACATGTTTGAACGCAAAGGCTCGGTTCCCGAAGATTGGGAAAGGGCGCATGATTTAGATTTCAACAAGGATGGAAGGGCCGATCCTACGAGGGTGATTGATGGCCGGGTCCAGGTTGAGGACAGGGTGCACGCTAGGTGGTACACGATTGGCAAGCTTGACCATGCTGACGGTGCTACCTACAAAATTCGCTTCTTAGGAAACATTAACGATCGTTTTGGGACAGATGCGCCTCAGGTGATCGTGCAAGCAGATCATGATGGTGTGAAGTCTTACGATGTGTTCGAGCCAGTGCTCAACTAAGGGCACAACCACCAGAACTCCTGCACATTTCTGATTAAGCAAGACTTTTCAGTCTTTTTTCGATGTCTATCATCTCTTTCTCTAAAGCAGAGATACCTTTCGTGTTTGCCTTCACTTTGGGTGCTGCTTTTGCTTTGGGCAAAGAACTTTTTGGCATTTTTGCCATCAACTTCTTGGTGGCAACGCCTAGCTTATCTAGAATAGTTTTGAATTGTAGTATCTTGTCTAATTTCTCGCTTCTTGTGGTTCGGTATTTTTCGTAAGATTTTAGCGTTCCCAATAGTTTCTTGCTCGCAAGCAATACTTGCTTTTGTTTTTCCGCGGGATGGTCTATGGGGACGTAAAAGCTCATTGTTCTTTCAGCGCTCGATCGATGTCTTCAACGTTGGCGCTGATTTCGTTCAGATTGTCAGTCCAGGCTGCTAGCTCTGCATCTTCTTTTTGTTTCAACTCAGCAATCTGTTCTAACAATTGGATGGCTTGCTTTAGTCTATCTTTAGCTAGCTCCATGATATCTTTAATGTCCTCATAGTTTTCGATTTTGACAAATACTTGACTCATAGTTTTTCTCCTTCTGCCACGAGGGTGTCCACGTAGCTCAGTTTTTTCTCTAAATTCTCTAGTAGCGTTCTCCACTTGTCAAAGCTTTTTTCTTCTTCGGTTCGTAAGTCTGCTAGTTCTTTGACTAATCTTTCACTATCTTTCAAGCGATCTTTGATGCCGTTCGCTTGGGTTGCTAACTCTTGATACTCGTCCATGCTTAAGAAACTGTGACTGGGTCCTTTGGGTAATTGTTCTGCCGGTTCTGGAGGTGTAAAGTGTACTGGCTCGGGTGTTGCATGTACTGGTTCTGGATGTTCTATGGCTGCAACTGGCTCATGCATGGGTGGTTCTGGCATGGTAGGAAACTCTGGTAGGTGTTCTTCTGGGTGGGAAGCACCTTGTTCATGCATTTCTGGCGGTGCAGGCATCTCTGGATGGTCAATCACTGTAGGTTTTAGGTGTACTGGTACGTGATGTTCTGGTTCATGTCTCTTCTGTGGGACTGGAGGAGGCTCTGGCAAGGAATGCTTCTCTACCTTTGGCTCTTCGTGAATATTTGGTGGGGCAGGCATTGGAGAAGGATCATGCGCAGGTCTAATAGCTGGCATGTCTCCAGCTATCTTAGGTGGCGGCGGTGGCTCTGGCAAGCTACCTTTTTTCTTCTTGAACAACCCCCCGAACATACCCCAAGACTGCTTGCCACCATTAAAAAGCTTTTAGGACCATTCAGGAATGGTTACACGCAAATGTTTATAAGTGCGTACGTGTTTCGGTTTCTCATGCATGGATGTGTTGAGAGCATAGACGCGTTAGCAGCGTTCGCACAAGAAATCGATCTTTACGGCATTCTAGTCCGCACTGCCGATGCTGGCACTCGCAGTCTAATGACTGTGTCTCGCCCAGACACGGGATTGCATATTTTTGGGAGTGAGACATATGTGGACCACAGAGTTGTCGTCTCGAAACAGCGAGGCCTGTTCAAGGTATGGGCGATGCCTGATGAAGAACTCGTGCTACACATGGAACGCGCAGTGGATGTGCCTGATACGTATGATGAAGCGTATCATCCTGGTTTGTTCTGCGATCCTCCGGTAGGCACGGAAAATCTTGTGGGCTGGGAACCTCATGCAGACCTCTTCCTCAAACCTACTTTCTACGCATTCCCCGTTTTCAAATCTGGTCCTTGGACTGACCATCTCCTGAACCTGGACATGGTCGGTTGTGGTGCTCGGGTGGACGCGAATAAAGACGTGTTAGCCTACGTCCAAAGCCTCTCTGATTATGTCGAGCCAGACGCTGGCGACGCAAAAGGCATGGTTGTGGCAGAGGCCACAAGTCCTGCTGCATAACCTTTTAAACAACGTCTTGTTTTTGTGATCATGGAAAAAGTTCCTGTAACGGCAAGAGTGGTGCTTGAAATAGTGGGTGCACCAAAGGAACACGTGGAAAAATCGTTGAAAGAATACGTTGCAGACATCAAAAAATCCAACGAAATCCTCACCGAAGTGTTCCATCCTGCAGAAGAAAAAGAACGCTTATGGACAAGCTTCTTCGAGTTAGAGATAAAATTCAAAAGTGCGATGCACTTGCTAGACTTCTGCTTTGAAAGCATGCCCTCAAGCGTGGAGATCATGGAACCCAACGAGATCGGCTTCAAGACCAACGATCTTACTGATTTTTTGAATGACCTACAAAGTAGAATTCATTACGCAGACATGCAAGTCAAGTCATTAAAGGCAGAAAAAACCCTCTTAGACCAAAATGCTGTGATGATCTTCCAAAACTTCATCATGCGACTGCTAGAACAAGAGCCAAAAACAGCAGAAAAACTCGCAGAAGGCGTTGGCGTGAAGAAAGAAGAGTTGCTTCCCTTCATAGAAAGGCTCGAAAAGAGCGGAAAAGTTAAGAAGCAGAACGACATCTACTCCTTAGATGCTAAAAAAGAAGCTTGAAGCAGTCCTATTTGCCAGCAACAAACCCTTAGGGTTGGAAGAGTTAGGCAAACTATGCAAAGAATCAGATCTTGAGCTAGTAAAAAAGTCTGTGAACGAGTTGAAGGAAGATCACGAATCACGAGGCTCTTCTTTAGTCATCATGAACAACCACGGCTACTATCATGTTGTAGTCCATGAAAACTTTATTCCTTATGTGAAAAAGTTAGTCACCAAAACAGAGCTATCCAAAACAATTATTGAAACCCTAGCCATCGTGGCACACAAAGCACCGGCCATACAAAGCGATGTGGTAAAAATAAGAACCAACAAAGCATACGATCACCTACGAGAGCTAGAAGAATTAGGATACATTACTCGAGAAAGGAAAGGGAGAAGCAAACTCATCAAACTCACACCACAATTCTTTGAATACTTCTCCATAGATCCCACCAACCTCAAAGAACGCTTTGACAAAGTGCCAGACATGCCCTCTTTGGAACCTATCGAAGCAGAAGGGATGGAAGTGTATGACAAACATGGCCCGCAAGAAGTATCCGCAGACGCGTTGGGGGATGAACTAGAATCCTACGGTCACAAACGAGGAAAGAAACCAAAAACAGAAGAGGCAGAAGCCAAGCCAGGGAAGGGTGAAGAGACCGAAGAGCAAAAAGCAGCCAGAGCAGAGATCGAAGCAGAAAAAGCCCAAGAAAAAACTCTCAAAGACGAGGTAGAGGAAGCAAGATCCAAGGCAAGAAAGCGAAGATTATCAGGAAAAGGCATGTACGAAGGTAAAGTGCCTGAAAAAATCAAGGATAAGGTAGATTCGAAAGTGGACGATATCATGGGTATTGTCAAGGAAGAAACCGACGAAGAAGAGGAAGAAACCTCTAAAGAGGAATAAACACCGCCAGTTTTATAAACTCATTTTATCTTAGTTTTCTCGTCGAGAAGCGACGCTATCATGGCTGAAAAAGTAATCCCGAGACTCATCGAAGAGGAGATGAAACAGTACTACCTAGACTATTCTCTTTCTGTCATCGTAGGCAGAGCACTACCCGACGCCAGAGACGGACTAAAGCCGGTACATCGAAGAATACTCTACGCCATGAGAGACATGGGCATGCTCGCCAGCAAGCCCTTCAAGAAAAGCGCAAGAGTGGTAGGAGAAGTACTAGGAAAACTCCACCCACATGGTGATCAAGCAGTCTATGACGCGTTAGTGCGCATGGCACAAGACTTTTCCTTACGTTATCCCTTAATCAACGGCCAAGGAAACTTTGGCAGCATAGATGGGGATCGCGCAGCAGCCATGCGATACACCGAAACAAGATTGCGCAAGCTCGCAGAAGAACTATTACAAGATTTGGACAAGCAAACAGTCAGCTTCAGCCCCAACTTTGATGGCTCACTAGAAGAACCTGATGTTTTACCAAGCAAAGCACCCAATTTGCTAGTAAACGGAAGCACGGGCATCGCGGTAGGCATGGCCACCAACATTCCCCCACACAACATGGCAGAAGTTTGTTCAGCAGCCATACGCCTGGTAGAAAATCCAGAACTCACAGTACAAGATCTCATGGAAAACGTCAAAGGACCTGACTTCCCTACTGGCGGAATAGTCCACCAAGACAATAACTTGGCGAACGCGTACGCATCTGGAAGAGGAAGGATCGTTGTACGATCTCGCATGGAAGTAGAAGAGGGTAAGAAAGCAAAATTAATCGTTACAGAAATCCCCTACATGGTCAACAAGAGCATGTTGATTGAGCAGATAGCCGACTTAGTCCGATCCAAAAAGATTCCAGGTATTGGAGACCTACGAGACGAGTCAGGAAGAGAAGGCATGCGCATCGTCATGGAGCTCAAACAAGGCGCAAACCCAGAAGTCGTGAAGAACCAGCTCTTTGCCCACTCCAGACTACAAGAAACATTCTCCATCATCATGCTTGCACTAGTAGACAACGCCCCTAAGGTGTTGAGCCTGAAAGGATTATTGCACGAATTCCTCAAACACCGAGAAGAGGTCGTCAAAAAACGAACCATGTTCGACCTCATGCAAGCAGAAGAAAAAGCACACATCCTAGAAGGACTCATTATCGCCTTGGAGAACATCGATGCAGTTGTCGACCTCATCCGTGCTAGCAAAAACCAAGAAGAGGCTCGAGCAGGACTCATCAAAACGTACGAATTAACCGACAAACAAGCAAGAGCCATACTAGAATTGCGTATTGGAAGGTTAGTTTCTTTAGAACAAGAGAGTATCCGCACAGAACACGCAGAATTGGTCGAACTCATCGCCAAACTCAAAGATATTCTAGCAAACAGAGACAAAATAGTCGCGATAATCAAAGACGAGCTTACCAAAATCAAGGAAAATTTCGGAGACGAGCGAAGAACAGAGCTTGTAGAAGGCAGCTTCCACATTGATGCAGAAGAATTGATCAAACCAGAAGAAGTTGTGGTCACGTTAAGCAATGCGGGCTACGCAAAAAGACTCACCCTGGACACCTACAAAGCACAAGGAAGAGGCGGAAAAGGTGTTATTGGTGCAGAAGCACGCGAAGGAGACTTCCTAGAACACATCTTCACTGCCAACACCCTCGATAACCTACTCTTTTTCACAGACAAAGGAAAAGTGCACTGGTTGAAGGTGCACAACATTCCAGAAGCAGGAAGATACGCAAAAGGAGTAGCCCTAGCCAATTTGCTAGAGTTACGAGAGGCAAGAGTGACTGCCTTTGTATCTGTAAAAGACTTCACCAAGCCATTCAACGTGTTCATGACGACAAGAAAAGGCACCGTCAAGAAAACACCCCTCAAAGACTTTGCCAACCCAAGAAAAGGAGGCATTATTGCTATCACGTTAGATGAAGTGGATGAATTAATCAGCGCAATCACCACAGATGGCAGCCAAGCCATGCTTGTCTCCACTGCTAATGGCTTTACCGCACGCTTCAAAGAAGAAGACGTACGTTCTACTGGCAGAAGCAGCAAAGGTGTTATCGGCATCAACCTACGAGATGGAGATATTGTGGTGGGAGCAGCAAGAGAGGCCCACAAACAACTCTTAACAATAAGCGAGCAAGGATACGGAAAAAGAACCGACGTTGGCGAGTACCGATTCACCAAACGAGGCAGCAGCGGTGTCACAAACCTCAAGGTAACACCAAAAACAGGCAAGGTTATCGCTGCAAAAACCGTAGAAGGCGATGAAGAACTAATCCTCATGAGTCAAAGCGGTCAAGTGATCCGAACAAAACTACAAAACATCAGCGTTATTGGCAGAGCAACCCAAGGCGTCAGAGTGATGCGTGTTGCAGACGGTGATAAGCTAGTAAGCGCCACGGTGTTAAGAAACGGCAAGGAAGAACAACCTGACCACCAAGTGCCAGAAGAAGCCGTCCCTGAGATTCCTCCTGAGCCTGATAACCCGCCTTCAGACCCAGACGTTCCCGGACCCTCAGAACGCGATCATCCTGAATAAATTTTTTCAATGGTGGCTTCATTCTGGGTATAGGTAAGTTGCACCCGGTGATCCCTAAGTAGAAGGAATCTCTTGGTGTTTTCTTGGATAAGGGGGCGTCCTTCTTCTCCACCTGCCACCCCATAGGTAATAACATGGTCTGCTATCCTGTCGTGTTTTTTGCTAGAAAATAGTGCAAACATCTCCGGTTCAACCACTATACACTCATACTCTTCACCGCACTTCTCCTCGATCTTCTCAAAAATACGGTGCAGTCTAAGTTCTGTTTCCATGCAAATCATGCTGAACTTTCCATCTTCCTGGGACCGGATGACGCGCACCATTTCTTCAAGATCTCGCTCTGCAATACCTGCCACATAGTCACAACCTGTGCGATACCTTTGTTTCCCACTCACGATCGTGGTTCGTACCAGGCCCTTGTCGTCCAATTCCATAAAGCCTTCTCCAGAATGAGGAGAAAACTGTATTCCATACATCCTTCCATCCATGTCCACGCCAAATGTGCGTGGGAGGCGATTACCAAACTTTACAAAATACGCTCCTGCCATCCCTATCAATGCGAGCTGAAGCATCTCTGCCCTACCAAACTCTGACACCGACATACACACACCACAATCCCTCCACTTTAATACCTTTCCCACTCATTCTCATTCTTAGCTTTTTGTGGTCGCTGTTCATTCCCATTCCTAGTCCCACATCTTTAAATGTTGCTTGTTTCTTTATAGGGGATGACTTACAAGTTTTTGCAGAAGGTACCGTATAGTATGCCGTCGGTTCTGGAAGCCCAGCACGCTCGTGCAAGCATACTCTGGGCAGGATTAAACCCGGAAAATTTGTGCATGCATGTTAGAGTGGGGGAAACCGTGCGGTGTGTTTGGTTTCCTTCTTCAACCGTATCTGGCGATAAGAATGATTTTGCAACGCTCACTCCTGTCCAGTTAGCTGCCTTTGCATGTAACTATACTCTCGATCTTGACGAACTCTGCGAACTGCAAGAAGCATTCCAAGCAACCCTTTAAATACTCTCTACGCCTTATCTTCCTTACTGGGAGGGTACGTGGTTCACGGTGAGGCAACTCACTGAGGAAAGTCTACCCACCGCGAAAGGCCACCTACAGGGTTCAGTAATGGACGGCTCTGCAACAGAAACGGCACGGCTGTTGGGGCAGGAAGATGAGGCAGTGTCCTTGGCAACAAGGAAGATTCCTCGGACGTTCCCAACCGCGCGTTGAAACGGGCAACCTGGCCGGTGCAAGTCTTCGGGACGCTAAGTCGAATACCACGGCAGCGAGTACGAAAGTCACGGCGAAGCAACGTCGCTGGAAACGCTGACAGAAGGTAGCTTATTCCCTCCCAGTACTTTTTTATATCTGAGTGGTTTCTTAGGTGTATGGGTCTATTATCCGCTAACACCAAACTTTCGGTATGTGTGATTGTTGCCTCAGGATACCACGGAGCGTGTGACTCACTCGCTTTTCCAGTAAATCCCGCGCTAGAAAACATGCTGTTCTACGGTCCTACAGGAGTACGTACCCTGGTGGGTGCAGGCGTGGGAGGAGCTAAAGGCACGTTTTTTGGAGGCATGAGTGGTGCGGTTACCGGCGCAGTAGTCAGTGATCGTCCTGCAGACATCGGAAAAGGAATTATTACTGGAGGAGCCATGGGCGGCACAGGAGGGGCGGTGTTAGGTGGCGCGAAAGGGTTTGCAAGAGGGGCGCTAGAATCACTTGCCGGATACTGGGGAATGTATGGACTCGCTCACGTTGCAGAGAGAGCATACGACTTTTTCACGTAATCCCTTACTTTATCTAGAGGTCTAATTCGTTACGAGGAGTGATTGGACTCTGTGGCTGCATGAGAGTAGGCGACCCACGAGCTACTGAAGGACTTGGCTGTCCACGCCAGTAATGCCATATCGTTACCGCAAGTATGGTCAAACCTGTTAGCATACATAGTCCTTGCCCGTCAGGTCCATTACGATAGGGGTGTTCGTTCACCCGCTGTCTTGTGGAAGTCACCGCAGCTTGTGTAAATTCGCCAGGAGTTCCTTGCGCTTGCTTGCACACAAACTCCAAGTTGTTTTTCGTAGAGACAAATCTTTGCGTGTACCCTTGAGGCGAGCTTATCATAGGGGCCGACATAGGGGCGGCATCATATTTTGCAAACGTCTCAGGAGAAGGGCTCGCTTCAATCGCGTCCAAAATCTTAGTAACTCGCTCATACGTAGCAGGGCCTTGTTTTGCCTCAGCTCGAGAAAGAGCACTTACGCCCAACACAACAGCACCCAGTCCTACTCCACATCCGTGGCCGGGATTTCCTGTCCATCGCATGCGAGTGCATACACTTTAGCCATGAGCGTGCTATTCTCGTGTAATATATAACGCTTTCCACAGTACCTTTATAAAGTTCCTAGCAATAGTAATTTCATGGCGCAAGACAAAGTGAGCATGCCTGCCAGTACTGCAGGATTAACGCGATATTTTGATGACGTTCGTAGCAAGATAGAGATCAGCCCCGGGGTTGTTATCATCCTGTGCGTGGTAGTCATCATCGCAGCAGTGTTGCTTCACATGTTTGCCGCCATCCCTACCGCATGAATCCAGCACAACTACAGAAGGCTATGAAGAAGTTTGGCATCCAACAGCAAGACATAGAAGCCATACGCGTGATTATAGAAACACCAGACAGTAATCTTGTGTTTGAGAACCCTTCAGTAGCCAGAGTGAGCATGGGTGGCCAAGATTCCTTCCAAGTGGTAGGAGAACCAGTAGAACAACCCAAAGAAACCGGTCCTGCATTCACAGATGAAGACGTACAAACAGTCAGCGAACAAGCAAATGTGGACCCGGACAAGGCAAAAGCGGCTTTAGAAAAGAGTGAGGGAGACCTGGCAGCAGCCATCTTAGAACTGAATGGAGCATGAATTCTTAGAAACCGCTCAAGACGAGCTGAAAAGAGCAGATCATCTCATGTTTGTTAGTTTGAAGTACACCCGAACGGTAGATGTCATCAAGAGTATCATAACAAGGCTTAAAGCAGCCATCGATGCAGGCTTTGAAGTCTTACTACAGGAAGCCAAGATCGCCAAACGCATAGACGAAGTACCCACCTTACACAAAATGCGCGTAGAGACCGTACGCCAACTCCACCCAGAATTCTCAGACTTCGTAGATTTCTACTTATTACTAAGAAAGATAGACAAGGCAGAGTTCGAAAGAGACTTAGAGTTTAGACGTCATGTATGCATGACTGCAGATGTTGACGGAGAACGTCTCCATATCACCATAGATATCGTTCAGGACTATTACGAGAAGACAAAAGAATTTATAGGGTTAGTCACCCGAACTCTAGAGTGACCACTGAATTAGAGGCTACCCTCATACGCAAGGGATGGGATGAAGAAGACATAGCTGGTGCCCTGCAAGGACTCAAGAGAGGGGAAGCACTCAAAAGCAAGTGGGCAAAGCGTTTTGACAAGGTCATCTACTGGGGAGGATTGCTCTTCACCATCGTGATAAGCATGGTGGTGGGTGTTGCGATCGTTCCTTTCTTGTTAATCATGGAAGGAACATGGTTGTTTGCCTTCATTTCTCTACTAGGTGTAAGCTTTGGAGGCATGCTGGGTTACTTGTTGAACAGCATCGAGAAGATCCAGCAAGAACGAGCCATCTATGCCTCCCTCTTCGTACCCTTTCTTGCCTTGATGAACATCTACATCATCACAAGACTGTCCAATTTGTTAGCCATAAGCATGGGACAGCCGCCACACAACCCTTTCTTGATCAGCGCCATGTACGTTTGGATGTTCTGCCTGCCTTATTTTGGTCATAAACTGTTCACGCGAACGCTGACCAAACAAGCAATACCTGCATAGTAGCGATGCACATACGATAACTTTATAAACCAAAGACTGGTTTCGCAAATTATGAAATACGACGACGCAGAAGGCGGCGCCCCTGAGGGCGGCGGCGACGGCGACAAAGCCCCAGAAGGCGGCGACGCACCTAGCGAATAAATAGGCGATCAACCAGTTTTCAAAAGATTGCCTTAATTTTTCGCAAACTTTTTTTTCGCGCCTATTGGCGCAATTAATATTTCATAACGAATCGCTACAGTAACATTTATAAAGCGACCACTGTTTTTTTAGACTACAGCCCGAGTCAATATAGGCGAGTGAGGGTAGACACCTTCTGGGCACATACAACCATGGCAGAACTAAACTTACTGGTGCGCATTGCGGACGCCGACCTAGACGGCAAGAAACAAACCCTCTACGCACTACGAAAAATCAAGGGCGTGAATACTATGTTAGCACATGCGGTGTGTAACAGAGCAGCCGTAGATCCTAAACAACAGATAGGTGCTCTTTCTGACGAAAAAATAAAGAAAATTACTGAATGCATCAAAGAACCACTCAAGAACGGTATTCCTGTGTGGTTGGTCAATCGAAGACGAGATCCTGAAACCGGAGAGGACGGTCACAATGTAAGTACCGAACTTATCATAGCAAACGATAACGACATCAAAACCATGAAGAAAATCAAGTCCTACAAGGGAGTGCGACACATGCACGGACAACCAACACGAGGACAAAGAACAAGAAGCAACTTCCGAAGAAACAAAGGCAAGATCAAGCTGGGCGTTAGTACCGGCGGAAAGAAGAAGGGCGGTAAGACATAATGGGCGACCCAAGACGAATGAAGTCCAAGATAGACCGTCCCTCCCACCCATGGGATAAGACACGCATTGAGGAAGAATCCGTTCTCTCCGCAGAGTACGGACTACGCAACAAGAAAGAATTGTGGAGAATGCACAACACGTTAAGAGGATTTACCACACAAGCAAAGAACTTGATCGCCTCCACATCAGATCAAGGACTTAAAGAAAAAGAGCAACTTTTGAAAAAGTTGTACCGACTAGCACTTACTGATACAGAGAAAGCAGAACTAGACGACGTACTCGCACTCACTATTACTAACTTGCTCGAGCGAAGACTCCAGACCCAAATCGTAAGAAAAGGTCTAGCAAAAAGCATGAAGCAAGCAAGACAGTTCCTTATCCACAAGCACATCGTTATTGGAGATAGAGTAGCATCTCGACCTTCCTACATGCTCACCCGAGAAGACGAAGAAGGACTCCAGTTTGTGGAGAAGAGCGTCCTCGCAGATGGAGAACACCCTGCAAGACAGGGCAAAGCAAAGGATGCGCCTGCCGAATCAACAGAGGAAGCTGCAACTCCAGAAACACCCAAAGAAGCTCCGAAAGAAGCTCCGAAAGAAGCTCCCAAAGAGGCACCTAAGGAAGCCCCAAAGGAAGCACCGGCAGAGGCCAAACCCGAGGTGGCTAAAGCATGAGATGGGGAGTATGTCACATTTACGCTAGTTACAACGACACAATCATACACATAACAGACATGACCGGTTCAGAAACCGTAGCAGTAGCAAGTGGAGGTATGGTGGTTAAGGCCGCACGCCTCGAAAGCAGCCCTACAGCAAGCATGATCGCAGCAAAGAGAGCAGGCGAGCTAGCCAAAGACAAAGGGATCAATGGCGTACACGTAAAAGTGCGTGGTCCTGGCGGTCACAACGGTCCTAACAATCCAGGACCAGGCGCACAACCTGCCATCAGAGCACTATCCCGAGTAGGATTAAAGATTGGAATCATCGAAGATGTAACCCCCATACCACATGGCGGTTGCAGAAAGAAAGGCGGAAAAAGAGGGAGGAGAGTATGAAACTAGAGTTTGTTAAGAAGGAAAAAGAAAACGATTGCATGCACTTTACGCTAAAGGAAGCCAACCCAAACATGGCTAACGCGTTACGGAGATTAATGATGAACTCTGTACCCACCATGGCTATAGAGACTGTAGAATTCGCAAACAACACATCAGCATTGTACGACGAGATCGTCGCTCACAGACTAGGGCTCATACCCCTTTCCACAGACCTGAAAGGATACACGCAAGTGGATGATTGCACCTGTGAAGGTGCAGGATGCAACAAGTGCACAGTGCAACTATCCTTACAAGCAAAAGGACCATGCATGGTCCTCGCCAAAGACATCAAGTCTAAGGATCCAAAGATTAAGCCAGTACACGGAGAAACACCTATTGTTGAACTCCTTAAAGGACAAGAAATAGCTTTCGTGGCAACAGCCATCCTTGGTACGGCATCTCGCCACGCCAAGTTCGCACCCGGCTTTGTCTGGTTCACCCAGCAGCCAAGCGTAGAAGTGGGCAACGATCCTGCTGGCTTAGAAGAACACAAAGACCGGTTTCCGCCGCAAGTGATGGAAAACGGAAAGCTCAGCAAGAAAAAGATCGAAGACCTAGACCTGTACGACGCTGTAGATGGTGTTGACGACAAGGTAGCCAAGGTAACCTACGATCCAAACACGTACTTATTCCGCGTTGAACCCTGGGGACAGTTAAGTCCCAAAGACATGTTTCTCACTGCTCTCGAGGTTCTAGACAAGAAACTCGCAGTACTCGAGAAAGAGGTGGGCAAATGAGCGGGGGTGGCAGAGTCTGGTCAAATGCGCACGATTGAGGGTCGTGTTCCTTAGTGGATGCGAGGGTTCGAATCCCTTCCTCCGCATCAAAAAAACATGCAACGAGAAATGTTAATTCAGAACCTGAAAAAGAAAGGCAACTTCTGGCGCAGCGTCGCCTCTGACCTAGAGAGGAGTACGCGAAGACAGAGAGCGGTCAACGTCTCACGCATCAACCGACACACTAAAGAGAACGATGTTATCGTTGTCTCTGGCAAAGTCTTAGGTGCAGGAGATCTAAAGCACCCCATAACTGTAGGGGCGTACAATTTCAGCACGCAAGCCAAAACAACCATCGAACAAGCCAAAGGAAAATGTGTCACACTACAAGAACTATCAGAAAAATACCCAGACGGTAAAGAAGTCAAGGTGATCGGATAATGGATATCAACATCAACGGAAAAGGAATGATTGTAGGGCGACTAGCTAGTTTCGTAGCCAAACAAGCATTGCTTGGCCACAATGTGCGTGTTTTCAACTGTGAAAGCCTCTACTTTACCGGCAAAAAAGAAGCAATCGTAGGACACTATCAACACAAGTTTTATGGTAGAACCAAGGCGTATAAGGGGCCGTACGGGAATAAAATGCCTGACCGATTCTTTAGACGCGTTGTCAAAGGCATGTTACCCCACGGCGGCAAGGAGAAAAGCCGTGGTCGAGTCGCACTTTCTAAAGTCTCCTGTTTCTTAGGAATTCCAGAAAAGTTTAAGAATGATCCACTAACACCAACAGAGGCGTGTGCGATCACCAAGTCGCAAGCGCCATCTGTATTGACTGTGGCAGAATTGATGAAGAACCTAGGAGCAAAAGCATGAAAGTTATACAAGCATCTGGAAGCAGAAAACGAGCGATCGCCAAGTGCACTCTAAGACTAGGTACGGGTATCGTGCGCGTGAACAGTCAATTGTTATACTCCATCAAGCCAGACCTTATTCGAGACCGAATTGAAGAACCCATCACCCTAGCAGGAGATGTAGCCAAACAAGTAGATCTTTTGGTACGCACCTCTGGCGGTGGTGTGAGCAGCTGCGCAGAAGCTGCTAGACTAGCCATCGCAAAAGCGCTAGCACAATACGACAAAAACTTACAACAAGAATTCCTAGACTACGACCGAAACTTGTTAGTAGCGGACGTACGATTAAAAGAAACGCACAAGCCCAACCGACACGGAAAGGCACGCGCAAAAAGGCAGAAGAGTTACAGGTGATACGATGATAATTCCCATAAGATGTTGGAGTTGCGGAAAACCCATAGCCCACTTGTGGCAGCAGTACAAAGACAAGACAGCCAAAGGCGAGAACAAGAAAGAAGTACTCGACCAGTTGTTCTTGAACCGATACTGTTGCAGAGCGATGTTCCTTGGCCACATTGACCTATTGTCAACAGCAGCCAGGTTCAAAAAAGTCTGATGGAACAAGCCGCATTTATCGTGGAGCACTTGGAAAAGGACCTGTTGTCCTGGTCTGTACTTGAGTACAAGCATATCAGATCTATGACAAAAAGTGTTCTCTTTACGAACATAACTAAGAATGCTAAGAAGATGGCAGGCTTGCCTATCGACCAAGCAAGTGTATTGGAAATCAACCCTGAGAACGCTTGCATTCTGGATCCTAATGCTACCATGCCACTTGATGCTACTGAGAACTTCCACACTTTCATCATTGGAGGCATTCTTGGAGATGGCAATCCACAACAACGCACCCGGCAAATGCTCACAGAAAAATTAGGATTGCCGTACCGCAATCTAGGAACTGCGCAGCTAACAACCGACACTGCGGTGTTAGCGGTTAAGAAAGTTCTCGCAGGCACGCCTGTGGACAAGTTAGAGTTCAAAAACGGTGTTTCCGTAGAAGTGGCTGGCGAAACAGTCATTCTGCCTAACTCTTATCTTGTAGAGAACGAAAAGCCCATCCTCACGCCAGGCATTAGCGATTTGTTGAAAAGACAGAAAGGAATGTCGTTTGCTTAGTCTTGACATCCCGAAGGTTGATCTTTTTGCTCACCATGTAGCGACGCCGTAGCTACCATCTGTTCCCCGGTTAGTGGCACCGAAGCGATAACTGTATACGCCGTGAAGTACTCATTGAGTTTACCCATGGTCGCCTGTTGCGCTCTCACCTCAAGATCTTCCCAACCTTTGCTGGATACAACCTCAAACTCGGTCAGATTCGCTACACCAACATGCGGTTGCCTTCCAATGCAACGATATGTGGCGGACTCCCAAGCAAGTGTGGGATCCGCACAATTCTCTGCAGCACATTTTTCCTGTTGCTTGTCAAGCTTTTCTTGCAACTCCAGCTGAGCGTTTACCGCTGTGCTCCCGACTCCGTATATGTTGCCTTTCCAAATGTGCTGACTCATGGAAGGAGATTCTATCTATTCTATAAAAATATTTGGGAGTGACTTACTCAAAATTCATTCGCTTGAGTTTTCAGAAATAGGTACGTCTGCGGCTATCTCAAACTCGAGCCGATAATTTTTCTGGCCTTCCAATCCGCCAACCAAACTATTCAATGTTAACAGCATATTCTTAAACCCTTCTGGTCCATCCAATTGGAAAGATCTCAATCGGTTAGGTGTGCCTTCATTAAGTCTGGCCTCGAGCGCAGTACCGTTGATAAGGTATAGATGACCTTCCATGGGTGGCGTTGCTTCGCGTCTATCCGTCTCACAAAACTTTTGATATCTTTGTTGCAACGCTTCTTCCGCCAGATCTGGTGTATCACCACTGCCTCTCAAGACTGCACTTCCGATCATAGGCCAACGAGGTAGTCGCACCATATAAACCTCACTAAACCTTTATAAACAGCATTCTAGTTTTTTTTGTCATGGACTTGCAGAAGGTAGCAAAGAAATGGCAGGCTCGCTGGGATAAAGACAACGCTTTCAAAAGCAAGGAAGTCAAGAAACAGAAATTCTACTGCCTAGAGATGTGGCCGTATCCTTCTGGCAAGATGCACATGGGTCACGTGCGGAATTATTCTATAGGGGACGCGTTCGCTCGGTACAAAAGAATGTCTGGAGGAAGCATACTCTACCCTATGGGGTGGGATGCTTTTGGCCTGCCAGCAGAGAACGCAGCCATAAAAAACAAAACTCATCCAAGGATATGGACCAAAAACTGCATCGCACAAATGAAGGAACAATTACAATCCTTCGGCTTTTCTTATGATTGGGATAGAGAGGTGTCCACTGCCGAACCTGAATACTACAAATGGAATCAGTGGCTCTTCCAGCAAATGCTCGAAAGAGGACTTGCGTACCAAAAAGAAAGTCTCGTGAATTGGTGTCCCTCGTGTACCACGGTGCTGGCAAACGAGCAAGTCGAAGCGGGAAAATGCTGGCGCTGTGAAAGCGTGGTAGAGAACAAGCAACTCAAGCAATGGTTCTTCAAAATCACCCAGTACGCTGAGGAACTATTGAGGGATTTGGACAAGCTTGGGACGTGGCCCGAACGCGTCAGGACCATGCAAGATAACTGGATAGGAAAAAGTCAAGGTATCAATTTTATCCAAAAGGTAAAGGATCTAGACCTCAAGTTTGAGGTGTACGATTCCATCCCACAAACGTTCCTGGCCCAGACCTTTTGTATAATAGCCCCCGAACACCCTATGGTTAAGGAATTGGTGAAGGGAACCAAACAAGAAAAGGAAGTCTTGGATTTTGTTGAAACAGTCAAGCAAAAAAAGTCCCAAAACAAGTTCAACATAGAGACCGATATGGAAGGTGTTTTCACAGGACGATACGTGGACAATCCTTTTGGAACCGGAGACCTCCCAATATGGGTGGCGAGCTTCGTACTCTACGAATACGGCACCGGCATCGTGAACTGTAGCGCGCATGACGAGCGAGACTTTGAGTTCGCCAAAAAATACGACATTCCGCTAAAAGTTGTTCTCTTGCCCAAAGACAAGAAGCATGCAGAACAAGTGCAAAACTTAGAAGTCTTCTACCGGAAGCCAGACGGAATACTACAAGCGCCTGAAGAAGTAAAGGGGAAGGCATGGCATGCTGCCAGAGAACAAGTCATCCAGCACATAGAAAAAAAGGGATTTGGAAAAAGAACCACCAACTACAAACTACGCGACTGGTTGATCAGTAGACAACGCTATTGGGGAACGCCCATTCCTGTGGTGTTCTGTGACAAGTGCGGAGTCGTGCCCGCAAAGCTACCCGTAAAACTTCCTGATAAGGCTGAGTTTACAGGCGAGGGTAATCCTTTGGCCGTGGACAGCTTCATTAACACGGAGTGTCCCAAGTGTAGAGGCCCCGCAAAAAGAGAGACAGATACCATGGATACTTTCGTGGACAGCAGTTGGTACTTCCTCCGCTTTACTGATCCCAAAAACAAGAAAGAAATTTTCTCCAAAGACAAGGCAGACTACTGGATGCCTGTCGACCAATACATAGGAGGCATAGAGCACGCAGTACTACACCTTTTGTACGCGCGATTCATATTCAAGGTTATTCGTGATCTTGGACTAACCAAGCATGACGAGCCCTTTTCTAGCCTGCTCTGCCAAGGCATGGTGGTGATGGAAGGAGCAAAAATGAGCAAGAGCAAAGGCAACGTCGTAGACCCGGGTGAGATGCTCCAAAAGTACGGTCCAGACACCATGCGGTTGTTCATCCTGTTTGCTTCAGCACCAGAAAAAGAACTGGATTGGAACGATGACGGTATCGAGGCCATGCACAAATTCGTTTTGCGTATGGCAGGCATAAAGGACCTTGCGAGCGGAGACGGCAGCAAGGACAAACATCTTGCCTCCAAACTTCAACAAACTCTCCAAGCCGTGAGCAACCATCTCGAGACCTTTGAGCACAATTTTGCAGTCCAAAAACTCATGGAGATAACTAATTTCTTCTATCAACACAAATCAAGAATCAGCGAAAAAGCAAGAAACAATTCTTTGGCTACCTTTTCCCAAATCATCAGTCCATTTGCACCTCACCTTGCAGAAGAATTGTGGGAAGGCTTAGGTAACAAAACGCTCGTCAGTCTTGCTCGATGGCCAAGATACAACGAAAGGCTTGTAAAGCTCGAGTTTGATGCGGAAGATGCGCTTATTGATGCTGTCGGAGCTGACGTGGCAAAGGTTGTGGAGCTCACAAAGATTCAACCAAAAAAAATAACGCTATTCGTCGCTGCTCCCTGGAAGAGAACGTTGTACGCTGAACTCAAAGAGCTCATGAAGGATACTCGAGACGTGGGCAAGATTATGCAATCTCTTATGAGTGGAAAACTCAAGCCGCACGGTCAGGCCATCGCCAAAATGGTTCCAAAACTTGTTAGCAGCCCACAACGCATCCCTGCTATCATCTTTGATGAAAAGCAGGAAAGGGAATTCTTAGAAGGACTACAACTAGAGGCCGAAGTCATGGTTGTTGCTGAAGAAAAAGCAAGCCATGACAAGGCAAAGCAAGCCTTACCCGGCAAGCCTGCTATCTTAGTAGAATAAAGTGCGGGCACGCAAGAAGGTGGATTTTGAACGCAAAATCCAGTGACTCTTGAATCTTCCTCAGTCCCGCGACCCTGAAAGCATGACCCATAAAAGTTATGGCTGCTCGGTTCCCCGCCTGACCCATTCCTGGCATAAGCATCCAACAGGACAGGACCTCAACGTCCGACTCAAGACCGGCTTTTACAAACAAAACCGCCCTCCAAGCTTCGACCTCATCTAAAGCAGATTGACGAGGCAGGAGACTGCTACCCTCCCGGTCTAGCCCGCAAGAGTGTGCAGTCATTCCCTACTTAAAAACCTATCCGCCGAACCATAACATATTTAATCTATGCAGGCATTGGGTAAACAATGTCACAAATAATCTGGCAGCATTTAAGATTCGCAGACGTGCTCGTATTAGAGGAGCATGAACGCACTGCTGCCTGCACTGTGCGCGATCTCCACGCCCGCCATCCGCGGTGGCTTATCTTTCACAAGGAAGACACGGTTGGTGCACTTATGTTGCTCGATGAGAGGGGCTCCGATTTAAGTCTAGCGGTGGTCAGCACATATGTCCCGGGGTGGGAATCTGTTGCAGAGGACCTAGCGCGCAGAGGCTTGCCATACGTGATTGATAACAAAGCAGGCATTGACGTGCCAGAAGAGCATTCTGCTTACATTGCCGCTCCCACAGACGTAGGGGCGGTTTGTGATTGGGCAGATCACGCCCTAAGCATAGCAAGAACCTCGGCTGCCGCAAGGAAATACGCTTCTGGTCTAGCAGAGAAAACCGCTAGTGCATAGCTAAACAAGAAGCACGATAGCATAGCCTGCCAAGCAACCTACAGTAAGAAATGGCATTGCTGGGTAGAACTTGTCTTTCTTTGACTGCCATAAGAGATACACCAAGGAAGCTACCACAAAGGGTAGGGCTATGAAGCTGGCGGTCATCCCTCTAGTATACAAGAGCGTTCCTAAGAAGAGTAGAGGAAAGCCAATATCGCCTCCACCCAGGATTGCAGTCCCTCCTACGGGTTTAGTATTCTTTGGGATCTTACCTGGCTTACCTTCTTTTCCATATTGTAACATGATCCCCCCAAAGGTTTTGTGTTCCATCTGGAATTTGGCCATCTTGACCATGTGCTGAGTCTTTCTCACTGCAATGACGTCATATACGCTGATCAACCCTAATAAGACAAGCATGATCCAGGGCTCTTTGAGCAGCGGAACAAAGATGGCGGCTAACCCACCATACACTAATATTTCGGTGAAATTGTGGACGATGCTGGACTTCTTGTACGTTTTCAAGAAGGCAAGTATGAGCGCAAACACCAAGCTTGGCGTGGGTTCAAGCACGCTCGCAAGTGCGATGTTAAGAAGTACTAATACACTCATAAAGTACCATAATTTCCAGAGCCATCCTGCTCCCATCCATACAATGCCTAACATGAGTACTGTGCCAACGACGATAGCGCCCACAACTATCCACAATCCTTGTTGTGGGGGTACGTCAGGTCTTTCAATCTCCATACCTGCAACTGTTGGCAAGTCTTTGATCACCACAACGCCTGCCTCTACAGGGATGTATGCTTGCGTGATGAAGAGTCCTACCACTTGGGCAAGTATAAAGAGCACAACAAGGCTGGTTGTAGGCCCGAGTGGATGTTTCATACATCTTAGCGAGGGGAAACATATAAATAGTCTTCTTTTTGGGAAAAGTGTATGGGCTCCTACCAGTACAAGATGATCCACAGTCCGGCTACTGCGATGTTTATCGCGAGTATAATTGGATTCACCATCTCGGTTACGTATGTTTGGGAGATAAACATGAGTTTTGGCTTTGCTTTCGCTGTTGCCTTTATCCTCATGTTCATCTCTAGCTTGGTGACAAGTTTTTCTTAGAATGCGAACGGATCTTTCTTATCTTCCATGATCTTGGGGGCAGAGCCGCCGTGCCATGAGCTTCTCGGACGTATCTGCATAGGGAAGATTCTTTCGTTCACGTCATCGATGGCTAAGCACGCTCCGGTAATTTGTGGCAAAACCTCTAATTGTTTGTCCAGTCCTGTTCGCAAGTAGGACTGCATCAACATTCCTAGCGCGTCAGTATCTATTTTTGCGGTTAGTCTATGAGAGAGAACGATGTCTGACTGGGTGAGTGCGTCTGTGTGGATCTTGCCGGGTTGTTGCGTCACCATTACCATGGCCAAACCTGGCTGGCGGCCCTCTCGCAACAACGTGATCAGTGCATCCGACGCTGCGGTTTTCCCTGTTCTTGGTAGGAACTCGTGTGCCTCATCTATCATGATCCAGACGAGTGGCATGTCTTTACTGTGGTCTTTCTCTTCCGGCTTCTCCAAGTAGTGGACGGCTTGTTCAATGCTGTCAAACTCTTCAAACTTTCTCACCATCATGCGCTCGATGAACAATCGCTTGCAAATTATGCCCATGGCAAGGTTCTTGACCTTCCATCCTCCTGGCATCGTTCCATAACAGCTCAGATCCAGCACGGTAATCTGGCCTCCGGTGGCAAGTTCTTTGATGCTCGTTCCTTCTTTGCTGAACAGACCCCAACTTTTCGCAACCAAAAATCTGTTGGTGGCTGCCAACTTCATGTGTGGCTCTTCTTCTTCCATCCTTATTTGTGCGATGATGTCGTCAATGTCGTAGTCTTCCTTTTCTTCTTTAATCGTGAGTATAACTTTTTCGATGAACGCGCCTAGGGGGTCGGTAGAGTTTATCTCAAAGCTGATGAACCAGTCTTCGGTTGTTAGTTCTGAGGGTTTGATGCTGAATGGCACATCAGTAGGGATGCCTTGCTTCTTGTAATCATGGTAATACCCTTCTGGCGTGTATATTTTCACGTCATTGAAACCTTTACCGTGGAGATCCCACTCGTTGAGCATGCTCTCATCTTTGTGGTTGGGGTATTTCATCGTCCAGTAGATCCCCATCGTGTCTAGGAGTATCACGCTTAACTTCTTCTTGAACTGCTCGGGCAATTCTACGATGCCTTCTGCTATGACTCCCATACAATACGATTTGCCTGATCCGCGTTTTCCGCAAACAAACACGACATGTGCGTTGTTCATGTCTAAGAACACTTTTTGGGCGAGGGCGGTGATCTGTGCCATCTTTACATACTGCTTCGCGAGGAACACACACCCTGTGGTGCCGAACTTGTCTCGATCCTTTTTCCCTCTCCCCAGTATGATCTCATAAACCATGATTGTTTTTTGGTGTCCTCCTATAAATAACTGATCCTAAACCGTGTCCTTGTTCTGGCAGCACTTGTTGGCCCGGGCACACAAGAGTTGGTCCTGCTGCGGGTTCTTCCCGCACTCTAATTCACTTATCGGTGTGCTCTTTTTGCTGGTCACCTCATTTTCTTCTTCTTCCTCTCCTGTTCTGACTGTGACACGATAGGGAGCGGGATATATTGTCCTGCCGTATTTTCTTTCCACTTGTGGAAGATCGGGTCGTTCATCACAGCATTCTGGTCGTGCGGTACGATAGTGTCGGAACCAGGTTCTGCATTGTGGCATGAGGTCTCGTATCTTTCTTTGGTCTCTGGTGCATCGAGGTACGGCGGTATCACAGTACACTCCCAAGTCCCAAGTGGAGAGTCTTTGTCGGTGGCGTACCACGGCTACCTGGCCCCACTGGTTGTCCAACAGGATCTCTCCTGGACTGCCTGTGATTTTGTATCGTTGGATGTTTCCGCTAAAACGCTGTTCGTTTCGTTGTGTCTCAAGAGCAAGTCTGTTGCGTTCTCCTCTTGCCAGGTCGAGTATCTCGTTGACCATGCATAAATATTCAGGTTCTTGGTCAAACTTTTTGAATCGTTTGTCAAACGAGAAATCTCCTGTGGCCCCTGGCTGTTGCAGTGACATCATGGCCACTATGGCTAGCAGAGCTACCACCACGAGCTTACTCTGGGTCATAGTAGTCGCTCCAGGACTTTATCATTCCTAGGTTGGGTGATTGTGGCAGCGCAGTAGGGAGTATTGGCTCTCTCTCACAGCATCTTGGCACTCGGGCTCGGTAGTGGGAGAACCATTGATAGCATTCTTGAGCCAGTATCATGGCTTCTCTTGTCCAATCGTCACCTTCACATTTTTTGGCAGCAAGCGCACAGTAGGTTGATCTATCCCAGTCTAGGCGTTCTAGCCTGAATTGCTGGATGGACACGTCTTTCCATTGTTCGGTGATGAGCACGTTGGCAGGATACCCTCGTTCTAGGTAAGAATCCACGCTGGCGTCGTATTCACCTCGAGCTATCTGCTTTTTGAGCGCTATGGGCTCTTGCTTTCGCATGATTTCTCTAAGAATGTTGTAGTACAAGCAATTAAACTCAGGAGTTTGGTCAAAGTCCTTCATGATATGCTGGTAGGCTTGAGCCATGCCTGTATTTCTTGATTGTAAACCAATCAGGCTTAGTGCTACCAACGCGACAATGACTAAAGAGAGTGTCTGCTTATTCACGGTGGGCTTTCAGAAGTTGAGCTTCTTAAGCTTTACTGATAGTTGGGGCCTGCGGCATAGGGGTCTTGGTCATAGTCTGCCGTGTTGTGCGTTAGTCTATTGCCAAAATACCTTCCTTCGTCGCCAATTCCCGTGTCTGCGTATCCTTGGTCTGCTCCACTTCCATAGACTGTGTCGCTCACGACTTGTCCTGTCGTTTCGACGTTCATCTGGATGAGTACTGCAGCAAGGGCTACAATGCCTACCAAGACTACGCTCCAAAGTTCATGATTACTCATGCTTTACAGGCAAACCTTTTTCTTTATATAGGTTTCGTTAGTATCTCGTCGATAAGTTTGAGACCCTGTATCCTGCTCTTAGGATAGCAAGCAAGCAGTATACGAATATGGAAGCAGTTCCCACCTTCTACGATCTTGTATTTCTCTTTCAAGAGTTGCGATTTTCCCAAACGCAGATAGAAGGCTAGATCTGCATCTAGTCTAGAGTGTTTTTGCTGCAGCACCATCTTCTTGTCCGTGTCGCTAAGTTGTTCTTGAAGATGGACAAGAAAGGCATTGATGTTGCTATCTTTGGTGAGTTTCACGGTAAGCACGTTGATATCTTGCTTTTCCAAACCGGTGACTTTTTTTTGATCTAACAATTTGGTTACAGAAAAAGGAAATAAAGAAGAAAGTGCCTTTTTGACAGGCATTATTGGTTCGTCTTTGACAAACACGCTCACTACGACAGAGTGCGCTAGCTTCATAACGTGGTTGCAGTTATGACGTTCACGCGCTTGCCTGAGGTTTTTGCGTCCATTGCAACAACGTGTTTGATGTTGGCGTTTTCTGCAACACGAACTAATGTTTCGTCTGCAGTGCCGTCAAACACGATGGCGTGGATGCCTTGCTTCAAGCTTTTTATCGTGGTGCTCAACTCTGATGTTGGTACCTTGCCTAAGACGTTCATCTTGTTGTCTAGGATGAAAGCGCCGCGTGTTCCCACAAGACCTTCTAACATCTTGCCGTACTTGCTCTTTTCATCATCCTTCAACACTACACGTCTTGTGCTAGGGCGTGATTCGCGACTTCTTGCTATGGGCTTGCGAATTCTGTTGGTGGTGTCGTTTGCTTGGAGTTCCAATTTTGCTTGTTCAGCAGTCAATCTGCTGCGCAACGCTTTATGGATTTCCTTCTTTGCTAACTCTTCCACTTCCTTACCATCTGGAGCTCGCGTGACAAAGTCTAGTTCAGCAACAGAGAGCAACTCTTTTATGATGAGGTTGCCGCCTCTGTCACCATCTACGAAAGCCACGGTGTCTTTTTGTCGTGACAATTCTATGATGGTCTTTGGTACGCTTGTTCCGTTCAGGGAGATAACGTTCTTGAATCCGTTTTTCAACAGGCAAAGAACATCGGCTCTGCCTTCCACGATGATTATTTCATCAGCTTCAGCAATGCCAGGTCCTGCAGGGAGTCTGTCCCTACCGTACTCGGTGATTTCCATAACACGTACTGCTTCGCCCACTTCGTCTGCTAGCTCTGAAGAGTCTGGCATGACTTCGTTTTGTAGGCTTTGCAAGAGTTCCTTTGCGCGTTCAATCACAAAGCTTCTCTTGCTCGTACGTACGTCTTCTATGTTTTTTACGCGTAATTGGGCGTTGCACGGTCCAATGCGTTGTATGATCTCTAAACTAGCTCCTACGATGGCTGTCTCAGCCTTGTCTAAGCTAGAAGGAATGACTATGGACCCTTCTGTTTTTCCGCTTCTGGTGTCTACATCCACTTCGATGCGGCCGATTCTACCAGAGCGTTGTAACTCTCTTAGTTCTAAGTCTGCGCCAAGCAAACCTTCGGTTTGCCCAAATACTGCGCCTATGACATCTGGTTTGTCTACGATGCCTTCAATCTTTATGGTCGTATGAATGATGTACTTTGATGATACTGGTGCTATTTTTCCCATGATTTTCCCCCAGAAAGAGCTGCCTGGTTACCGTCTGTGCCTTTGGTGAATGGTGAACAAGTGACTCTTCCTTTGTAGGCCAATAAATGTAGCCCAAGACACTAACCCCCAAGTTCCTTGCAGGTTATGCACCTTGCTCGATTGGGTACTCTCGTGTCGGGCCTTGGCCTGACACAAAAAGGTGTTGTTGATTTATAAAGGTTACGGTGCTCTGTTCCATGCCAAAAGCATAAAAGGCTTGAGGGTATCAAAAGACCATGAAAGAGAAGTTTAAGACACTCCAGGACGTTTTTGACCTGTATACAGAAAAAAACCTTTTTCACATGATGGGACAGGGCCATTTTGATGGGTTGGAGAGCCCAATAGGTGTGGGGAAGGAAGCCAACACCTTCTCTGCCATACGCAAAGGGAAGAGAGTGTTGGTAAAAATCTACAGATTACAAACCTGCGACTTCAATCGCATGTTCGAAAACTTACGTACTGACCCTCGCTTTGATGGTTTGAAGCGAAAACGCAGAAAAGTGGTGTTTGCTTGGGCAAAACGCGAGGCAAGCAACCTTTCCAAGCTGGGAAAGATGGGAATGCACACCCCTAAACTCATCGCGCACCGCGACAATATCGTGGTGATGCAGTTCATCGGTGATGACGGTCCAGCACCACAAGTGGTGAGCCAAAAACCCAAAAAACCTAAGGAGTTTTTGAAGAGATTAATTGTTCAAATGAAGGCGATGCACAAAGCAGGCATGGTGCATGGTGACCTGAGTCCGTTCAATCTACTGAATTGGAACGAAAAACCGTACATCATTGACGTCAGCCAGACCACGTCCTTCCAGAATCCGAACGCAGAGGACCTCTTAGAACGAGACCTTCGCGTGATGGCCGCGTTTTTCACAAAAATAGGGGTGAAACTCACTCCTCAAGAGCTTAAGGATAAGCTTTAAATTATCCTCTACCCTTTACTGATAATGGCAGAAGAGTTCAAGTATGATATCAAGATACCAAGAGAACGGGTAGCTGTGCTCATAGGAAGCAAAGGTATCATGAAACGTCAGATCGAGAAGGCCACCAAAACCAAGTTGGTGGTGGACGGCACGGATGGTTCTACTACGGTGACGGGCGAGGATGCTCTCAAGCTCTTTCAGTGCCGGGAGATCGTAAAAGCAGTAGGAAGAGGGTTTAACCCGGAGATAGCCACGCAATTGTTAAAGCAAGATGTTATGCTTGAGGTGATAAGTTTAGAGCCACATTCTAAGAAAAACAAGTTAGAACGCCTACGCGGGCGCATTATTGGGGAAGGAGGCAAGGCTCGTCACATAATGGAGGAGCTAACTGATACAAACATTAGTGTTTATGGCAAGACCGTTGCCATCATCGGAGATTATGAAGGGGTGAGCCTGGCAAGACGTGCTGTGGGAGGATTGATTAGCGGAAGCTCGCACGCGCATATCTATCGATGGTTGGAAAACCAAAAGAAAGCTCGTGTTCAGAGAGAGCTTGTCGAAAAGAATTTATAACACTACTCTAGGCGTACGTCATGACAGAGTATGTGTACAGTGAACTCGCTCCCCTCTTCGGAGAGCTTATCAGCGATGTCCTAAACCAGCCAGGTATTTTCTGGACTGTACTCCCGTTCATGGTGGCTGCACTAGCCATGCAAATATATTTTGGAAGAAACCGTACTGAAGAGTTAGGATGGAACTCTGCCTTTGGAAATTCGGTGGCATTCGCGTTCGTGTCCGCAAGTCTGTTACGCTATCTGTTTACCACATACGAAACGTGGGAAGCGTTGAACGTTGGGGATGCCATGGTCCGTCTGTGGATAACGGTGTTTGTGCTGTTAACCGGCTTGTTGATGGCTGTTGCCAACCTTGAGCATGCTCGCCCGAAGAAGTTTTTCATGTTTCTCTCCCAGTCTGCAGTCATTAATGGGTTAGGGGTGATGGCGATTATTTTGGTCCAGACCACGCAGACGTTAGACCAAAGAACCATAGCTGCTGCCGGATTGTTTTTGGTGGTCTTTACCGTCTTACAATGGTTGGTGCGAGAGGCAGTGCGTCCTAGCTCTGAGGCAGAGCACGTTCTGCGCAAGCAGCGTGAGAAGGAAGAAGAGTTGCGAAAGCTGAAGATAGCAAACAGAAGAAGACTGCAAACGTTACGCATCAAGAAGTGCAAACATTGGTGGCATAACCTGCAAAGAAAGTTAGGCTTGCGTTAGTTCCCAGTAGATTCGCTTTCTTTTACTTCCCTTGTTTTCGAACTTGAGTAACTGCAGATGCCCGACGAGTTTGGTGCTTTTCACGTGCGTTCCGCCATCTGCTTGGATGTCAAAGTCTCCGATGCTGACCATACGAAGAACATCTAGGTCTGGGTGACTCTTCCCCATAAGGCGGAAGGCCTCTCCCATCTTGATAGCTTCTTCTTTGGGTACGAACTTCCAAGAGATTGGTAAGTCTTGGTCTATGATCTTGTTTGCTTCTTCCACAAAACCTAAGAATTGCTCTTTGGTTATGGGTACAGAGAAGTCCATCCTGCTTTTTTCTACCCCTAACTCGTTTCCGCTGCACAATGCGTCGGTTGCGTTGAAGATTATTTGGGAAAGAACGTGTGCAGAGGTGTGCATTCTCATGAGTTTGTATCGTCTTTCCCAATCAATAACGCACGATACGGGTCCTAGTTGTAATCCTTCTGCATCTACGGTGTGCAGGATCTCTCCATCTTGCTTTCGTACCTCGATTACCTTGTAATCCTTGTCTGCCTTTATGATGCCTGTATCGTGTGGCTGTCCACCACTAGTAGGATAGAATGCTGTTTCGTCCAACCAAACGCTCGTTCCTTCTACTTTTGTTACGTTAGAGTCGAATTCTTTCAGATATGCATCATCAAGATAGAGCGCTTTGGTCATGTCGGTGCTGTTTACGCTTGCTTAATAAAACTGCCCTCACCTTTATAAACTGTCATTATGTTACTACTGCTATGAGACTTTAAAATGCTATTGTGCCATTGCTTATTGGCGCATTCGTTGCACCTGTGGTTTCTGGCTGTTCAAGCATCTATCGCAAGGCAAATGATGTAATCTTCACGCCTCACCACCAAACCAGCGGCATTCAGTACGAGAGAAGTGTCAAGGTGAGTGAGAAGGATGTTGGTCCTGCTCTTGATGATCCTCGTCCTGGGATTCGCACTTATGAATCCAAGTGGATAAGGTCTGTGGTCTATGAGGGCGGCAGCCACGTAATGAAGGTCAACCGCTTTGCTGAGAAAAAGGCACCTCCTGGCATCGACTGGAGACGTGTTGACAAAGACCGCAACAACAGGGTAGGCCTACAAGAGCTTCACGATTACATGCAGACTCGAGAAGGAAAGGCTCTAAAAGCTAAATCTGAGTAATTTCTACTAAAATCATAAAATAAAAATTCAAAGGATAGAATTATCCTCTGTGTAGCGTTTTTGCTCGGTTAGGAGCTGCTCTTTGCGTGTACTCGCCAGCAGGGCTTCGAGGAGTTTGGTCTATGTCGATATTCGGTAATGTCGAATAGTCAACAAAATTCCATTCTTCCTGCGTCAGGTACGGCATCTCTTGGGCTCTTACAGGAACGTTTGGTCCTGTCGGAATACCAATATAGCTGCTACCTTTTACATTAGGGGATTGTCCTTCAATGTGGTGTGCGAGTCCAGTAAACTGGCCACTCATACCTAGGACACCTAGTGCAACTACTGCGATTACTGCGAGTACGGTAAGTTCGTGGTTTGACATACTTCTCCGTCGAGTGATGAGGTATATCAATGTTACGTACGTACTTGACAAGGTTTAGAGACATGGTGAAACTAGGGATGAGAATAAGCCTTGGTATAAACCATTTAATGTTCTGGGAACTGATGACAACGCTGAAGTCATGCGCAAGATTGCCGAGCTCATGACGCCTAAAGCGTAATTTTTTAAACCGCCTTCCTTTTTTTCTTTGTATGAAGGCGACAAAATTCATCTGGCTTGACGGCAAGCTTGTACCCTGGGATGAGGCTAAGATTCACGTTCTAGCACACTCGTTACATTACGGTAGCGCGGTGTTTGAAGGTATATGATTTTACGAAACAGAAAAAGGTCCTGCCATCTTTCGCTTAGAAGAGCATGTCAAACGCTTGATGTTCTCAGCAAAAACCGTGGGCATGGAACTTCCGTATAACGAGAAGCAGCTTACTGACGCGATCATACAAACCGTCAAGGAAAACAAACTATCTGCAGGATACATTCGACCTCTTTGCTTCTATGGTTATGGTAACTTAGGTGTTTCTCCTAAAGACACACCGGTTCAAGTAGCTATCGCTGTGTGGCCATGGGGTGCATACTTGGGAGATGAACCTACCAAGGTAAAGATATCTTCCTTTATCCGACTCCACCCAAAAAGTACCATACAAGAAGCCAAAATCTCTGGTCATTACTTCAACAGTTTGCTAGCAGGCAACGAAGCGAGGAAAGAAGGATATGATGAAGCGCTATTGTTAGACCACGAGGGTAATGTTGCTGAGGGTTCTGGCGAAAATCTTTTCCTTGTCAAGGATAAAGTAATCATCACACCAAAGCTAGGCACGATACTTCCCGGTATCACGCGCGAAGCCGTTATGATTCTTGCCAAAAACCTAGGTCATACCGTGCAGGAGCAGAAGATCACCCAAGATCAACTCTCTACTGTGGATGAGGCGTTCTTCACAGGTACTGCTGCAGAGGTGGCAACTATTGCTTCCTTTGACGGGAAAGAGCTACCTAACGTGCCCGGTCCGGTAACCAAGGAGCTCCGTGAGGCGTTCATGGATCTTGTTCACGGTCGGAATCCGGAGTACAATCACTGGCTGACGTATCTGTAACAATATTTCCCGTGTACGCAACCCTGTTGCCTTTGTTCAGGTCTGGCATGCCACAACTGTCTGCCTTGAAGATTGGCGCTCGCGCTCTCATTTCCTCTACGTCCACTCTTCTTCCTGTAGTTATGTCTATCGTTCCTGGGCTTTCATAGTTTTCCATTGTTTTTTCTCCCGTGAAAACAAGGCTAAAGAATTCTGTCTATAGTGAACCCCTCAACCTTGGGATTCACTTATAGTAGTGCAACTAGCAATAACAACAACATCTGCTGTCTGCTAGTCATCATGCCGTTACGAGATGGTCTATACTATAAAAAGTTGATGTAAAAGCGGAGAGAGGGACTCGAACCCCCGAATAAACGCTCTGCAGGCGCTCCCCTTAGCCGCTTGGGTACCTCCGCAATAGTCTTCTTAGGAAGCGTGTTGCTTAAAAACGTTTGGGCAGGGGCGTGATAGTGGTTCTTGGGTTCTCTGGTCCTCCAAGAAGGACTTGGTGGATACATTTTTAAACAAAATGATGACATTAGACGTAGATGTGCGCCCGTAGCTCAGCCTGGATAGAGCGACTGCCTTCTACAATACGTTGAAGAGAGCAGTAGGTCCAGGGTTCGAATCCCTGCGGGCGCGTTTTTTAGAATTATCCTCTAATTGCGCCGCCGGTTTCGAGATCTGAGGTTTCTATTCCGCCGCCGTATGCCGGGTGTTCGCCTACATCTCTTGGCGGTTCGTTAACGAGTTTGGTAAAGTACATGAATCCTGCGGAGTTTGTGCATTTTCGGTCGGTGAACACTTCAAACCAGTACCTGTTACCGCCACTTTTAACGTATACGGGTGTGCCTCGGGTAACTTCACCAACGTCTTCTGCTTCCGCAGAAATGGCTGATCGAATATTTGTACTAGGGACGCTGACATACTTAACCATGCAACCATTTTTTGCCATGCAGGTGCCTTGACCGTACACGATCTCACAATTAGAGTCTCTTCGTATGCAGCAGGCAAGTCCGGATCCTTGACCACATTTTTTCACCCTGTTTCCATCTGCGTCTGTTCTCGGACAGCCGGGCTCGCACTCCCCGTTATTGCAGACTTCTCCGTTTCCACAGCAGGTATCCCCACATTCGGTTGTGTCTTCATTGCAGCCACAGCACTGTTCTGTGCATTCTCTAGCTTTGGCTGTGCAACGGTCGTTGTACGCGTTAGTTGCGCTGTTGTGATCGTGATTGCACTGGTCTTTCTGTCGCTGACATTCATCAGACTGTTCTTGACACTGCCGGTTGTGTTCTTCTTGTTCTTGCTGTGCGGCGAGCTCGCAGTCTGCTTCCTCTGGCATGCAGCCTTCAGAAACCCTCGTGCAGTGTTCGTTATGTCTATCCTGAGCCTCTTGCGCAGCCTGCTCGCAGGCTTCGTTTTCCCTGTCGCAACCTTCCATGATTCTATTACACTGGCGATTCGCAGCCTCTGCCCGTTGTTGGTTGCGGTCGTGGCAACCATCCATGTCTTCTGGATCTGGGTTCATCCAGCACGGTTCGTACTCTGCCACAGGGCAAGACATTGAGCACTCCGTGTATTGGTCCATGCAGTTGTTTTCGGGTGCCATGACACACTCGTAGCAGCCCATATCTGGCTCGCACATGTTCAAAGGTGACTCTCCGCATTCGTAGCAGTCCATAAACTCTTCTTCACACGTATTCACGGGTGGTTCACCACAGTCTGAGCAGCTATCAAAACAATCAGTATCTATTTGTTTGGGTTGAGGACAGTAGTCTGAAAGGGTGGCGTAGTCAGCGAAGGTGTTGTGCCCGGTAAGTTGGGTGTCTACCTGAAGGCCTATCGTTGCTATGGTAACAATGGCGACGATTGCAAGAACTGAGGTTTCGTGCTTACCCATGCGGTTCGATCAACACTTAGAATATTTAAGTCTTTAGTCGATCACTTCGTTCTTTTTGATCTTCTCTGGAAGATATTTTTCAGAAATAAAGCTGATGCCTCTGCTGCTCAGGGCTTGGATTTCTGCTTTGGCGCCGAAGTCTTTCATCATCTTGAACTGGCGTTGCCATGGTTTGTTGTCTTTGAACCATTCATAATTTCCAATTTGCTTCAAGCGTGCGATGTCGATGTCTTTGAGCTTGATAAAATGTTTTTTGAGATCGTATTTTATGATGTCGTCTGCTGTGATGCCCAGGAATCTTACACTTGGAATGCTCATCTTGCCGCTCATGTGCGCAAGGTTGATGCTTCCGTACTTGATGACGGAGTAGATGTACACTCCGTACGGGTCAAAGTCTGCCAGGACGTAGATGGGGAGCTTGTGTTCGCTGCTCAATCGTTGCAACAACCTCCTAATTCCTCGGGTGGTCTGTCCTTGTGAGCTCATGATGATGCATTTGTGTTTTTCCCAGAATTTGTCCTCATGCAATCTTTCCCACACGGCTGCTTTTTCCATGTACAGAACATATTTTGCTTGCATTTTCTTGAACTTTATCTCTTCAACGTTGGAGGGTATGCTCCAACCTCCACTTCCCATCTTATCCCATTGGATGGTGTCTCCTTTGTCAACAATGGTGACTTTTCCTGCAACACTTCCGTTCTTGTTAGCGTTAACATGTAACTGCTCTCTACTTCCGCCAGTGATCAATTCCAAATCTTCTATGGCCTTGTCACTTTCGCTTTGTTCGTCGACGATATTCGTGTCGGTATTCGGGATGGTGCGTTTGGCCATGTAGAAGACGTCTCGCAAGCTCGCGTGCTTGGTCTCTTCCATGAGCTCTTTGCTGATGGCGGCTATCTCTAAGGTTTGCAAGAATTTTTTAGCATGGGCAACGTTAAAGAACTGTCTTTCTGATTTTTTATTACCTAATTCTAGTTGTTTTGTTTTCCTGTTGTAGATGACGTTGGATAGCGCGCGTACTGGTACGATGATCTGTGGTTGTTTTTTCTTTTCGATTTTTTTTACCAGATCTTGTCCTAAGTCCACGATCGCTTTTCTTGTCTTATTCATCTACTTCTCCTTTGAGTGTTTTTTTGTTTGCTTCAATGAATTCTTTGGATTTTTTCAACATCACGCGCATGTTTTTTACAATCCCTTCCTTGCTTTTGCCGGTGAGCCTGTTGAGGGATGCTGCGACTTCGGGAATGTAGTTCTCGAAAATGTTAACTCGTTCTTGTTCTTGCTTGGCACGCTTTTGTTTGTTCACGTAGATGCCTACTTGTCTACCTGCTTCTTGCAAGGCTAGCTTCATTTCCTTGATGATTTCTGGATAGTGCGCTAGGGCTTCTTTGGCTTCTGACGTAAAAGGTGGCCACACGCTTGCCATGTGTATAACGATCGTGATGGGTCCTTGAGGCAAACTGCCTGAACTTTGGTTCATGCCGTAGCTTCTCCAATTTGTTTGCACCACACTTTTGAAACTGGCCCCTCCACTCTGTTGGAATAATAATGGTACTCTGTTGGCAAATCGTAGGAGTTTGGCACTCTTATCTGCGGGTTGCTCTCCTCCGTAGGCGATGCCTGCTTCTACAACAAAAGGAATACCGCGATACACTTGCGGGCTTCGACTGACGCTGGAGTAGAATTCTGCATTAACCTCTTTTTTGAGTCCTTTTTCTAACAATTCTCTCCCTATAGGAACGATGCAATCCGTTGGTGGAGCTATGATTTTGGTGTCTTTGATGGCTTTCATCATGGCCTCGACGTGGGGGAGGGCTAGATCTTTAGGTTTTGTTGCAGGTTTTATTCCTGACTTGAAGAGTATCTCTTTGGCTGTTCCAGGTCCCACTCTTGAAAACTCGTTGGTAAGGAAGCTCTGGGCGCTTCTAGAGTCAGAATTTCTGACCATCTTCAATAAGATGCCTAATTCCACTCCGTAGGGGTGGGGTTTGATGGCTTTTGCCTCTTTAGGAAGGTTTTCTGCCACTCTTGCCATCACGAATTGTTCAGCTTTAGGGTTGGTGTAGACTATGCTGACATGGGGATTCACTATTGCGGTACTCCTGATGTAGGCATCCACACTTTGGTCCCCTTTTTGGTAGCTGGCCTCGATATCCAGTTCTATCTTAGTACCTCTATCCTTCTTCCACTTTATGACCTCTTCTTTGACGATTTCTGGCTTGTTTGTTCGTGTATCAATGTGTAATTCGTAGTAATGTGCGTCATGGCTTTTAGATATTTTAGAGACGATCTTGGCAGGTCTTCCTGTTGTGAGTTGTGAGTACAGCACTGCTGCGGAAATTCCTATTCCTTGCTGGCCTCGGCTCTGTTTCATGGTGTGGAACTTGCTTCCGTACAGCAATTTGGCAAAAATGTTAGGAATTTGCTTTTTTACGATGCCTGGACCGTTATCTTCCACGATGACCCTGAAGCGATCTTCACTCATCTCAATGATGTCTACCTTGACTTCAGGCATGGTTTTTGCCTCTTCACAGGCGTCGATAGCGTTGTCTACCGCTTCCTTAACAACAGTCAGCAATGCCTTGCGTTTGTTGTCAAAGCCTAGCAAGTGTCTGTTGCGTTCAAAGAATTCAGCAACACTGACTTCTTTGTGCTTTGTGGCCAATTTTTCTGCGACAACTTTTGCCATGGCAGTCCGCAACCGCCCGTATTTTAAAAAACTTTGGATAAGCGAATTTTGGTAAACATATATAAACGGACACCCCTAGTCTCGACTTATATGGTCAAGCACCACATGTATCTGACGCTGGTTCTTGCAGTAGCAACCATGCTCATCATGACAGATGCGTCCATGACGGGCTTTGCGCCTGCTTTTGGTCGTAATCACCAACAAGATACCGTATGTAGCATCCCTGATCCGCTGGTTTTCCGCAATCCTGGCGACGGTAAGATTCTCGTCACTCGTGCACAAAAAGCGAAAGCATGCGTCAATGTCATGCGTTCTCGCGTACGGAGAGCAGACTTGCCTCCCGACTTGGATGATGCTTTTGAAAGAGAGCTCAACTTCTTAGGGGAACGCATTGAAAGAGTGCGTCAGCGTTCACGTGAGATGTCTCTTCGCGCGTCCGAGGCAGAGATTTTTGCTCTTGATGATGACTTGCGTGCCACAGTAGAAGCAGTGGTGAATCTCGACGTGAGCATAGTCAACGTTCCTCAACCACCTGCCTTAGTAACCGTGATGCAAGCATACTGTGAGACAGGTACCCAACTCACCAAAAAAAGATCTAGAAAAGTATGTTGATCGCTTGCAAAAGTGCTTGAAAGAAGTGAAGAAAGAGGTCAAAAGACACAAATCATTCAAAGCACAAGAAAAACGCTTGAAAAACTTGGACAAGGACGCTCGAGATTTGGAGAAAAAACTCAAGCGATTCCCCAAACTACCCAAGGCACGTGCCCTCACCAACATGGAGCAGGCCATCTCTGCCCTATTCATCCAAACCAAAGTTGTTGGCGAGCAAGTGTTGATAAGCAGTCAAGAACCGGTTCTCGACTTACCCGAACCGCTTGAGCCTGTGGAAGAGGAGCCTCTAGAAGAGGCGGATGACTTGGCAGAGGAGATAGAAGAGGTTCTCCCTGAAAATCCAGTAACCCTTCCCAATTCCGCAACCTTAGAACCTGCTGAGCCTGTCATTCCTGAAACTCCAACCCAAGTACCCGAACCATTCGTAGAGCCTATTGTGGATCCTGAACCAGTTGTTCCCGAGTCAACTGTACCCGTACCCGATCCTGTTGTCTCATCTCCGCCGGTCCAAGACCCTGCTCCTGCACCGTCTCCACAACCAGCTCCTGTAGCGCCAGAACCTGCTCCTGTAGTAACTCCACAACCTGCTGCTGAGCCAGCTCCTGAAGTGACTGCGACACCTGCGATCACGCAGCCTGCAGAAGAGCCGGCGGCTGTTCCTGACACGTCCAACGACTTAGCATTTAGTGATCCAGATACTGACACGCCAGACGCAGACGAACTTGCAGACCTTCCTGTACTTCGCTCGCTGCCGCCCAGTGCGATAGAGACGCCAGAGATCCTTCCACCTGAAGAAGGCTTCTTGCCCATTATTACCCTGCCCAACTTTGAGGAGCCGCCACAAGAAGTGAGCGCGCCTGTTGCGCTTGCCGCTCCTGACACGGCACTGGAGAACGTAGCCGAGGCCATACCTGCAGCACCTGCCATCGCACCCTCTCCTATCCGCGCTCCTAGCACGACAGATCATGGTCTATGGTTGTTCTTTTGGTTTATCACTTGGCCAATGCTTTGGCCGTTGATGGCCATCATAGTCATCATCATCTACCTGTTGTACGTCCAAGGATTCTTGGATGTGCTTTTGCAGTTCGTGAACAATACCTTCATGGGCAGCATTTCGAGACTCTTCGGATTAAAGAAACCTTAAAAGGCAGGCATTCTTCATACGCATATGAAACCTGTAGTGGTGGTATCAACACCTGCGTATGATGGCCACGTAAGTATTCCTTATTTTGCCGCTATATTCAACGCGTACCAGCACGCTGACGTGCGATGTAACTTCCGTACGGGGAGTTTGTTGACGAGAAGTCGAAACACGTTGATGGTGGATGCCCTAAAGCAATCTCCTGACTACATCTTGTTGTTGGATGCAGACGTGGGACTTCCCCAACCTGACTGGCTGCCAAAAATGATTGCAAAGCTTGAAGAGAGCAAGGCGGATATGTTAGCAGGCATTGTCATGTTAAAGGGTAACAAAGACCAAACAAACATCGCCATGGGTAAGGAGGGGTTTGACGCTTCAAGTCTCACTTTGAAAGAGGTTGAAGCCTGCTCTGAGGTTTTCCCTGCAGATTTGGTAGGTGCAGGTTGCATACTCATCAAGCCAGGAGATTGGCTAAGGAACATGCAGGCTCCTCGCTTCCATATTGAGGATGGCGGACAAGGTAGTGAAGTGCGTGTGTTCTCTGAAGACTGGTATTTTTGCAGAAAGGCAGCAAACATGGGTGCCAAGATAATGGTGTGGAAGGGTTTGCAAACCCAGCATTATGGCCAGCAAGCCTGGAACTTTATACCTTCCGAGCAAAACTCAAAAAGCCAGAGTGACCAATAGGTGTTTTCTTAGGTCGGAGAATGTTTCCGTGAGCATCCCATGCACGCTCGATGATCTCTAAGTTCTTTTCGTGCATGAACGCTTCACCAAGTGCATCATTAAACTTGGCTATCTGTCCTATAGTTGGGTTGTAGGCTACCAACCACCCTCCGTGACGTAGGGCTTTGGCAGCGTGTGCCACAACTTTCCAGGGTTCTGGCAGGTCTAGCGTGATGACGTCTACGTTTGTTTCGTCAATACCTTCGTAGATGTCTTGGTGTTTGATCGTCACGTTTTTTGTGTTGCAAAAGGTTAGGTTGTCCTTTGCTACGTTGATGGTTTTTTCTTCTTTTTCGTAGGCAATAACTTCTTTGCACGTGTTAGCCATCTGGATGGCTAGGGCCCCACTTCCTAGTCCTGCATCCACGACAACACTTTCTCGAGTCATGCCTGTTTGGACGATGATTCTTCCGAGATCCTTGTGCGGGATGGTTTGAGGGGCCTTCTTGAGTCGGCCATGCAGGTCCCCAAAGTCGGGTGTTAGTAAAATGAATTCTTTGTCAATGTTGCTCTTGATGACGCTTCCATCAGGCTTTGTTAGCTCTTCTTTTGCTATCGTTCCGTGCTGGCAGGTGAAATCCTTATCTTCTTGCACAAAGAAGGTCTGCGGAGGATGGAGTTGCCTTCCTTCGTGGGAGATTCCTCTGAAAATGAGTAAACGTGCCATGGGATACTTATCGACGTGGGAGTTATAAAGCTTAGTAATACAATCTGCCGCTGGACTTTTGTTCTCGGTCCATCTGCGAGTCTAGCTTGTTGAGTCTAGGGCGGTTGTTCTGTGGGTCTCGTCTAAAGGTAATGTTTAATTCTTTGAGAAAATGGTTCATCCCTTCTTCCATAGGGTAGGGGCCGGTGCAGTCGCCGTGGATGGCTGGCTCGCCAACAAAAACGCACAATCTGTCTGATAGGTAATCTAAGAAGAGCAGGTCGTGGTCTACGACAAGGACGGCGCATTCGTTTGTTTCGGCAATATCTTTGATCATCTTAGCCACCATCATTCTTTGTTCCACATCGAGGTATGCTGATGGTTCGTCTAGAACGTAGACTTCTGCATCCTGGCTTAGACATTGTGCGATGGCAACTCTTTGTAGCTCTCCTCCGCTGAGTTGCTTGAGTTTTTTCCAGGCCAGCTCGTGAAGATTGAGGTGGCGTAGTTTTGTCCCGTGTTTGGCGAGGTTGACTATTTCTGCAACTGTTCTATCATCATCCGTTTCTAAGAATTGTGGTTTGTAGCTTACGGGGGCGGTCTCTATGTTTCCCTCATCGGGCTTGTCCACTCCTGCAATTAATCTGACAAAGGTTGTTTTTCCTATGCCGTTCTCTCCTAGCACGCCCACTACCTCTCCTTTTTTGAGTTCTCCTTGTGGTGCGCTAAGATGGAATTTTCCTGCTTGTTTTTTTAGTCCTTCCCAGCTGGCCACCACGTGCGTGTTGGGGCGTTTGGTGATGTTTTTTGCTAAGAACTTTATGGGGTGGTCTCGGAAGCGCATGTTCTCCTCTCGAATGTATCCGTCTAAGAACGTGTTGATGCCTGCTTTGGTTGCTTTTGGCAAGCTCACGATGCCGTACGCGCCTGCTTTTCCAAACATGATGTGCATTTGGTCAGATACTGCGTCTAAGATGATGAGGTCGTGTTCTATGACAATGACTGAGGTTTGTTGTGCTAAGGATTTTATGAAAGTAACAACTTTGAGTCGTTGTTTTATGTCGAGGTAGCTGGTGGGCTCGTCAAACACGTAGACGTCAGCCTTTTTTAGCGCAGCCACCGCGATGGCCACTCTTTGCAGTTCTCCTCCGCTAATCTTGTCTATTTGGGTGTCTAAAATGTGTTTGAGGTCTAAGGAGGCGATAGCTTCGTCCATCATCTCTCGTTCGTCTGCCTTGGTGAGCACATCTTTGACGGTTCCTTTCACGAGCTTGGGTATTGCATCTACTTGTTGTGGTTTGTAGATGACGCTAAGCTTGTTCTCTTTTACTTTTTCAAAAAACGTTTGTGCTTCCTTGCCTTTGTAGTACTGGATTAAATCGTCAATGGTTGCTCCTTCATCTTTTCCAAGATTGGGTTGGATCATGCTGCTCAGAATTTTTACGGCCGTGCTCTTTCCGATGCCGTTTCTGCCAATAATGCCTACAACATGTTCTTGTTTGGGAATGGGCAGGTCGAATAATCTGAAAGCGTTCTCTCCAAAGCTATGGACCGGATCTTTTTCTAGTGCTTCGGGTAATTTTACGATGTCGATGGCGTTAAAGGGACATTTGTTGGCGCTTATCTGCACGCCAATTCCGCACTGGTCCTCGTTGATCTTGATTTTTTTGTCTGCATCTATCACGATGCACTCTTTTCCCGTCTTGTTTTCTGGGTTGACGCGCATACATAGGTAGCCTCCACACGCTTCAGGATTGCACTTTTCTTTGTGCACGACAGCTATTCGTTTCATAGGCTGATTGGAGCTCGTGTAGTATTTAAACCGTTGCTACAGCGTGCTCTGTACAGAAATCTTTAAGAATTGTCCTTTTTGAGAATGCGTATGGAGTATATGGAGAAAAAGGGGGTTGCGTTATTCAAAAAGGCGGGAATAACTGTTAACGGGGGCAACCGTGGGATATCCAGATCAAGAATCCACATTTCTATAGGAGATTATTCTTGCGTGGTACTATCGCGCTGGGTGAATCATATATGGATGGGTGGTGGGACTGTGAAGCCATAGACCAGTTCATCTACCGACTTCTGAAAGCAAAAGTCGTTGACGCAAAGACTTACTCCCTGAATGCTTTTGGCGGCCGGTTTTTTGAGACGCTGAGGATGTTGAGCCCGCTGTTTACAAATCGACAGACAAGAAGGCAAGCAGCCAAGGACGTGCAGTACCATTACAATTTGGGAAACGACCTCTTCGAGGCCATGCTCGACAAGCGAATGAACTACAGTTGTGGGTACTGGAAAGATGCAAAAACATTGGATGAGGCTCAAGAGGCAAAGCTTGAGTTGGTATGTAAGAAACTTAACCTTCGCCCAGGCATGACCGTTCTGGACATTGGTTGTGGTTGGGGTGGATTTGCAAAATTCGCCGCGGAAAAATATGGCGTGAAAGTGAAGGGAATAACGCTCTCCCAACGGCAATACGACTATGCCCGCATCTATTGTAAAAATGTTGATGTAGAAATAGAAATGACGGATTATCGCGATCTTACAGGTAAGTATGATTGTGCGGTTTCTATTGAGATGTTCGAACATGTGGGACCTAAGAACCATCGCGCATTCATGAACGCGGTGGAAAAATGCCTAAAGCCTGATGGATTATTCTTATTGCAGTTTGATGGGAAAGATGAGTCGGTTACCCGAAATGATCGGTGGATTGAGAAGTACATCTTTCCCAACTCGGTCACACCATCACCAAAACAAGTCTCTTGTGCAACAGAAGGGCTGTTCAGTATTGTTGACTGGCAAGATTTCACCAAAGATTATCACACAACCATGCTGGAATGGTACAAAAACTTTGATAATCACTGGCCAAAACTAAAGCAAAAATATGATGAACGGTTCTATCGCATGTGGAAGTTCTACCTTCTCTGCTGTCCCGCAACCGCACTTGCTAACACGCAGCGTCTTTGGCAGATTGTACTCATAAAAAAGAACTCTGATGAGCAGTACAATAGCGGATAGTGTCAAATTCTCCTTCGGTCTAACTATGACTAAAATGTCACACTAACTTTATATAGTTAGCGTGTCTTACGTTTTACAGGAGAGAGAAACAATGAATGAAAGAGACTATGAAAGAAACCAACCGCCTGTAGACGTGTTGCGAGAAGAAGCAATGGCCGTTATGGAGACGGCGCAGAGAGGGCCAGGATACGTGGCTGCTGGACGTTACATCGCAAATAATTTGGATCCTGATAGGGATGTAGACGCACTGTACGATCGTCTGGACGACATGGACAGCTTTGCCGAAGAGTTTGCCGAAGCAGATGAGGACCTTCGGAAGGAGCTAGTAGAAAAGTGGGGTGCGTGGTTCCGGCAATGGTCAGAAGAGCAGCGTCCTGACGTCGCCTAACTCCTCCCGTCGGGTTTATATGTCACCCGTAAATGTTTCCTCTTAGAGGTTACAAGTGAACGGAGATATGTATGATCGGCCTTTAGTGCACGAATTGTGCGAAGAGGCAGGAGCTATTGTAGATTTTCTTAGACAGTATCCTCGGTATGCCGAGGCAGCGTTGTACGTTTTGGATAACCTTCCTGCGGAAAGAAATATAGCAGCTCTGGAGGAGCTTATATCTTCAGTCCAAGATGGAGCTTGGGAGTCGGGCGATTTCAGACCATCACCAGACCGCTTCTATAGTGACCACGGAGTGGATGATTCAGACTACGCTGCTGAAGACATTGAAGATGACCTCGAGGAGTTGCAATCCTGTTCAAGCGAGGAGTTCACAGAGGATTACGATTCTGCCGGGCGACCTCCCAACCGGGCCTTCCAAGAGGGTTCTATGGATGATCTGATTGTAGATGACGATCGAAGGGAATACGAATCCGACTTAGATGAATAAGCCGTTACTTTTTTATGCTCACCCCTTACTCTTAGCACCATGAACTGTGCTATTTGCAAGGCTACCATCGAACAAACGTTTCTGAACAAGATTATAGGCACGTATGTGAAGAAGGACAGCAAACGCCATGTGGTGTGCTTTGCGTGCCAAAAGAAGTTACCGCACAAAGAATTGGTAGAAAAGTTATAGTTTTATTCTCTTGAAAATCTGGTTAGGCGTGCCTACACCGGATACTGTCTGGACGATACCCATCTTCTTGAAAAAGCGCAGCACAGGTTCTGTTTTTTTATGGAAGACATTGATACGGCTTTTTAGGATGGCAGGAGTGTCATCATGCCTGCGAGATAGAGGTAGCTTGTCCACGTCACAAACGTCCTTCTTCTTAGGTCTGTGGCCTATCCCGTACGTATGCCCCTTTGGGCATTGTGTTCTACTCACCATGCGCTTGACTAACTCCTTGTCTGACACTTTGAAGTAGAGTACCTTGTCCACATCGCACGTCTTGAGCAATGTCTTGGCTTGCTGTAATTCTCGAGGAAATCCATCAAAAATAAATCCTTTCGTGCAGTCTTTCTTTGCTAAGCGTTTGTTCACAATCTTGATGACCAACGCATAAGGCGCTAAGGTTCCTTTGTCAAAGTACTTTTCTGCTTGTTTTCCTTCCTTAGTTCCTTTTTTGTACTCTTCTCTGAGAAGTTCGCCTACAGAAATTTGTGGGAGTTTGAGCTTCTTACTAAGTCTTTCGGCTTGTGTTCCTTTGCCGCTCGCTGGCGGGCCTAGTAGTACGAGTTTCATCCTAGGTAGTTAAGAACTTCTTCGCTTTCGCCTTCTTTTTCCCATCCTTGCTTTATTTTCTCTATGTATGGCAGGATCGCCTTACGTAAGGGTGGGAATTTTTCTGCCACGTCATTGATGACCTGGGCGTCTTTCTTGTTTTCTCTGGCAAACTTTGCCACGAGAAACTCTCTGTACAAAACCATCAAATCTTTTTCTATGAGGACGAGCTTTTTCTTGTCTTCTTGCGTCAAAAAACTGCTTTCTACTAATTCCATCACGGTGTCTCCGCTTGGATGGATAAGATCTTGTAACAAGTGTACGGTGTGTTCTACGCGGTCCTTCATTCTTGTGAGAACATCCTGTAAGGGTTTGCCCTTGCTTTCTATCGTGCTGATGTCAAACTCTTCATCTAGTTTGGCAAAACTTGGCAGCCCAAACTCTTTTTGTAATGGTGCGTACTCGTCTTCCATGAAGAGGCAAATCCGGGGTCATTTATAAACGTTTACGCTGGAGGTCCATAAACTCTAAATACTAGCAGTATACGCGTTAATTATGCCAACCGTAACCGAAGTTAGGAATGAGTGTAGTGGATTGCGCGACCGGATGAACAGTTTTTCCAACGAAATGCGTGCCTTAGTTATCGAAATTGATAAAATAGGGAATGTTCTTACCGATACGGTAGATTCCCAAATTCAAGCGGACACGCCAGAGATAGATCTTGAGAGGATGCGACAGCAAATAAAGAAGCTCAATACTGATTTTGTCGAAGTTGTCGCAAAAGTACCTGATGTCTCGAGTTTAGCTGCGTAATCATTTACGAGGTCAAGGATTTGGGGGCATGGGCTCTCCGCCATAGGCTTGCAGAACTCTTTTGTTCCACGTCGTGGTGTTTTTTCTGGCTTTCTTAATCGCTTTTGCGTAACTTTTTTGGCTGTTCTTCCGGATTTTCTTGAGATTGACCTTACTTTTGGTGGTGGCAAGATGGAATGCTTCCTCGAAGGTTTCAACAGGAATGAGATCGATTTCCTTCTCCACGGGGTACGGGCAGGTTACAAGTTGTTGTTTTAGTTCTCGGTAGTTTTCTACAGGGAACACAAACCGCATATTACCTTTCATACCTTTCTCTTTGAAGAATTTGCTTGTTCTCCAGATTGCCAGTGACTTTTCGTATAGGGACCCCATAGGGCCAATCGTGCCATCCTGGAAACTCACTCCTCCCGTCATTACGGTGTCTCCGCGAACAGGGGTGTTGCTGATTGCGGACATGAGTGATGTAGCGATGGTCAAGGAACCTGAGGGACCATGCACGCCGTACTGCCGATCAAAGGTGGTCCGCATCAGGTATCGCACTGGAATTCCCAGTTGTCCTTTTACAAAACCTACTGCCTCTTGGTATCCCTTCACGGTATCATCTCCTGCAAGCTCTGCTTCACTGTCAAACAGCTGGAACGAACGATCAGAATCCTTCGCTAGGTCGAGGATGTGCCCAGATTTAACCGTATCCACCTCACCTGGCCCATCCTTTCGTGCAGCCACAGCCCATACGCGACCCACGTTGTAAGCATTAGGAGGAGAGATGATATTTTCCATGTTTCTAGCAACTAATTTGAATCTATTGGCTTTCTCTTTCTCTAAATTGAGGGCTACCAAGGCGTCCAAGCCAACTGTTTTCTGTTTGTGGGCGATTCCGAAACCCAGGAGCTCAAACACGCTATCTGTGACTTTACTATAGTTGAGCTGGATTAGATCTGCGCTAATCGTTTCGGTGAGCAAGACATTGATGACTTCCGCTTCCAGGCTAACGTTGCTGTGATGTTTCTGGTTGAACCCTTCCACGGCTTGCAGGATGACATCGATGCTCCCCCTTCTTGCTTCTTGGGTGTTTGGTGTGAAGTCCTGCCAATCGTACATTACAAACCTCCTCCCCATGGCCATGTCAGGTTCGTAGAGATGCTTTTCTTCACTGTGATGGCGGTAGAACGGAAGCTTGTTGTCACAACCGATGATCATGAGTGGGCTGTGAATGTTGAAAGAAACCCCAAATTGTTCTACCATGATTTCTTGTTCCTCGACCAGATTGAGCACTTGCTGCCTGCGAGCTGCTGATTCCTTCACCTCACTGCCTAGCAACGCTTTGAAGAAACCTTCCATGTTGTCAGGCAGCACTATGATGCCCGCCTGCATGAGGTATCCGGGGGAATAGCATCGATGTGGGGGAAGATGACCATTATCTGTATAGCTCTTAAGGTTTGGATTGCGGATGGTTCCCCACATCTCTTCGTCAGAGAAACTCTTGGGATATTTTATGCTGAGCTCGCCACCTTTGCTAAGGTAGACGGGCACGGGCTCCAGAACATCATCTAGGTAGAATTGCCCCTTGCCATGATCAATTTCAAGGAATGTTCCATACTGTGTTTCTGACAGCGGATGCATTTCCCAAACCTTTCGAGGGTTCACTCTTCTCCCTGCTGTGTGGAATAGTCGAGTACGAGTATAGACGGAACGCAAAGCTTGTTCCGTCATCTCTCGATTTTCATCGAAGTATCTGGCGACGCTCGCCATCCATGCTTTGATGGAATCTGGAGCATCAATCTCATTCCCTATGTCTTTTATGCGCGTACAGAACCAATCTACGCTTTCTGGTGAGATGCGGAAGCCAGGTTTTGGTTCCAAATTCATTTTTGCTATCTCACGAAAGTAAGGGCCAATTCCTTCTTTGTGAATTTTAGATATCTTTTGGTATTCTGCGTCAACCGTGATTAGGGTCTCTTCCACCACTTTTACCATGTCTTTAGAACCCCACCCGTCAACTTTGAATTCGTGTGGTGAGTTCAGAAGTTCGGTCATGGAATGTACGATGCTATTACGAAGTTGGCCCTTCAAAGAGCGTTCTACCATTTCAGGATCAACCTTCTTTCTCTTTCCAGATACCTTCACGGTTTTGTTTAGGCCAAGATTGTGACACATGTTGTCCCAGTGGGGTTCGTCCAAGAACTTGTAGCTGAATCTAAAACTACTACAATTTCGTATTGCTTTGATGTCAAAATCAGCGTTGGAAGAAGTGACCTCATTTAATTTGAGGTACAATGTTTCATACACTCTTTGTACTTCACCCCTCACGAATGCAGTATATTGTTCTTTCGTGGCGCGAGGATATACTTCGGTATTCGTCCCCAAGCCTCCAGAGAGTCTGCTAACATCCCGGGAAAACTTTCTGGCTCCCTTGACTGCACTGTTAATCTGGCTAGGCTCAAAATCTAAGGTGAGTGGGCGTGAGGGGTCCTGAAGATTAGGCAGGAAGATATAGTCTTTGGCTTGGAATTGGCGTACCATGTCCTTGAGGTCTTCGAACAACGAGTACCATTGATGCTTTTCATCAAGGTTAATTTTCCCGGTGACCACATCCAGCAGGTAGCCCAGAGTTATGCTTTTTCCATTGCCCGGCTCGCCTATGATGGCTATATTGGCTTTCTTACCGTGTGTTGTCTCTAGAAGGATACGGGTGATGTCTCTGTCTCTGTTGGCGATGTGGAAATCTAGAGGTTTGTGTGCTTTAATTTCATCAACATAACATCTAGGTTCTAATCTTTCTCCTCCCACAGGTCGGTAAAGCATTGAAATAACTCTAAAGGAGTGATTAAAAAGGTTACCTAGAGGTAGGAAGCCTCCAGAGGGATTTGAACCCTCGGCCTGTGGTTTACAAAACCACCGCTCTGCCGCTGAGCTATGGAGGCATAAGGTATAGGAAGTTCATCGCCTTTTTAAACGTCCCGGTTGTGTATGCGTAATGTTGAAATGTGATTTCCACTCACATTCCCGAGGGGATCCTATCGATGGATACCTCAAATATTCTGCAGAAGCATTGATTGATATGTATGCTCAACATGACTACGACGTTTGCGCGCTCACCTGGCATGAAGGGTATGGCTACACAGATAGTCTAGCAGAATATGCCAAAGACAAAGGGGTGTTGTTGTTGTCTGGCCAAGAGCGTACTATCGAAGGGGCGCACGTGCTACTCCTTAATTTTTCAAAAGCAGAATGCGATAGTATTCTCACTCTTGACCATTTGAGAAGGAAGAAAAAGGAAGATAACTTGGTTATCGCGCCACACCCGTACTATCCTATGGGTTGTTCGTTGCGTGATCAGCTGGACAAAAATATCGACGTTTTTGACGCCATTGAATGGTCCTACTTTTTCTCCAACATCCTAAGTTGGAACAAGCAAGCAGCGATAACCGCAAAGGAGCATGGCAAACCTCTCGTGGCCACGGGAGATGTGCACGCACTATGGCAGGTGGGAAAGTCTTATACGTGGGTAGACGCAAAACCTACTGCAGAGGGTGTGATACGCGCAGTTAAGGAAGGCAAAGTAGAGCATGTTCCTCCTCCTTTTTTCCGGCAAATCCCTCAGCAAGTGCTTCTTGCGACATGGGGAAACATCTACCAGCTAGGGCAAGACTTATAAAGTTGCAAACCCGAAGTTTTCCGCATGGCCCTTCCTACCATTCGTAACCGATGGAAAGAGCATGGAGAGCACAGGACAGAGATCCACCGGTTTAGGATTGACTACAAAGACGTGTTTGACATGCAGTATGTCTACTACATTGCTAGGGAATGGTTTATTGAGAATGATTACGCCACTAGGGTGGATAACGAGTTTCCAGAAAAAAGCATGATCGTGCGCGACAATCCAGAGGTAGGAAAAGAAATCTGGGTGGCGTGGAGATTTGAAAAGAAGTTACCGCCCCTTAACAATCCCATGTGGCGTTTTGACTTCCATGTGGACATCCACATACTAGGTATGAAGGACGTGGAGATCGTGGTAGACGGAAAGAAGGTCTCTGCACAGAAGGGTCAGTTAGAATTTGACTGCCGAGCCAACCTTGTCTTTGACTACAACAAGTCTTGGGCAAAGAGCCCCTTCTTCAAAGGACAGAGTGAGTTCTTGTACAATAACTTGTACCAAAAGACCTTCTCCAAGTATAAGCGATTGCTTACTGAGGAAGCCTCAAAATTCCAAGACGCAATGAAAGAATACCTCAAACTGGACAAATATCTTCCCGAGACTGAGGTGGAGTTCTGGAACCAAAAGCCAGGATAGCTTTTATATAGAGGTGTGTGTCCGTAAAGTTCATGGAAAGCAGGTCTATTCCCATAGTTAACATTAACTACAAGGGAAAAGTAGACTGGAACGGAGTCCTTAATCTTGTGTACGCATGGTTGACTGACCGAAAATTCACGTTTATCGAACGCAAGCACAAGAGTAGAACGGACGAGCGAGAGATACTCATAACCTCTGACAGAAGAATAACCGGGTATATCCGCTACTACATCGATGTGGAGATACGCTTCATAAACATCAAACCTACAGAGATAGAAACACCCAATGGCATCGTACAAGGGTTTGAAGGACATCTTTCTGTAGACATTTCTGGGAAGTTTGTCGCAGACTGGCAAAAGAGATGGGGCGGTCATGAATGGATCCAACAACTAGATTTCTTTTTCCGAAAGTTTATTATTCACCAAGACTTGGAGCACATCTATGAGGACAACTTACTGATTATGGTGGACAATCTTAAGAGAGAGCTCCAGAAGTTCTTGGGTATGGAGGTCTTCCACTAATGGCAGAGAGAGATTTCATCATTGATGGTGCAAGGGTCGAGTTCACCGGACCCTTTGACCTCAAAGGGTTGAGCGGGTTATTCCGAGAGTTTGGGTCAGACAAGCACTATTTGATCATCGAAAAACGCCATATCGAGAAAAAGACACCTGAAGGGCAGTTCCATGACTATATCATCAGTTTTACCAAAAAAATTACGGATTATGCGCGTTCAGAGGTGGACGTACGCATCCAGATTAAGGATGCCAAAGAGAATGTTCTCAAGGTGGGCAGTAAGAAAAAGAAGATCCTCAACGGGCACATCAGCTTCATCGTTGATGGAGTATTAGCGACTGATTACGAGGCAAGATGGGAGAGCAAACCTGCCTTTTTCTTCATTAAGACGCTTTTTGACAAGTTTGTCTTCGTACCCTACATGAGTGGGTGGAAAGCCCAAGTGGATGAGGAAACCACGCATTTGATAGAGAACGTGAAAAGTTTCTTGAACATGCAACGATTCTAGGCTGAAACTTATAAGGTCAGCAAGGTTATTTTTCTCCATGCACAAGGATGCATTATATCATGGAGCTAAGAACCACTGGCGTCGAGACGTTCGCTCGTGTCCTGCTCTTAGAGCGGCAGATCTTAAGGTTCAGTTTGGCACGCTAGATGAGATTTTTCCTGGGGCCATCCCCCAACCAGTGATGTATTCTGAAAATTTGCAACACGTACTCTCGCAGCAAAAAGTTCATCTCCAAGGCGGATTCTGTCCTGTTGGTGCAGGAAGGATTAGCGTAAATCAAGGGGGCTATCTCTATGATGTTTGGGATCCGCCGATAGAGGTTATGGAGGGGGGTGGATGGAGTGTGCAAGAGCGATACGCAGATATGGACGTGAGCAGTTTTCTTGCCCGACCCAAGTGGGATGTGAGCGGTGCCAGACTGGAACCCACCCTTGGTAGAGTTGCCAAAATGTTCAAAATGTTGGACGCCGCTTCGCATATTGGTGAAGAACTTGAGGTCGCCATTCCTACAGAGGTGTACGTAGGGGTGAGGGCTTTCAACGCCAACCGTATAGGGTTGCGAGGCAAAGTTCTTGAGAGCACTCTGCAAAAGGTCCAACAGCGATATGAGCATACGCTGGTTAAGATTCGAGACGAATATTTTCCCAAATTGCAACTAACGTTTACCTTTTCTGCAGATCCAACTCCCGAGCTAGCTGATGCTGCAGTGGCGCTCGCAGACATTTCCCAGCACCAAAAACAGGGGGTGGCCAAGCAGTATGTTGTTGAGGAACTACAGTATTTGGCTTTTCTCGCACTCCACCCTATCGCAGGCAGACCTACCGTTGTTCTGCAACATTATGAGGATGTGGAGAGCTTTCTCTCCCAAGCGTATGCGGCAGTGCAATACACCACGGCTAAGGCGTGGGACACGTTTGCGTTCCTAGGTCTTACTTCAGGGCCAGCCATCCACAAACAGGATCTGGATGGGTATATGCTTCCTACAATGCAAGAAAGTTCTTCGCATGACTATTTTGCCCCGCCTCCTCAGGTTCTGTCGTTGTGGGAGTCAAGAGATGATTCATGGACCAAGATAACCCAACCCTACTCAGACCGAGGTCGGGTTATACGGAAGTCCTCCCAAAGTCCTGTGTTCGCCTTTTTGAACACCTTCCACCCGTTTGTGGGGGATGTGTGGCTAGGAAAGTTCTTGGACAAGTGGAAAGCGGATGATTTCAACGTGTATCGATCAAGAGATAGATTGATGGATGTCATGGATGAGTTGCGAGACACGCTTAGGTAGCGATAACTTCTTGCTTTGACACATACTCATACGCACCATACGCTGCGAGCACGGCCTCTGCAACACCGGTGATGGCTTGTTTGAAGTGTGTGTCTGCAACATCCCCTGCAGCAAAGACACCTGCCACGTTGGTCTCTGCCTTGCGGTTGATGATTATTTCTTTACCTTTGTTGACTTTAACCCCTACCTTTACTGCAAGATCTGAGAGGGGAATGTGGCCGATGGCGATAAACAAGCCATCCAACTCGAGGTCGTTCTTTCCTTTGAAAGTTTTGTCCAAAACCACGCTAGTCAGCATGTCTTTACCCTTGATTTCTTTTACGTTTGTGTTGTTGATGATCGTGATCTTTCCTTTTTTTACTTTTTCTTCTACCCTTGCAAGGTTGATTGGTTCTGGTCGTATCTTTTCTCTTCGGTAAATCATGAAAACGTGTTTGGCATGTTCTGACAGCACCAAAGCGTCCTTACCTGCGCTGTCGCTGCCTCCCACTACCGCTACTGTCTTTCCTTTGTACAATGGTCCGTCGCACAAGGCGCAATAATGCACGCCCTTTGCGGCAAACTTTTCTTCGCCTTCAACGCCTAACTTTCTCCACTCGCTTCCCGTGGAAAAGAGTACTGTTTTGCCTTCGTATGATTTGCTGCCGGTAACCACGAAATTTTTGCCCTTCTTTTTTATGTCTTTGGCAAACTCTCCTTTCAAGTCAATGTCGTATTCCAGAGCGTGTTTGCGCATCTCCTCAACAAGTTCAAAGCCATCGATGTTGATGTAGCCCGGATAGTTTTCTACTGCACCTGCTACGGCAAGCACGCCACCTCGCTGGCCCTCTAGCAAGAGGGTTTTCATGTTTAACCTTCCAGCATACATGGCTGCTGCATATCCTGCGCAACCTCCGCCAACAATGATGATGTCGTACATGCGTGTAAAAAGAGTCTGCTCGTATTTAAACGTATTCTTTAACGTTTGGATGTCACGGTTTGTGCTTCGATAGTGATGCGCTTCCTCACACCATACGAACTGTGGTTGTTCATGACCATCTCTACGGTGAGGAACTGCTCACCGGGTTGCAATCCGCGTAATGTTTTGGTTGCGCGCTCCATCTCGATGAGGGAGGCGTTCTGTGTCGTGACGTGGAAGTGCCCTTCTCCCCAGGAAACATTTTCGCCCATTCTTCCTAGCGTAAAGTTTAGGATGCGTAGCGTGAGCGAGACAACTTCTCCCTTGACGCGTGTCCCTTCTGAAGGATACTTGAACTCAAAGTCTGGGCGTACCTCTCCTTCGGGAACTGCGGGAATGTCTAAGGGTTCTTCTGGTTCGGTATCATTAATGGTAAGGTTGAGAGTGTTCTCTATGCCTTTGATAAGATCGCTAATGTTTTGGGTAACATTCTTCACCACGGGTTCTGGTGGGGGTGTTACGTTGGTAAGGGTGGTGTTAGTAGGTGTGGTATTTACGGGCGTGGGTTCTGCAGGAGCCTCATCTACTGGTGGAGCTACCACGTCTGGGTCTACGTTAGGAAGGTGCATGGGTTTTTGGCACGCCACAACGAGTATCAACAACAAAAATATCCACTTCTTCATGTGACAACCGAGAAGGGATAGCTTAATAAGCTTTCCTTTGCAGTTTGTGGCATGCTGAGCGTCGTGATTCCTGCATTTAATGAGCAAGACACCATCCAAAAGGCTCTAGAAGAAATAATTGTATATTTTGGTCGTCAAGCGGTAGAAATAATCGTGGTGGATGATGGCTGCACCGACAGAACTCCCTTTTTAGTGGACGATTTCAAGGACAAACGTGTTCGTAGGGTTCGCCAGCCAAGAAACATGGGCAAAGGAGCAGCAGTGCGCAGAGGCATGCTAGAGGCTCATGGCCAGCACATTCTATTCTTGGATGCAGACATGAGCACGCCCATAAAAGAGCTCGCAAACTGTCGGAAGGTGAAGGCAGACGTGGTTGTGGGAAGCAGAGCGTTGAAAGATAGTGTCATATCTGTACATCAACCGTTTTATAGAGAATTGTTAGGCAAGACGTTCAACAAAATAGTCCAAGTACTAGCCGTGCCTGGCGTGTGGGATACACAGTGTGGCTTTAAGTTATTCTCACAAAGAGCAGCCAAGGAAATCTTTTCTAGAAGTTTCATTGACGGCTTTGGTTTTGACGTGGAAGCATTGTTTTTGGCAAGAAAACTAGGTTTTAGCATCAAAGAAGTTCCTGTAACGTGGATTGACAATCCGGACTCTAAGGTGAAGCCGGTCAAGGACGCGCTACGTATGTTCAGAGACATTTTTAGGATCAGATGGCACAGTTTGTTTGGCAGGTATGGACAGGTTTAAAAATCACCCTAATTTCCGTTAGTAATGCAAGAAATCACACTAAACTCTTCTGAGTTTCGATATGATGTGCTAGGTATGAAGGGAGACGCACAAAGAGAGGTGGGTGATGTTCTTTCCCGGCTCACAGTAACGTATGGGGAGGGTGTTTCTCTATCCGTGGTCGTGCAGGGGAACGTTTCAAACAGAAGATACGAAATCTGGCCAGTATTTTCTGAGATGAAGGACGCAGCCTATGCTTCAGGAACAGTGAAAGTGGATTCCGGAGACAGAATTGTGGCAACGTTAGACGGTGTAGAGGTAACCGTGCACAATAGCACTCCTTCAGATATGGAAAACGAATTTGAGGACGACGGCCTCCTTCAAGTTTTATAGATCTTTACTAATGGCGCACCCATAACGTCTATCGTGTGCACCACCTTATAGTTTTCTAAATCTGCTTCATAGATAGGATACTTGTCGCCCTCTGCGTTGAACCATTCCCAATACGTGTTGGTGACGACATAATCTAAATGCCCAGAATAGTTCAATAATTCTAGATCAACATAGCGAACGTCACTCCTCCACCCACTCAAGTCGATGTAAGGAGAGAATTTTGTGCCAACGATGGCGTTGGGTGGAACATTTCCATTGATCCAGTCAATCATCTCTTTCTTTCCTTCACCCCACCAGCCAAACTCGAATAATTGTCCTTCATGGACGCCCTGCGGACCGCCCACCAAAGGATTGTAGTAATCAATGTAGTACGGGTGGATTCGCACAGAAATCAAGAGCAAGCTTGCCATGATGATGGCAAACACTTGCCACCTCCATTTGGGGAGCTTTCTCCATCCTACCGCAGCAACCAACGCTAGAGGTGGGAAAATAACGTAGATGTATCGGATACCATCCTGTATCCCTGTGCTAAAGCTCCACAAGAACGGAATCAAGAACCATAACAGCAGTAACCATGTTTTGAAGGATCTTTTTCTCACCAAACGCCATATGCCTGGGAAGATGAGAAGCAGGACTAGCAAAGGTGTGGTGGCAAAGAAGTACACGATGAAGTAATGCAGAGGTGCTTCTCGTTGTGTGCCTAAGAAGAATTCCTTAGGGGGCGAACCTGTCCAGTGGGAGACGCTCGCTTGGAAGTTGTCAATCGGATGATACCATAACCACGGCCACATGAGATAAAGGATGAGCAACGCCACGACGGGTAATAGTGCGGTCTTCCAGTACCATGCGTGCTTAGGGTTTTCTTTGATCTTTGGCCATCGCCATATGAGATACATAACGCCAAACAACAGGAAGATCGTAAAGTTGGAGTATTTTGTGGAGATGGCTAATCCCGAAAGCAGCCACGCAAGCCCCCACGTCTTCCAGGTATCCTTTTCTATTGCATAATGGAAGCCAAACACGGCCAAAACATAGAAGAACGTGGTGGGACTGTCTAACGCTGCGATCTTTCCGTGTCCTAAGAAGTGTGGCAAGAAAGTTAGTATACTGCTGGCCACGATGGCAATGGGCAGTCCCCAGTATCTTCTGGCGTAGACAAACAAGAGCAGTACGGTAAGAGCGTTGAGAAGCGCACTTACTTTTCTTGCGTTAGTGTAGGGAGTGCCAGTAAAGTAGTTGTGGCGTTGAGTCTTGCCGCTAAGCATGTCCAAAAAACTTTGATCTTTGGAATAAGCGTACGTGTATAGATACTTGACCAAGGGTGGGTGCTCGTTGTTGACCTTCCAAAAATCTTCAGAAGCGCTACCATCAGTGATGGCTTTGTAGTACACCATGCTCGGGTAGTGGTAGCCCCACTCGTCCCAGGTAGCGCCTGTCCCGTTCAAATCATACACTCTGACACCGTACGCCACGATGAACAGCGCTAGGCAGATTAGTATCGTGGTTAACAATTTTTTACTGATTCGTAGCTTCACGAAGATAGCACAGATTCGCATTATAAAAAGCTAGCCACTGGACACTGGACATGGAGGCGTGAAGCATTTTTGGGATGAAATCATCAAACTTTTGGTGATAAAAAATGCACGTGAAACCTGGAGTACTGGAATTATATGTGGGGCCTATGAAGAGTGGAAAGACGTTAGCCGCTATCCATAGGGTGGAAGGATTGAATTATAGGGATGATGTGGACATGGTGTTTGTGAAACCTTTCCTGGATAATCGTTCTCCTACTGTGGAATCTCGCTTTGGGTCAAGAAGCTATGATCCTCTTGTGGTGAGTTTTCCTGAAGAGATGCTCACGCTATTAACACCTGAGCAAAGAGTGGTGGTGATTGATGAATTGCAATTCTTTCAGGAAGGGATCGTTGGTGTTGTCAAAAGTTTGCTTGTGGATGGCTTGAACATCATCGGGGCAGGCTTGGATACCAACTTTCGGGGTGAGCCGTTTGGGTATATGCCCCACCTAATAGGGATTGCAAGCGAGGTGCAGAAGTACACCGCTGTATGTGAGGTGGAAGGATGCAACAAGGAAGCACCCTTAACCCAGCGATTGATTGATGGGGAACCAGCACCGTACGACAGTCCTGAGATTCTTGTAGGGGATAAGGAGGAAGGCTACGAGCCGAGATGTTTACAACATCACGAGGTGCCTATACTAGCGCCTTCTTGAGTTGTTGGATCTCCAGTGAGGTATCGTGCTTGAACTCCAAAAGGTCGCGATCGATCTTGTGAATCTGCTTAACAATGTCTGTGTACAGTGCGAACACACCTATCACTACTGCCGATGCTGGCAGGCCAAATTCTAGCCATGGTGGTGTGTTGATGACGCCAATCGTTTTAAGCACTACCCAGATGGCCAGTACCGTCCAGCTAAGCAAAAAAATATAGTGCCATACAGAATGCTTCATGCCTTATTGCTGGCGCGTCCCTTTTTATGCGTTTCCTTTTTGTTCCGGAAGATTTCCGGTGTATCCTAAAGCCTCCAGAGGGATTTGAACCCTCGGCCTGCTGCTTACGAAGCAGCCGCTCTGCCGCTGAGCTATGGAGGCATACAAGAATAGGATGCTTGCCGATTTATAAGGGTTTAGGCGGGCTGCGCATGGGTCGATATTCTTCCCAGCTCACCTTTTTTTCTTTGATTAATTGTTTTATTTTTTGTTGGTTAGCATTCAGCTTACTCTTGCCCGTCTTGACCTCGACAAAAACGATCTCAGAAGGCACGTCGTCTAAACCTTTGAACGCGATAAAGTCTATGGGCTTGCCTAAGAACTTTACTTCGGTGGGTTTGTAAGGAAAGTCTGGCAAGAACGGAGCTATCTGCTCTGACATCTGGCCAGTGAGCACGCTTCTTGAGCGTGAGATGGCATCTTCTCTTTCGTAAGAGACTCGTTCATCCTCTTTTTTCCTGGCAAAGAATGTTCCAAGTACCCAGCCCACGACGATAGCTACCAATACTACTAAACCTATCATGAGCCAATCTGTTGCCATAATATGGGAGCTGCGGTGTTGGTTTAAAAATTTGAGTGTGCTACGCGCCCGCGAGGATTCGAACCCCGGATCTACTGCTTAGGAGGCAGTCGCTCTATCCAGGCTGAGCTACGGGCGCAATACTTGAATAAGGGTGCGGGCGTATTTAAACCAATTCCTTTAGCAGCTTGGCAATCTTTTCTCCGGATGCTTTGCCGCGAAGCTCTTTCATGGCCAATCCCATGAGTGCACCCATGGGTGCGCCCTTGTTTGATGCCACGATTCGTTCTAGATGCTGTTTGAGCGCGTCATCAGGCATGCTCTTGTACTTTTTGAGCACGTCCTTGACAGGTTTGTTTTCTTTGAGAATGTCTAAGGCGTTTTCTTTTGCAGCTTCTCCTTTCCCTATCGCTTTGAAGAGGTCGTGATAGTCTTCGTCTGAAGGATTGATCTCTACATTGTGCTGTCTTCTGATGGTGGGGGCTGCGCTGACAAGTATTTCTGCCACGTACGCTTCTTTGAGTCCGTAGTCTAGGCATGCTTCGAAGAGGGTTGCGTTTTCTTTTGCAATATCTTTTGCTAGGTCCTCTCCTAACCCCATTTTTTGGTAGCGGAAGGTTTTTTGTTGGACGGTTTCGGGTAATGTTTGTTTGAGGTAGTTTTCGGGTATGTTGTTGATGGGCACATCTGTTTCTGGATACATTCTTGCCGCTCCTGGCATGGGGCGTAGGTAGCTGGTGGTTCCATCTTGGTTGGCTTTTCTTACTTCTTTTGGTACGCCTTTGGTTGCCTCGCGCAATCTTTCAACAACCGCTTTGAGGGCTGTTTCTGCGGTTGTCTCGTCTGCTGCGGTGATGACAAAGGCATCATCTTCCTTGCATTGTAGCTCTTGCCGTACTGCTTCGACCTCTTCCTCGGTGATGCCTGCTTTGGGCAGCTCATCAGAATGCATGATTCCTGCTCCGTACATTTTGGCATGGTCGGACAGTTCTGTGCCGAATCTTTTCTTGGGTTGGAGTTCTTTTCCTAGTATGCCTTTGGCACCTTCTACTTTGATGCCAAAAATGTTTTTGTCTTTGAGTACTTGGCTTTGGGTGCTAGCAAAGGCTTGAATTTCTTGCATGTTGAAGGCAAAGCTGCCGTGGAGTTGTTTTTGTATCTCGATGAGTCCTTGTTGTCTGCTGATTTCGTTGTTGCAAAGATCGGTAACCTTGGAGAGGTCTTGTGCTCCTTTGATTTCTACTCGTGCTCCGCCAGGTATGGAGACATTGATGTCTTGTCTTATCGTGCCTATCCCTCTCTTGACTTTTACGCTGCGTAGAAGACTGCCTATTGCTTCTGCGACTGCTTTGCATTGTTTGGGTGAGGTGATGTCTGGGTCGGTGGCTATCTCTAGTAGGGGGATGCCTAGTCTGTCTAGGCGGTAGTGGGTGGTCTTGTCCTTGGTGTCAATGATTCTCGCGGCATCTTCCTCTAGTACTACTGTTTGGATGCCTATTTTTTTACCATCCACCTCTATCCAGCCGTTTCTTCCAATTAAGGAGGTGCGCTGAAAGCCTGAGGTGTTGCTGCCGTCCACGACTGTTTTTCGCATGACTTGTGCTGCGTCTACTATCGTGCAGTTTAGGAGCCTGGAGATGGTGATGGATGTTTCTAGCGCTTCTTGATTGAGCTGTCTAGGTGGCGCTTCGTCCATCTCTACGAGACAGGCGTTGTCTTCTAGGAATTCGTATACAAACTCTTTGTCTTTTTTTTGTTCGTGTGCTGCTGCCACGTCTACTTCTTCTGTCTCGCCTTTGACTGCGCGTAATTTTCTCACAAACGTGCTTTCTGGCGGATCATCGTTTAGCTGAGTAGGACACTGACAAAATAGTTTTTTGCCTTCTAGTTCTTGGTGTATCTCTATGCCGCACTTCATAGTCGTTCCGGGAGTTCCCCGACTAGGTTTATCGTGAATAATTTTTTTACCTCGTCTTTGTTATGGTGGGAAAGTAACCAGCAGAGTTTGACCCATGCTGTTTCTGGCGTCATGTTGTGCATCCCGCCTACAACTCCTGCTTCCTGTAGCCTTCTTCCATATTGGTAGACGTTCATGTTGGTCTCTCCGTAGATGGTTTGTGTGGCCATGCCCACGACGGTGTCTTTCAGGTCTTTGATGGCTTGCCATACTTTTTCGTTCTCTTCTGTCAGATCATCGATTTTGTCTACAGGAAAGTGTCCAAGACCGGTGCCTACTAGCAATAACCCGTCGTATCCTTTGTAGTTTTGTATTTCTTTAGCAGTAATGCCGGGGTAGGTGTAGATCATGCCTACCTTGAGTGGCTTTATGGCCTTTACTTCTAGTGCTGCTTTGCTTCCTGGTTGTAATTCTGAGGTGAAGGTGATGCTTTTGTTTTTGGGTATGATGCGTGCTATGGGTTTGGCGTTGATAGGTTTGAAGGCATCCCGTCTGGAGGAGTGCATTTTCCTGGTTTGTGCTCCGGGTAACAACACGCAAACATCGTCGTTCTCGTTTTCGTGCATGCAGATGCCCACGCCGGTCCATTTTGTTTGTGTGATGACTTGAGCTGCTGCTAGTAGGTTCAATCCTGCGTCGGTGCTGCCTCTGTCTGAGGATCGTTGTGCGCCAACGATGATAACGGGTTTGGACAATTTTTGTAGTATGAAGCTGAGTGCTGCAGCAGTGTAGTGGAGGGTGTCAGTGCCGTGGGTGATGATGACGCCGTCTGCTTTGTTTAGTTCTTTGGCTACCTCTTCTGCGAGCAGGTTATGGTGTGTTACTCGCATGTCGCCGCTCCACATGTTTCTTACCAATCTGGAGGAGATGTTCGCCACTCCTTTAAGATCGGGGAACATGGAGAGTATTTCTTCGGGTGTGAAGCGTGAGATGACGCCGCCTGACTTGTAGTCTACTTTGCTGGCTACCGTGCCGCCTGTATGCAGAATGCTAATCTTAGGTAATCCTTTTTGTTGTTGTATCTTTTCCTTGGCATCTTTTTGTGCTTGTCTTGGTTGCACAACATCCACTTTCTTGACGCTTTTTTTCTTGAACGCTAGATTGTAGCCGGTGTCTAGTTTGAGGACAAAGAAGCCTTGCTGTTCTGGCATGAGCGTGCCTTCTAACTCTTCTTGCTCGGTTACTACAGAAACGCGGTCACCTGGCTGCATGGGTTGTGCTAGAGCGGTTGCTCTTTAAAAGGTTATTTGACTTCTTCTACCTTGATCACGTGCCAGCCGAATTGTGTCTTGACCTTGGCTACCTCGCCGGGTTTCATGGAGAATGCTTGGTCTTCAAACTCTTTTACCATTGCGTTCTTTCCAAACCAGCCAAGACTGCCGCCTTGTTCTTTAGAAGGGCACTTACTCTTGGCGTGTGCTATCTCTCCAAAGTCTTTACCGCCTTCGATCTCTTTCAAAATATCGTCAGCTTCCTGCTCTGTCTCTACTAGTATGTGTCGTGCGTGTACTTCTGTTGTCATATTCGCACTGTAAAGAAGGAGTACTTAAACCTTATCCTGTGCGAGGGCGTCAAACAATGCGTCTCTGGGTCTTTCGTCCAGTGCATCGTACTTGATAAGACAATTCTCTAACTGTCTGCATTCTTGTTCTTTTCCTGTAAACGGGTGCCAATCTTGGACTCCTTTCATTTCCTCCAAGAGGCTGGAAGGTAATCCTGGGGCCTCTTTTTGGTGAAAAGTTTGTATCAGAAGGCGTCTATAGAAGAATCCTTCGGAAAAATTGGTCCATTTTCCATCGTGGCGTTCCCACCTTCGGTATTGTCCTACGACGGGTTTTGTTATTGCCATTATCCAAAGTAGTTTGGTTTGTCTTCGCCCATTTGCTTTGCGTGAGCGCTTCTGAAGCCTTCTTGGATGTCTTGGTAGCTTTTTTCGATTTCTTTCGTCACAGAAGGTCTTACTTTTTTCATGGCGTCCTCGAAATGCTTCATGCTTATCGTTTTTGCCTTGATGTCGGTGCGCATGGCCATGATGGCTGCTTCTCTACATATTGCTTCGATGTCTGCTCCCACAAACCCTTCGGTTTTCTGACTAAGAGCGTCGGAAGACACTTCATCGTCAAGTGGCATTCCTTTAAGGTGGACGTCGAAGACGGCTTTGCGTGTTTTTTTGTCGGGAACAGGTGTGAGTATGATTCGGTCAAACCTTCCTGGTCGTAGTAGTGCGGTGTCTACCATGTCGGGTCTGTTGGTCGCCCCTATAATGACAATATCTTGTAGTCCTTCTAAGCCGTCCATCTCAGTTAATAGCTGGTTGACGACGCGTTCTCCTACTTTGTTGTCTTCGCTTGCACTTCTTTTTGGTGCTAGGGAGTCTAACTCATCAAAGAAGATGATGGTGGGTGCGGTCTGTCTTGCTTTCTTGAAGATTTCTCTAACTGCTTTCTCGCTTTCGCCTACCCATTTGCTTAACAATTCTGGTCCTTTGACAGAAATGAAGTTTGCTTCGCTTTCTGTGGCCACTGCTTGGGCTAGTAATGTTTTTCCTGTTCCGGGTGCGCCATACAACAGGATGCCTTTTGGTGGACTCACGCCTAGTCTTTTGAAGGCTCCTGGATGTTTGAGCGGCCATTCGACTGCTTCTTTGATCTCTTGTTTCACTTCTTCCAGTCCGCCTACTGCATCCCATTCTACGGAGGGAGATTCTACCATGACTTCTCTGAGTGCAGAGGGTCTTACGACCTTTAGTGCGTCTTCAAAGTCTGTTTTTGTGATGATGAGCTTTTCGAGTATCTCTTTGGGTATTTGTTCTTCTTCATCGTACTTGAAGTCAGGAAGTACTCTGCGTAGTAAAATCATGGCTGCTTCCTTGGTTAGGCTTGCTAGGTCTGCTCCCACAAAGCCGTGGGTGATGCTGGCTAGATCTTCCAGCTTGACCTCTTTTGCTAAGGGCATGCTTCTGGTGTGGATCTTGAGAATGTTGTTTCGTCCTTTCTTGTTTGGGATGCCAATTTCGATCTCTCTATCAAACCTTCCTGGTCGTCTGAGTGCGGGATCGAGGGTGTTGGGTACGTTGGTGGCAGCGATGACGATGACTTTGCCTCTACTTTTCAAGCCATCCATGAGGGCAAGCATCTGTGCGACCACTCTTCGTTCTACCTCGCCTTTTGTTTCTTCTCTTTTGGTGGCGATAGCATCTATTTCGTCTATGAATATGATGGCGGGTGCGTTCTTTTCTGCTTCTTCAAACTTTTTCCTAAGATTTTCTTCGCTCATACCGTAGTATTTGCTCATGATTTCTGGTCCGTTGATGACTAAGAAGTGTGAGTTGGTCTCGTTTGCTACAGCTTTTGCGAGTAACGTTTTTCCTGTTCCGGGTGGTCCGTGTAACAACACTCCTTTGGGCGGTTCAATGCCGAGACGTTCGAAAATTTCTGGATGTTTCAGTGGAAGTTCAATCATTTCCCTAACTTTAGTGATCTCTCCGTGCAAACCACCAATATCTTCGTACGTTACCTCAGGGATGGCTTCTTCCTTGACTTCGATGGCTTCGGGGTTTAGGACAATCTCTGTTTGGTCAGTAACAATGACTCCGGTCTTGCTAGGGTTTGTTTCTGCAACGATGAATTTCAAGTCTCCAAAGCCAAAGCCGGGCATGGGTTCGTCCATGAGTAATGGAAAGATTTCGTCAAAGATGGGATTATCACTCATAGTGCTGCGTCGTCTTCCGGTGCCACCTAAAGAGATGATATCTCCTTTCATTAGTGCACGGCCGAGTAATCCTTGTTTGAAGATGTTAGCAGACGCTCGTACCACGATGCCTTCTTTGGCTGGTGCGATTACGATGCGTTTGGCTTGGTCTACCTTTCCTTTTTGTACTTTGACACTTTCGCCAATGCTGGTCTTGCCGTTTTTTCTGATTAATCCGTCCATTCTGACGATGTTTAATCCGATATCTCCAGGATAGGCACGGTCTACGATGGCCACGGTCTTCCTTTCGCCTTCAATTTCTACGATGTCGCCTGGTCTGACATCTATCGTACGCATAAAATTGCTGTCAATCCGTACGATGCCCTTGTTGACATCGTCTTGGATGGCCTCTGCCACCTTCAATTTGGCGTCTTTTGCCACGGTATCTTCACTGCCAGGCGGTTTTTAAACCTTAGCTACAAGCGGGACCTCTCGTCGAATATGGTGTTTTCCTTCAAGAGGGGACCACTACCCGTAGTGTTGGCGCTTTCGAAACGCATATGAGGGAGTTCTTCGTGTAGCCAGAAGAAGGGGTTTACTTGATGAAAGTTCTACTTCTGGGCCAGGAAGTGGTGTTGCAGCTGCTGCTGCTGGTTTGCGTGCTAGAGAACAAGCTATCTTGAGTGTTTTGGAGAAAAGAGGGCAGGGTGAAGAGCTAAGGATTAGTCCTGAGGGAGAGGAGTCGGTGAGTACAGCAGGAGATCGTGCTTTGCGACAGGTTATTGCTCAAAGTGTTCTTTTTGGTAGAGGCCCTGATGCTGAAAGGCTAGGAGAAATCGTGGGTGTTGAAAGCAGGGAGACAGTATTGGTTCCGGGAACCGGTCCTGTTGCTCCGAGAGGGATTGTGGAGAAAGGACTTAACTTTTTTGGGTTCGCACCTATAGGAACAACTCTTGTTGAGAAAGAACGTATTAATTTAGCTCCTGTGGGTGGGACTGCTGTTCTTAGTGCTGGCCTTCTTGCGTCTTTCAAGGGCGTTGTGCCGCAGGATGCTCGCAAGGATACGATAAAAGATATAGGCTCCGATAAGCGTGCCAAGGACGTGACCAAGCGCGATGTCTTCACGCCCGGTGGGAGTATTGGTGAGTTCAGTGAGCCAGCTCAAGGTTTTCTTTCTCCTGAAGATACCATAACAAGGGCAAGGCAGCAAGATCTTATAAAAGCTTTTGTCGAAACTAAGGAAAAGAAAGCAGAGCGCACAGGTATCCTTGCTCCGTTGGAAGGTGCTATTCAGCTTGATTTGGGACGAGAAGCCAGGCTTTTACCAACCCGTAATAATGTTTAAAACATCATGAGCGTCATTGGCTTGTTTGGTGTTTTCTAATAATAGTTTGTAGCGTAAGGTTTCGTTTTGGGTTATGCGAGCTAATTGGTCTGCTTCTATTAGCGGGTAAGGATAGCCAGGGAAAGCAGCGTCCTTGGCATGGGCTGCAAGTGCATGCGCTGCTTCAGGAGGGCCGTCCATGCGATACGCGCTACCTCTTTCATGAAGTTTCACCATGCTAAGCATGCCTGATGTTATAGGGTGGTAGACCCATGATTTTTTTTGGGTGAGTTGCATAAGCGCATCCGGCAGTCCCATTCCTGTGTCGGTCACTAAACTTGTTGTTTTGGCTAACCCTATAAGGAGTATGTTGTGTTGTTGGCACGCTCTTTTGAGCGTGTCCATGACGTTGGCTTCTGTTGGGGTGCTGGTTTCTAGATTGCCATCAAGCACGATGATGTCAGGAGCGTGCTGCACCACCTCTAATGCTAACTTTAATTCTGCTATCCTTCGTAGATGGTCTGCCACGCTTGCGGGTGTGGGGGTGTGCTGGCCCTGCATCAATCCTTTTTCGTTAAAATCAAACGTGCTTCCTGAGGTGCTTACCCACTGCATGCCTTCCTTGTTTTGGGATTGTACCACTAGCGGGTTTTCTTTTCTTACTGCATGAAGTCTTTCTTTTCCCCATATCGTGGCATATGTTCTTAGTAATTGTACTGAATAGTTTGCTCCTCCGGAAATTTCTGCATTCCCTCCGTCAATGTATGCTATCTTCCTTTCTTCTAGCTTGAGATCTTGAAAGTTTTCTTTGTCAAAGGGTATGGCGCCGTTGAGATGTGCTTGTTTTCCTGGTTCTTGTTCGAACAACTTCACATCCAGCCACCTAGGCTTAGGGCGCCGATGGCTACGGCTGTTGTGATGGCTCCGCTGATCAAAATTCCTATAGTTATGGCGATCAATGTGTGTTTCTTATCCATGCCAAAGAACCAGGCGGCCAACGTTCCTGTATACGCGCCTGTCACAGGTAGAGGTACGGCAACGAATAACGTGAGACCCCACACTCCCCACCTTTCTACTTTATTGTGGACTTTTCTTCGTGTGCGTTCCATGAACTTGTCAAACAAGGATTGGTATGCGCCATAGTGCATGAATCTGTGATGGATGACTTCTAAGAAGAAGTACACGATGGGTACCACTAAAATGTTTGCAAGCACGCATGTTACATACACTAACCAGATGGGGTGTCCTTGGGCTATCCCTAGGGGTATGCCTCCGCGTACCTCAAAGATGGGTAGTGCGCTTAGGATGATTGCTTGCCACATGTTATCGTACTCACGCGTTCCTTGATATACTTGTCTTTAAGTAGTTGCTTGATCGCTTGTCCTGGTGTGGTGTGGGTTCGCTTTTGCTTTGCCCAAACCCTTCCTGCTTTGACAAACGTTTTTCTGCCTTTACTAAACGCTTTGACGTGCTTTTCCATCTTCACAGGCGGTCCGCCTATAACTTCTATGGTGGGTTTGCTTTTTTCTTTGTACACGAACCACACGGTGTCGGTCATCCAGTCAATGCCTGCTTGCTTTATCCCATACTCTTTGGTTCGTTTGTGTAAGTATTCAAAGGCTTTCACGAGTTTGGTGCGCGCCACATCCGGCTTGTCTCTCTTAAGTTTGGCATTTAGGGTGACTAAGCATCCTTGCTTGGCCAACTTTGCATAATCCAAAGGTTGCGCAGTGAATAATTTCGTGTTTGGCTTCTTACCGTACGCTTTGCAGTGCTTTACGAGCTTGTCATAGTTCTCTTGGTTGAGTGCTGCGGCAGCGTTTCTTGTTTTTTGTAATGGATCCACAACAACCAACGGTCCAAAAGTTTTGCTGGTGTTCATAACCTGCAATGCCTTTCCTTTGTACGTGTTGTTCACGTCTACCACGGTTTGTGGCTTCCAAGAGCTAATCGCCTTGACAAATTTCGTAAACCCTTTGTAATGGATAACCAGAATGTCTAAGACATGACCGCTGATGCCGTGGAGGTAGCTCTCTGCTCCGTACACGCCTGCTGCTTTGCAAAAGCGTTTGGCTAGTCGAATGTCGTCCTTGTTCCCTTTCTTGTTGACCCACGCAACATGGCCCAAGCTGTAATCGGTTATGTTGACATGTTTTTGTTGTACAGGAACTAGTTCGAAGGTTACCTTGTCTTTGATGTGGAAGTAGTCGCGACTACCGTGTACTCTGCGAGCCTTCCATCCTTTGAGTTTCTTTTCCAGCCAATCACTGTCTGCCTTTCCTTTGAAAACGACAAAAAGATCCACGTCATGGTCTCCCTTCAACCACGTTCCTTTGGCAAAGCTTCCGCCCAACTTCACTTTGGCTTTTGCCCCTAATATTTTGTTGAGGCGAGTGATGAATGCTTCTACATGCTCCATGGTTGCCTTTTCTAGCTTGTCATCAGGCTTGATGAGGTCCAACACTTCTTGGAGTACAGCTTTTGTCATGGTCTTTTGACTTTTGTCGTCTTTAAATAGTTTTTTATAGCGTACATCGATATAGGCCGTATGCTGTACGTGGACACGAGCTTTTTGATCTGTTGCGCTGAGTGGCGTGTAGACCTTGTTAGCGAGCTGGCTAACGTGTCCACCCAACAAGTATCCTTTCCTTCTGGAGTGCGTGCAGAGCTAGACAAGCTGTCTGTTGGGGGAACGGCACGAGCAGGATACGCAAAATTGGCCCTGAAATTCTTAGACAACATGGAAGAGCTTCCATCCGAGGGTAAGGTGGATGACTGGTTTGTTAGGAACGCCACACCTGCGGATGCAGTGGCCACCATGGACGTGGAGTTGCGCAAGCTTTTAAGGCAAAAACAAGTCCCTGTGCTGATTATTAGACAGCAAAAGTACGTGAAACTCCATGAAGGAAAAAATTAAGACACGAGAAGAGATCGCCCTTGTTGTACAAAGCTTGAAACAAGCAGGGAAAAAGATAGTCACCACGAATGGCTGTTTTGACCTTCTGCACGTAGGGCATGCAACCTACCTTGCGGATGCTAAAAAGCAAGGTGACGTGCTTATTGTGGGGTTGAACAGCGACGCTTCTGTACAAAGATACAAAGGAGAGAACCGTCCTTACGCCAACGAGCAGGATAGAGCCCTATTATTGGCTTCTTTGCAGTGTGTGGACTACGTAACCGTCTTCGATGAGGACACTCCTGTGGCACTTTTAGAAGCCATACAACCCGATGTTCACGCAAAAGGTGGAGATTATGACGTCCAAAAAATGCCTGAATCTGAGACTGTCACCAAGAATGGTGGCAGTTTGGTCGCGATCCCGTTTACTCCCGGACGGTCCACCACAGCATTATTAGAACGAATCAAGGGAAAAGCTTTATAAACCGCCTGTTTACTCTCGTTTTAGCTCAAAATGTTCTTTAAGATCGAACTAAGGGATCACGTACGCGTTCCACCCCTATTTTTTGGGGAGGATTTAGACGTAGCAGTGACCAAGGCTGCACGAAACAAGTTTGAGGGTTTGATAGCCCCCCATCTTGGTATTGTTGTAGATGTCTTAGGCGTGAAGGATGTTGGAGAAGGAACCATCATCGCAGGAGACGGAGCAGCCTACTATGAGGCAGTTGTTGAGGTGCTCGCCCTACGACCCGAATTACAAGAGGTCGTATTTGGCCGCATCAAAGACATCACAGACTTCGGTGCCTTCCTCACGATGGGACCAGTAGACGGTATGATTCACATTTCACAGACCATGGACGATTTCGTGTCGTTCAGCAAAGACAAAGTGTTGTTAGGAAGAGACACCAAGCGAACGCTACGAGTGGGCGACTTATGCACTGCTCGAGTCATCGCAGTCTCTTACAAAGACATCGCAAACCCAAAGATTGGGTTGACGATGAGACAGCCCTGGTTAGGAAAACCAGAATGGTCAGAGAAAGCACCCGCAAAAGAAGCGGGTGAAGAGAAGGAAGAAAAGAAAGAAAAGAAGAAAGAAGAAAAAGAGGCCAAAAAATGAAACGAAAAATCTGCAAGCAATGTAAACTATTCTACACCGAGGCACAATGCCCAAACTGCAAGTCTGAGCAGCTAGCCAACGGATTCAAAGGAAGACTACACATCTTGGACTCCAAGACCAGTCACATAGCTAAAGAGTTAGAGATAACATATGAAGGGGAGTACGCAATTAAATTAGGATGAAACTCGAAATAACCAAGAAGGAGGCTCAGCCACTACTCAAACGCCACTGTCTTTCTGGCAGTTTAGTATTTGATAAGGCAACACCCTCAAACAAAGAGTTGCAAGAAGCATTAGCAAAAGAATGCAAGTGCGACGCTAAAGTTGTAGTCATCCGAACCATTCAATCTGATTATGGAAGGACACACGCGGAATTCAAAGCATGCGTGTACGAAACCGAAGAAGCACTCAAAAAATTCCAACCTAAAGTAAAGGCAAAGCCAAAGAAGGAAGGCGAAGAAGAAGCCAAGCCAGATGCGAAAGCTGAAGCTAAGCCTGAGGAAAAAGCAGAAGCTAAACCCGAAGAGAAGGCTGAGGCTAAACCTGAAGCAAAGCCAGAAGCTAAACCTGAGGGAAAAGCGGAGAGTAAGGAATAATGGCTGACGACAAGAAGAGTGAGAAGCCAGAAAAAAAGAAGAAGCCGCGAAAGCCCTTGTATGAAGTTAAAGGAGACACGGTAACGCGTGTCAACCCACACTGCCCCAAATGTGGCGCAGGATATTTCTTAGCAGTGCACAAGGAAAGAAAACACTGTGGCAATTGTAAGTACACAGAGTTTGCTAAGTCGCAATAGATTTATTCTACCTCAAAGGGATGGTATGTTGCAGGTTTGTTTTGATACTCTTTTGGAGCCTCATCAACAATAGCCCACACAAAAGTTTTGTCATCTTCGCTTAGTTTGAGCATCAGCTGTCCGTCTGCCATCCTGCCTCCTCTGACCTTCCAAGGGCCAATCCAGGGCTGGGCAAGGAGGGCGGAGATTCCTGCGTCTCTCACGTTCTTAACAGGGTCACAAATCACCAGCGGTGTAAGCACCTTAATAGCTTTTTCAGTCTCTCCACTTATTGCTTCTGAGATGTCCGCAATCTGTCCCGCAACTTTCATCCTTGTAAGGCTAGAAGATCATCAGTCGTGAGCTTCTCTCCTTTGGCGAGTTTGGTTTCTGCAACCTTTTTCTTGTCGTGCAGTTTCTTTTTAAGACTTTTAGCATCTGGTTCTTCTTCGATGCCGGCCTCTTTCATGAGTTTCTTAAGCTGAACTTTTTGTTTGGCCTCTTCTGTTGTATTGTCGTCAATCTCTTTTTTGATCTTGTCTTCTTCTGCTTTTAGCGTGTCTATTTCTTTGTTGAGCGTGATAATTTTCTCGTGCCTTTCCTGGCTGTCTTGCGCTTTAGTTTGGATGTTCTTGTGCGTTTCGTCTGCCTCTCCGCGAGTGGCAGTGAGATCATCTTTGAGTACGGCGCGGTCTTTGTTTAGCGCTTCCTGTGCTTGCGCTGCTTTGAACTCTTTTCGTAGTGTGTTGATCTGCTTCATCATCTTTTGCTCTTGTGCATACGATGGTGCTTCGGTTTCCAGCTCATACTCTAGATCATCAATTCTTTTCTTGAGACCGGCAGAGTTAGTTTTTTCTCGAGGAATGCTGCGTACTTTGTCCAGCGCGCTCTTCAGTTTTTTATTCTGCTGTCTACGCTGTTGTTTGAGATCCTTGACGGCATCCGTGAGCTCGTTCCTTTCTGTTCTGAGCTCCTTGGTTTGGTTGATCTTTGAAGCGATCTGCTTCCCTGTTGCCCTCCTCTTTGCTATCGCGTCGCGGATAGTGCTGCCTAGCTCTTCCAGACTACGTTTGAGGGCGTTGATCTTTGCCTCCATGGTGGGTCTATCCGAAGAGTGCGCTCAAACCGGCTGCTGCCTGTTCTTCGTTCACTTCTTCTTTTTTCTCTTCTTTCTTCTTTTCCTCTTTGGGTGCGGCGTCGCCTGCAGGGGCTGCTACGGTTGCTGCTTTTTCTACAGCTTCGTCAATGTTGACGTCTTGTAGCGCTGCGCACAAAGCCTTCAATCTGGCTTCGTCAGGTTGGATGCCCGCGGCTTCCAATACCTTCTTCACACTAGCCTCTTCCACTTTGCCACCGGCTTTGTGGATCAACAGTGCCGCATATACATATTCCATCTATTTTCCTCCTTGATCTTTAGTTTGATCGGTTTTCTCAGCTTTCGCTGGTTCTTCTTTCTTCTCGGGTTCGGCCTTCTCTTCAGGCTTTTCCGCTGCCTTTTCTTCAGGTTTAGCCTCTTCTGTTTTGGCTTCCTCTTTTTTCTCTTCAGGTTTGGCCTCGTCAACAACGCTTTGCAACGCATTCGCTTGGCGAGCGGCTTTCTCTATCAACATCACGCTTGTCGTGCTGTTAACAACGCCTGCTTCTATTGCCAGGTTCATGCTTTGTTGTGCTGCGAGTGTGATGTCTGCTATGAGTTGGTCTTCGTCAATGCCCAAAACATCTTTAGCATAGATCATGCCTTTTTCGTACATGGCTTTCACGTTCAGTCCGATTTCCATGGGTTGGATGCCCAGTCGTGAGAGCATGCCTGCAAGTTCTGGGCTAAAGGTCTCTCCTTCCTTTATGACGTGTGCGTCTTCTTTGATGGCTATCTTGCCTTCTTCTACGCCTGCTTTGATTTTTAGTTGGGCTAGTTCTGAGATGATGGGCCCGGGTGTGAAGGAGGTAGGTCCTGCTGGAACGACGATGTCTGTGGGAGCTACTTGTCCTTCTTTGGCTGGTGCTTTGGTCTTGCCCTTTTTGATGGCGGCGTAAATCTTGAATGGATCTTCTTTGCCTACGACAAACGCGGGCATCACGGTTTTGTGTTCTAGTAGTTGGTCGAGCTTGTCGATGCCTGCTTCTTTGATGGCTATCTCGATGAGTGGTTTCTTACTTACGATGATCTTGGCTTTGCCTCGTAGGTTTTTCTTGATCTTTGCCATGGCGCCTGCAGGTAGGCTTTCTAGGTCTGCAATGCCTATGGCGGTGTTAGCCTTGAGTATCTCGATGAGTTCCTTGACGCGCTTCTTTTTTGATTCGCTCACGCGAGCTTTAGGTTTTTCGCTCATACTTTCACCTTCACGGGCTTGCCCATGCTTGTTTTTAGCAGCACACTCTTGATGTTGGCTTTTTCTCCTGGTAAGTTTGAGAGCACTTGGTTGTAGATGGCAATGCAGTTGTCTACCACTTCTGCATCGTCTTGGTCTTCCTTACCAATCAACGATTTGGTGTTGAACTGGTTTCTAGTAAGAAGTCTAGTGAGCTTTCTGAGTCTGTCGGTTATTTGTTTGATGTTTGCGTTTGGTGGCACCACACATCCTGCTTTTGGGTTGGGCATCTTTCCTTTTGGTCCGAAAATCTTTCCAAAGGTCTTGGCAACGTCTGCCATGATGTTTGCTTGTGCGATGAAATGATCGTGGTCTTCTGCTAGTTTCTTCAACACCTTCTTGTCTTTGTAGGTTTTGAACTCTTCTGCTAGGATGACGGTGTCACAAGCTTCTTTTGCTTGTGCTGCCAATTCTGGGCCTACAAGGGCGCAGAGTTTGATCTTCTTTCCGGTAGCGTGAGGTAGCTGTAAGAACACATCTATCTGATTGTCTTGCTTTTTTATGTCAAGATCTTTCAGCGTGATGATTAGCTCGCCAGATTGTGTAAACTTTCGTTTAGGTGAGCCTTCTTTTGCAGTCTTCCACGCTTTTAGGAATGCTTCTTTCATAGTCCCTCCTGCCATGCGACGCATGGTAGTATTCGGGTTATGTTGTAGGTTGGCCCTCCGTTTATAAAGCTGTTGTTTGGATGCACGTTCCTCCTCTTCCTTCGGCAAGGTCTTCTATGTTCTCAAAGTGACCGATGCGCACGTCAAAGCGTTGTTCTTCTATAACATCACAAATACGCGCGTCCAGCACTTTTCCTGCCTTTCTGGCTTCTGCCAGGCTGATGTGGTCGAGCATTCTTTGGTTATCACTACCAAAGTCTGCAAACACTTCCTCTACGTCTTTGACGTACACGAGTCTTTGTGCGTCTACGATGCGTGCCATCCAGGCTGCAACGAGATCGCTGGAATTCCTTCCTAGTAACACTACTTCGTTTGCGCCATTGATAGCACCATACCCTGCAATCACCGCGCACTTTCCTTTGGGTTGCCATTCCTTTACCTCTTCCACGCGTCCACAGAGATAGCTGTGGTTGGCGATGATAGGGAACCTACCGTCCTGTACCACGATCTCTGCTCCGTCAATGTACTGTGCCAGACGATGGGCGCTGTCAATCTCTCCTTGCACCATGTGTCTGGCTACCTCAGGTACGTTGTATGTGGCATACTCCTGGTCCCCAGCTAGGGCTAGCCGAAGCTGTGCCTCGTCTTCTGCTCGTATCTCTCTAATTCTTTCTTCCGTCTCTCCTTGTCTCGCACTCACCACCACACACACGTCATCTTGCAGCTGCTTTATGTTCCTGGCCATCTGCTGATATCGTGCCTCGTTGGCGAGCACACTTCCGCCTATTTTTATCACTATCATGATAGCCTCCTCTCTATCGTTGTTACCAAACATCCAACACGATCTTGCTTCTCACCGCCGAGAAATTGTAGAGGGTTACCAGCCCAAAAAAACTCAGTTTTTGTGAAGAAGAGAAGGTGTCACGGCTTAAGCCGTTGGCTTCATTGTAGTAGTACTAGGTAGAACGCCTGCATTGGCTCCTAGTACTAAATTCATGTAATTATAGAAGTTAGAGAAGTATAAATAGTTATTGCTTATCTGGCTAGTTGCGTTTGTAGCTCTCTACGGCTCTTGCGAGTTTAGCAGAGTCTACTTTTCTGAGGTCCATACGGCCTTCATAGTTGATGTGGCAGGGGTCGATTCCTGCTCTGCGGCAGAAGTCTGCTTGGTCGGCCACGCTTTGACCGGGTTGTCCGTCTTGTATGCTCATGCCTACTTTGGCCTTACTCATGTTACGATACCATACTCGGTTTTCCTGCCACATTCCGTGGGCTACTGAAACGGCGATAACAACGCTCGTGACTCCGAACGCAATAGTGCCTAGACCGACGGTCAGAACTGTTGCTAGATCTTTTACTTTTGCCATAAGAACCTTTTTGTAACTATTATATAAGGACGAAGAAGTATATAAGCTTTGCTACTTTCCGTGGCGTCTTTCGCGCTGTCCGTATTCTTCCACGACGGCAAGAAGGTCTGCCTCTTCGAATTCTGGCCAGAACTTGTCTAGGAAGAACCATTCTGAGTAGATGGACTGCCAGGGTAAGAAATTGCTTGTTCTCTTGTCTCCGCCCGTCCGTATGATAAGGTCTGGCTCTCCTTTACTGTAGAGGTTTTCAGAAAAACTTTCTTCGTTGATGGCGTCAATGTCTAGCTTGCCTTCCTTTACTTGTTTGGCTATGTTGGTAACTGCATCTATGACTTCTTCCCTGCCACCATACGCAAGCGCAAAATTGACCATTCTTTTGGTGTTGTTTTTCGTGAGTTCCATCAATTCTTTGATGGTCTGTTGTAAGGATGCGGGTAGTAATTGTGTGCGTCCGATGATGTTGATACGCACGCCTTCTTCTTTGAGGTCTGCTGCCTTTGTTTTGAGTTCCTCAAAGCCTTCTTGGGCTAGTCTCATGATGTGGTCGAGTTCTTGTTTTGGTCTTCCTAGGTTTTGGATGCTTAAGGCGTAGAAGGTTATCTCTTCCACTCCTAGTTTTTTGGTCCAATCAAGCACTTTCAATACTTTGTCTTTACCCCACTCGTGGCCTTTCCATGGTTTGACCATTAATCGCTTAGCAAGTCTTCTGTTGCCGTCGAGAATGAAGCCTATATGTTTTGGAACCATGAGGCTTTGGATCAAGAGGTTCTTTAAAAATGTTGTGAAACCTTCAATACTCTACTTTAGTGGTGGTTTCTTGGGGTTGTTGTAGTTCGAACAATCTCACAAATGCTGCATCTGAAAGTTTGATGCCTGCTTCCAAGCAGGCGGCTGCTAGCGCCTTTGCACTCTCATCATGAGTTTCGCCGAGCTTGAAGTGCAAAGCTTGTTGGTATGTTGCTTTGGTGAGAAATCCTTCGTTCATCCCTAGAGCAACATCCTTGTTTTTCTTCTTTACTTCGCCGCTTTCTAGGTTTACAGATAAGTCTTCCAGCACCCACAGCTTGTCTTCTTCTTTGAAGCCCTTATTTTGTAGCTCTCTTTTGATGAGTTCTTGGATAGCTTGCTTATGATTCTTAAGTTCAGGATACGGATACTCTTCTACTGTTTTTGGTCGGATAACTTTGCCGAGATAGGCAGTCACTCGCTGTCTAGTGCCGTATTTTGTCCATGCATTCTCCACAAGATAGGCATAGTCATTCCCAGATATTTTCTTGACACGTACGAACATGGCTTTGGGCACGCTCTAGAAGATAAATAGTTTTAGGTTTTTCCCTGTATGGGGCCAGGAGAGTACACGGGAGCTATCTCTTGCACTATCTCGGCTGCCTCAGCGTCTGTACCGATCACAGTTATGGGTCTAGGAAGGTGAAACGCAACGTCTTTGCTTTTGAAAACTTCGTATTTTGCGTCCAATTCCTCTATTAATCTTCCTGCAGTATCTTCGGTGGGTGCTTCGTCTGAAGGTATCTCTTCAACATGTTCTGGAATCGAGAATGTTTGTAAGAAGTCGGGCATTACTTCAACACCTTTGCTTGGTCTTTCAGTTTAGAGACTTCTTTGCGGATTCTTTTGCAAGCTTCCGCGACGATCTTCTTAGGATCTGCACCGTCTGTCTCTACCAGAATGCGTGGTGTCTCGATTAATGGGTGGGGTACGTTGTACCCTGCGTTCTTGACATGGCTGTCTTGGGTGAGCTCTTGCTTAAGCGCGTTTGCTAACGTGCTGGTCTCGCCTTCAATATCAAACAACAACCGATCTTTGCTCTCTTCGAGAATCTTGATTTCCATTACCGTATCAACACTCGGTTCCTTTAAAAAGGTTGTCCTATCGACATTGGCTCACGAGAACGTTATTCACGCGTATAGTAGTCCAAACCTTGCCTAATCTTGCGGTGTAGAACTTGGGACGAGTGTCATCTGTGCCAATGATAGGGCGGGCAAACTCGTGTTGTTGCAACAAGAGGTCTAGTTGGTTGATGGCGTCATGGGCCCTGTTTAAAGAGCGTTCTAAGAGGATGGTGGCCGTGATTATTTTGTTTCTGTTTGCACAGCTAAATCGTTCGATGCTAGCGTTGATCAAGGTATCACTTCCTGTCAACACAATCTCTGCTAGAGGTCTTGGGTCTAGTACTTGCGATTCTAAGAAGTATTGTTGGCTTTGTAACATGCTGATACGGGTCTCGATCAACATACTGCTCGCTTCTTTTTGCGGTTTGCCTTCCAATTGTAGTTGTAACTCTTTAAGATCGGTAAGATGTGCGTCTATGGTGTCTAACGGATTCATCAAGCCATCAATGCCTTCTAATTTCCATCCTGGGCCACCATGTTTGATACTCAACTGGTCTACTTGTTTTTCTATGCCTACGAAGTCAAAGCTAGGTACGCAGGCCACCAATAGCAACAGCAATAATGCTCTTTTCATGAGGTGATCGTTTCCCTCTGCCTTAAAAATGTTTAGCTTCTGCGCATCCGATAACGTGCTGGGTGAGATTTTGGAGGCTTGTGTTGAGTGCGGCGTGCGCATCCTGTTCCTGTTCTGTATAATGTGCCACGCTTTCCCAGTCCTTGTCCTCCACGCTTTGGGTCTGGGAATGGAGAGCACGGTCCAGGAGTGCAAAACTCTTGTGCACGCTTGCCATCTGGCGAGAACAATCTACTGCAGCCTCTCCGGCAAACGCGATCATACTTTTCTTGGATTGTTGAACTTGTGCTAGGGCTTGTCTGGCAAGGGTTGCCCGTTTTTTGTGCCTTCCTTGCAATTGTGGGATGGCTTCTTGGAGTTGTGCATGACTCTGGTCCACCACTTTCTGGATGAGGAGTGTGGTACCTGCCTGCTGGATGTTGTCCAACGCTTGCAGCACGCGATCATTTAGTGCAGGAAGATGGCGAAGCAAGAAAGGATTGTTTCTTTCGTGAGCTTGCATCATGACGTGCTGTTTGCTCCGTCTAGCTTGGAAGAGTTCGTGTAAGAGTGCGTGCTCCACACTTGTTCCTTCTTCGTGCTGGAACAACCAGCTAAACGGGTCCATGCGTGTGGGTCAAGTGTTCATTCTTATATGGTTTTCGCTCTGGGTAGTGGTAAGCCCTCGTCGTAAGCATTATATAGGGGTGGGCTCACTTTTAAAGCATGAACAAGAAGCATGCCCTGGTGCTCTGGTTTGATGAGGTGGGTATCGAAGATGTGGGGCTTGTAGGTGGCAAGAACGCAAGTTTAGGTGAGATGTATCAAAACCTTACCAAGCAAGGAGTTCGAATTCCTAATGGATTTGCAGTTACTGCCACTGCCTACCGTCACTTTTTGGAAAAAAATAATGCTGATGAGCAGATCAAAAAAGCGCTCAAGGGTGTAGACCATACTGATGTCAAGGCGCTCGCAAAAGCAGGAGAAGCCTGCCGCCACATCATCTCACACTGTGATTTTCCTCATGATTTGAAGCAAGAGATCATTGTTGCTTATCGTAAACTATCCAAACAAGCCAAACGCGAGCATGTGGATGTTGCGGTGAGAAGCTCTGCAACAGCAGAGGACCTGCCAGACGCAAGCTTTGCAGGACAGCAAGAGACCTTCTTGAACGTTCGTGGCGAACACGACCTTATGGATTCTTGCAAGCGTTGCTTTGCCTCCTTGTTTACCAATCGGGCGATTGCCTATCGTGCAGAAAAAGGATTTGATCATTTCAAGGTAGCTCTCAGCATTGGCTGTCAGCGCATGGTGAGGAGTGACGCAGGCAGCGCAGGTGTTATTTTTACTCTAGATACAGAAAGTGGCTTTCCCAACGTTGTCTACATTACGGGAAGTTACGGTCTCGGAGAGAATGTCGTCCAAGGAGCCGTGAACCCAGACGAATGGTATGTTTTCAAGCCCACACTCAAACAAGGCTTCCACAGCATCGTGCAAAGAAGACTCGGAGAGAAGGCAACCAAGATTATTTACTCCAAAGATAGCAGCAAGCCCATCAAGACTGTTCCCACGCCAGAGAGCCATCGTGAAAAGTTTTGTTTGGATGACCAAGGAGTGTTGCAACTTGCTGCATGGGCCTGCATTATTGAAGATCATTATTCCAAGAAAAGAGGTCACTGGACGCCCATGGACATCGAATGGGCTATTGACGGATTTACTAAGGAATTATTTATCGTACAGGCGCGACCGGAAACAGTACAATCCAACAGGAACAGGGATTCCTATGAAGAGTTTAAACTGGAGCAGCAAGGCGAATTGCTCGTCTCAGGAAAAGCTGTAGGTAAGAAGATTTCTTCGGGTAAGGTGAACATCATCCGCGAAGCTCACGATATCGAGAAGTTCAAACCTGGCGAGATATTGGTTACCGAGATGACCGATCCGGATTGGGTGCCTATCATGCGTCAGGCAAAGGCCATCGTCACCAACAGAGGTGGAAGAACGAGTCACGCAGCAATCGTTTCAAGAGAGCTAGGCCTCCCATGCATCGTGGGAACGAATGATGCTACTGAAAAACTGAAGCAAGGCCAAGACGTCACTGTGTGTTGCTCTGAAGGAGAGCTGGGCAAAGTTTTGAAGGGCCAACTCAAGTTTGCTGTCAAAACCATATCTCTCAAGAGCATACCAAAATTGCCAGTAAAAATCATGATGAACATTGGCAACCCTGATGAAGCGTTCGATCTTGCCATGTTACCCCACCACGGAGTTGGGTTAGCGCGTGAAGAGTTCATCATCAATGAATACATCAAGATACATCCTTTAGCATTGCTGCGTCCGGAGAAGGTGGAGGAAGATGCAAAGAAAAAAATAGCTGTTTTGACAAAGGGATACAAAGACAAGGCGCAGTTCTTCGTGGACAAGCTCGCCGAGGGTATCGGTACGATTGGTGCGGCATTCTATCCTGAGGATGTCATCGTTCGTTTTTCTGACTTCAAAAGTAATGAGTATGCCAATCTTATTGGCGGGAAAAATTTCGAACCTGTGGAAGCAAACCCTATGATTGGTTGGAGGGGTGCTGCGCGTTACTATTCTGAAAGCTACGCCCCTGCGTTTGCGCTAGAGTGTAAAGCGCTGGCAAAAGCTAGAGATGAGTTCGGTCTCCACAACATCAAATGCATGATTCCGATGTGTCGTTCTCCTGAGGAAGGCAAGAAAGTGTTGAAGATCATGGCAAAAAACGGATTAAAGCAGCACCACAAAGGATTGCAAGTGTATGTGATGTGTGAGATTCCTGTTAATGTCATTCTTGGGGAAGAGTATGCTAAAATCTTTGATGGCTTCAGTATCGGGAGTAATGATCTCACCCAATTCACCATGGGTGTGGATAGAGATTCAGAGCTTATCGAGCACTTGTATGATGAGCGCGGAGAGGGATTGAAGAGAATGCTTTCCTTAGCCATCCACAACGCCAAGAAGGCAAACAAGAAGATAGGCATCTGTGGTGACATGCCCTCTACCTATCCTGAGATGGCGGTATGGTTGACCAATCTAGGCATTGACAGCATTTCTTTGTCTCCTGATGCTATCGTGTCAACAATGATGTACTTAGCCAAGCACCTCAAAAAGTGAGTCGCAATTCTGGAGTAGTAAACAAACTTTATATGGTGTTATCGTCGACAAGACTGTAGATATCTATATCTGAAGTAAAGATTTGGGAGTAGCAGTGGCTATGTACCGTCGAACAAACCGAGTGTGGAGAGGAAGTGATCTCATCGTTCTAGATGATTATGCGTCTACCTTTTTTGATGAATTCCGAAACGGGGTGAGGCTCGGAGATGGGTACGTAGATGTGGTGTTTGACGAGCGAGTGGGCAATCTAGGCGCGCGCGGCAACTACACTCCTAACGGCATGCTCTACCTCTTCCAAGTGATGCCGCTTCCGCATGTTATGGGCATGGCGTCGGTCGCTATTACCGCGGCGATGGGGCGAGGAGAGTCCGTGACCCCTGAGAGGGTTGATGAGATTGTGGAGCATCTTCAAGATGGGTGGGGCGCCATTCGTCCAGTGACCGACGCAGATGAGATGGCTCGATTTGTTGGTGCGATCAACCGTAAGGATCGTCGTGTTAAAGGAAGCACCCCTGTCATGAATGATTTCGAGATTGCCTCTAGCATGATCATTTACGCATAGCAAACTACTATCTTTCTAGTGAGCAATCGATGTGAGTATGCTTCTAAGGTGTAGCGAACGGATAGTCCTGCTTTCTTGACAAGTGTGGGCACATCTGCCCAGTGCGGGTACATGATGACTGCAGTACCGGTAAGGTTGCGTCCGAGCATGGCAATCATTGCCTGGTAGGTTTTTTCAAGATCTTTTTTGGTCGTGCCTCTACCGTATGGAAGGTCTAGGGCTGTATGCTTGAGTTTCTTCTTGAGTTGGGTGCTGTCACCCTTTGTCAAGGTTGCTGTGACGCCAAAATATTGCAGGTTTTGTTTTGCTTTTGCAAGCAACCGACTATCCAGGTCTATACCTTCGCTGGAGAATCCGATCAGTGCAGATTCTATCAACAATCCCCCACTTCCACACATGGGGTCGGTAAATTTTCCCTTTTTGATGCCTGTCAAGTTTACTAAAGCTCTAGCAAGTTTGGGATGCATCGTGGTAGGGTGAGGGGCTGGACGATGTTTCCCTCTTCTTTTCTCGAATTGTGAGTCATTCACGCCGTGGAGCTCGCAAACGTATAAGCGATCCCGACCAAATACCATGAAATGGTTGGTGGGGGTGTGAAGATTGACTTGTTTTCCTGATGCTGTCTTGATGAAATGACCTATCTTTGCCGCATCTACCGGACTCTTGCTTGTGCTGACACGGAAATCTTTAGTAATCTTCCAAGGGTGTTTCTTACATGTGCTTTCAAGATCTTCTTCTTTGCAAGAAAACAGTATTTTGTAGGTTGCCTTGGTGAAGGCTAGCCTTTTTTCTAAGTTCTTCAGGGAAGCATCTACAAAAACAAGGTCATCCTCTCTTTTTGCTTTCCCTGCGAGCGTCTCTATCTCTGCTCTTGCGATCTCCGGGAAGTCTTGGTAGATCCACGCAACATCCATTTCTTTTCTATATAGAAGAAAATTCGGAAGGTTTTTATGTCTGTCGGATGTTTTTCGGACATGGGTAGGGGTCGTCCTCCAGGAAGCATTGTGAGAGAACGTATAGTTGCTATTCTGACGAACGTTAAGAAAGCTTATGGTTACCAGATCCACAAGCTCTACCTTGAGAAATTTCCTCCAACTACGCTGGAGAATGTGTACTATCATCTTCGCCAAGGAGTCAAGATAGGGCTGTTCAAGGTGGTCTCTGTGAAGACTGAGAAGGGAAGGTACAGCTGGGGAGATAAGGTAGAAAAACGTTATTATTCCTTAGGAAAGACGTGATTCTTGCCCAATATTGATAAAGGTTTCCCCACTTATGTTCCTTATGGGTCGTGTGTGGTGGTTATCAGGGATTCTTGCTTTCGTTGCGGGAGCTGCGTTTCTACAATACTGCCCAAAACTTCGACATTCTCACACTCCGTCGACTATTAATGCGCCTAAATTCATCGAATCTTCTGCTGCGGCTCCAGCAAAGCCACCAAAAGCAGATCGTACCATATTTTACCAACAGGCCAGGAAGAATCCTTTAGTACAGGCTCAATTTGTGCGTGAATTTGCATCCCTTGACGATCGCGTACACATTCCTGACCATGTTACTGTGGAGTTTTTGAACAAAGAAAGACTACAAACCATGCCCAAAAGGTTTTTTCGAGAAGGACTTGTCGCGACTCTGGAGGCAACCCATGAAAAAGACCGAGACACAAAACTAGGAAAGAAGATCGATCTGACCCTGTACTTCTTGCCCCTTCTTTTTACGGATGTGAATACCCAGAACGAGTATGATGTGGCTTCCTGGTTCCATCACGAACTTGACCATGTAGAGCAGTATTGTGTGGATTTGCATGGGATGCCCTGGGATAGGGTAGCAACCTATCTCAAGAACACCGAGGAAGAGACCTTGCAAACGCTGGTGGAGACCGCTAGCAACTATGTTGAGATACAACACCCTGACTTTTCTTCTTGCTCGTCTCAATACCGGGAAACCCGCTTCCAGTGGTATTATTATCACTACGCCAACCTGCTTACTCTCGTAACTGATGAAGGCTTGGAGGCGTTGGGAGCAAAGCTCTTCACCATATGTGCCTTCGGTGCGACTCCGTACCTTGATTTCACGCTTCCTGGTAGAGGGAGACACACCTATGAGGTGTTACTGGATCCTGCTTGTATCGTTGCAGATGGAGAAGAACGACTTCTACCGCCCTCTGTCGCGCCTCAACTTGAGTATCTGAGAGATCTTAAATAAATCCAGCAGCGATGTTGCCAATCACTAGCAAAAATGCTGCAGTGCTGACAAATCTCCACACTTTGGGTTTTTGCCAGCGGTCAAGAACAAGTTTTAACATTCTTCCGCCGTCCAAAGGACCGATAGGAAGTAGATTGAAGAGTGCGATGCCAATGTTTAAGGCGAACAACCATCTAAACAATCCTAGAAGCCAGATGGCGGCATGATCTATAACGTTTCTTGGTGTGATCATCACGCTGTCTTGAAGGTTCAGCCCCATGTAAGCTTTGTTTGCATCGTCCTCTCGTGCTCCAAGCACAAAAGGATACGCGGTTTCGTTAGTCGTAAGTTGCCATTCCTGGTTGGGCTTTGATGCTTCTAAGACTTCCATAAGATCGCGGGTGTCGGTAATCTCTTGTCCGTTCACTTCGGTGATGCGCATGCCTTCAGGCAGGCCTGCCGTGCTTGCTGGGCTGTTGTCCACAACGCTGGTCACGCTGACTCCTTGCGCGTGGACGATGTCTTGGACTGCCCAAGCTGTTAGTAACGCGAATCCTAAGAACAGGAAGCCGAACACGATGTTTGCTAGCGCTCCTGCAGCGAAAATGCCTAGCTGCTTCTTCATGCCCTGTTTTTGTAGGTATTCTTCATCTGGTTCTACAAACGCTGCGGGAATGATGGGTAGTACTGCACATAAGAATGCGATGCCAGAACTCCTTACAGGAACTTTGAAGGTTCTTGCAGCCACGCCGTGGCTTAGTTCGTGAACTAATGCTATCACAAAGATACTGATGATCCAGTACAGGAAGGGAACGTAAAAGACGCCCTTAGCTTCGATAGGGAGTACGGGAACGACACCTGAGGTTCCTCCTTGGAAGAGTTTGATGGTTACACGGACCAATTCTACTAAGATAAGTGCCATACCTGCAAAGCCGATGCCAATACCTGCAGTGTAGACACCATTAAACAAGCGTGGGAATCGATTTGCGATCCGACTCATGCTTTTGAGGCCGATGCCGGTGCGCATTAAGACAACATACAAGAGGGGAAAGGCTCCCTGAAACTCGATCTTGCGTCGGTGCCTCCATAAAAGCAGACATACCAACGCTACAAAGATTAAAGTCAGTGAAGCGTCGTTAATCATTTTTTGCGTTTCGCCTTGAAAGCTCTGCCCGCACAACTGCGGCACTTGATCTCTTTTTTGACGAACTTGATACTGGGTCCGCGCATGACAGTTTTACACCGTCTGCAGACGAACTTGTTGATTCTGAGTCTTGCCTCAGCTTCTGGAAATTTTGCCATTAGTTACCCTCCCTCACTTGCTTGATCACTTTGTCATCGCCGATCACCCAGTAGAGGACTAGGCTGCCTTCTTTGACTTGGCCCTTGAGTTCTTCTGGGATGGGCAAGTCTAAGGTTTCGTATGTTTCTTGATCCATCACGTTGGCGGTATCGCCAGAGACGCTCATCACTTGGGCGTTCTTCTTTTCGATGATGGGAACTTCTACGCTTGATTGTGAACCCATGACAATGTCTTTTTTCTTGTTACCTACAAGACTTACTGCCACTATTCTGCATTTTGCATGGCCGTGTTTGCCACTCTTGCTCGTGGCTGTGTCTACTACTTTGCAACACACACCCTCGATTAGGATGAAACTGCCAACCTTGATGTTATTAGCAGGAACATTCTTTGTATCCATGATTCTGCTCACAAGTTGGGAGTTTATAAAGGTTTGCTACTCCATGAGTGCTGTTAACTCGTCGACGGTGCTCGCTTCTGGGTGGAGCAAAAGAGTATTCACTAATCGCTTGGTAGTTTCTTTGTTGTACACTGCACCGTTCACGCGTCTTAGACCTGCGGTTGTGATTAAGTTGATATCTCCCTCTTCGTGGTCCTTGAATCCTGCGCTAGCCTCACGGTGTGCAGCCTCTGCTATCTTAAATCCTAAGAGATCGTAGGCTCCTTGCTGGTACAAGACTTGGAATTCCATGCGTCCATCTGCAACATGACACGCCATCAAGGACGCACTTCCACTTCCGGGTCTGACGTCAGCGATGCGATAGTCGCGACCGTCTTTGATTTCGGGGTGATGGATGTATCTGAAAATGCTTTCGAGCTTGCAATCCATGCCTGGAACGTTTTTTTTGTATCTTGCAGGAATGTATGCGCACCCTCTGAGTTCTCCTAGTGCAGAACTATCCTCTCCATACATCCACGTTGATTGCCTTCTAGGACGCCGTCCGACTTCGTGGACGACGGTCTCCTTCCAACTTCCCTTTCCATCAACAAAAAGATATTGTGTGTGGGCGGTAGGCTGGTAGACGCTGACAAAGGATATGTTTTGGGTTACGGGATCAATAAGTGCCAGCACGCTACTCCACAAGTTTCCTCCTATCAGACGCACGGTGGTTCCGTCTACAGGGTCGGCCACCCAACGCTCTTGATCTGGCTCTGCATGCTCGCCAGTCTC